>CAYUKM010000055.1:0-7221 GCA_964445255.1 uncultured Acidimicrobiales bacterium
CGGTCGAGACCGAACTCGATCTCGGTGTCCCAGTGCTGGGAAACATCCCTCGAATCACCGAGGACAACCCAGCGATGGTTACCGCAAGCGGGCCAGAAACCGCCGGCGCCGAGTCCTTCCGTCGCCTTGCGGCGGCCGTGCTTGCCCCGCGCAACGGTTTCGTTGTCGACTCCCTCGCAATTACCGGCGCGACCGACAAGGAGGGCCGCACCACTACTGCGATCAATCTCGCCGTGGCCATCTCACAAACCGGTCGCAATGTATTGCTGGTCGGCGCCGATCGTCGAAACGACGCTCTGGACCGAGTCTTCGGTCTCGCCGGTCGCTCGGGACTGAGCGACTTCCTGCGCACCGCTGGCGATCTCGACGCTGCCCGCACGGCGATCGACAACGCTGAGCAGCGTCTCGGTCTGACCATTCTGCCAACCGGCAGCGGTGCACCGGCCCCGATCGCGAACAACTCGGTGGCTGCACTTCTAGCGATTGCTCAAGAGCGAAACATGATCGTCGTGTTCGATGCCCCACCAGCGCTCACCAACGCCGAGGGTTTGCAGTTGGCAGCGATCGTCGACGCTGTGTACGTCGTCTCCGCTGTTGGCCGCACCAAGCGCAGCGAGCTGCGTGACCTACGCATCCAACTCGAGAACGTGCAGGCTGACCTCGCCGGTGCCGTGCTCAACCGTACGAGCCGCCTGAATATCCTTCCGACCGGCAGCGGCGAAGTCGGGTCGGTCGCAGTGCCGAATGGAACCCCGGGTGGGGACACCTGGAAGAACGAAGGTGGCTTGGCTTCTGTGCACAACTTGGAAGGTGGCCCACCCGCCCAGGCATCGCCTCGGATCTCCGTCGTACCTGACGAAGAAGACGCGAACGTGATTTCTGAGCGGCCTATTGAACCGGGAGATGTCGGATAATGGAATCCCCTCTCGGAGACAGCAATTCGGACAACCAGCTCAACATCGGCCTGGTTGGGTCGTCGGGCGGACACTTGGCGCATTTGTTGATCCTCAAGCCTTGGTGGGAAGACCACGATCGCTTTTGGGTGACCTTTGATATGCCCGACAGCCACGAACTCTTGGAGTCCGAACGCTGCGACTGGGCGTACCATCCAACGACGCGCAACGTTCCCAACCTGATCCGTAATTTTGGTTTGGCGTGGAAGGTCCTCCGCCGAGAGCGCCCCGACGTACTGATTTCTACAGGTGCTGCCGTGGCGTTCCCGTTTTTTCTCCTTGGACGCATCATGGGTGTCAAAACCGTCTTTATTGAGGTCTATGATCGAATTGATAACGCGTCGCTCACCGCTCGCTTGTGTGCGCCGTTGTCGAATCGCTTTCTGGTCCAGTGGGAAGACCAGCTCGTATTTCATCCACGGGCGGAACTTATTGGGAGGCTGATGTGAGCCACGAGGCCACCTCACCTGC
The DNA here is from genome assembly GCA_964445255.1 of uncultured Acidimicrobiales bacterium. Classification (GTDB taxonomy): domain Bacteria; phylum Actinomycetota; class Acidimicrobiia; order Acidimicrobiales; family SHLQ01; genus SHLQ01. The sequence continues at coordinate 1,425 of CAYUKM010000055.1, forward strand.
AACGTCGCGCGGCATTGAACGGATGTTCGTCAGTGTCGGAACTGACTACCACCGATTCGACCGGTTGATGGACTGGCTTGACGAATGGTTCGCGACCGAACCTGAGGTCGAGTCCGCCATTGTTCAACGTGGGACATCGAATGAACCCACCAAGGTGGAGAGCGTCGACTATCTGCAGCGCACCGGGCTTATCGAAGAGTTCCAGAAAGCCACGGTCGTTGTCTGCCACGGCGGCCCCGCCACGATCCTGGAGTGCCGATCAAACGGCATCGTCCCAATCGTTGTCCCTCGCGAAGAGCAGTTCGACGAGCACGTGAACGACCATCAGGTCGACTTTTGTAAGCGCCTGGCGGCGCATGGCGAAATCCAGATGGCTCGGACCAAGCCCGAGTTCTTTGCGTTGCTCGATGCAGCGGTAGAACGTGGCGCCTCCGAGGTCGCCGTCGACGATGGGCACGCCCAGATCTCGATCGCGAACTTTGAGTCTTCGATGGTCGACCTGCTCGGAGCGCGGGCGGTCTCCAAGGGCAACGAACTGGCCGAAGTCGTCCCCATCAGCAAGGACGTTGAGAAGGTGCCGGTGCTCTTCATCGGTGCGGTACCACGTTCGGGCAGCACCATCGTTTCAGATCTGCTCAACGAGAACGGGCACATGATCAACATCGGTGAACTCGTTCACCTCTGGGAGCGCGGCGTCATCGAAGACAACTTATGCGGTTGCGGCGAGCGCTTTAGCGAGTGCGATTTCTGGAGTCGAGTGGGCAAGGTGGCCTTTGGTGGCTGGGAGCAGGTATCGGGCGACCGGATGCGTCAGCTGCAGTTGCGCGCTGATCGAACCCGCCACATCCCCGCACTTCTGTTTCCGCAGCTCTCACCGTTCCTGAGCGCGAACACCATGCAATACGGCGGCGTAGTTACCCGGATCTTGCGTGCGGTTGTTGAGGTCTCTGGCAAGCCGATCGTGGTCGACACCTCCAAGCACGTCTCCACCGCATTGTTGCTGCGTCGCCTTCCCGACGTCGATCTGAAGATCGTGCACATGGTGCGCGACCCTCGCGGTGTCGCACATTCGTGGTCGAAGGTCGTCGACCGTCCCGAGGTCACCGAAGACGACCGTCAGATGGCAACGTTGCATCCAGCTCGAATTGGATTGCGCTGGCTGTGGTTCAACTGGGCGTTCTCGAATATGGATCGACTCGGAGTCGACACGACGACGGTCCGCTACGAAGACTTTGTTGCGAACCCGACCGGAACGCTCAACCAGTTGTTCACCTTCGCCGGTATCGAACCGACCGCAGGGGACATCCTGGACACGGAGGATCCCATCATCTTGGAACCGGGTCACTCGGTATCTGGCAACCCTCGCAGACTCGAGCGCAAGCCAGTGGAGATCAAGGCCGACGAAAGCTGGCGGAACTCGCTCGATCCTGAAATGTCGAAGGTGGTAAGCCGAATCACGGGAGTGATGTTGGGACGCTACCGTTATTCCAAGGAAGCCTAGATGCCGGACCAGTACGCACCGAGCGTCGCGACCATTGTCGCGACGCGTGATCGCCCAGAACTTCTGCGCCAGACCCTCGCCGCGATCGACGCGCAAGACTACGAGGGTTCGATCACCACGATCGTGATCTTCGATCAGACCGAGCCCGATCATTCCTTGGCAGTAAGTGAAGGCAACCGGCAAGTGATCATCGTGCCGAATAGCCGCGTGCAGGGGCTCCAAGGAGCTCGAAACACCGGCATCCTCGGTACCTCCAGCGACCTCGTCGCCTTCTGCGATGACGACGACGTCTGGGTCCCGAGCAAGATTCGTCGCCAGGTGGACGTGTTGCGTTCGCACCCCGATGTCCACTTCGTTGGATCAGGTGTAACCGTCGAATACGAAGGTGAATCGGTCGAGCGCGTTCGTGATGATTCCCGCGTGACGTTTCGAGACCTGCTCCGCAGTCGTGTCTTCGAGGCTCACCCATCGACCTTCCTTATGCGTCGAGCTGAACTCATCGACCAGATCGGTCTGGTCGATGAAGACGTCCCCGGTGGCTATGGCGAGGACTACGAGTGGCTCCTTCGAGCAACCCGCATTACCGACATGATCTTGGTGCCAGCACCGCTCGTGACGGTGCGTTGGCACACGGCGTCGTTCTACGCCGAGCGGTGGCAGATGCGTATCGACGGCTTGCAGTACATCCTCGACCGGTACCCCGAGTTTGAGACCGAGCCCGTTGGGCTCGCTCGAATCTACGGTCAGATGGCCTTCGCGAAGGCCTCGCTCGGCGACCGCCAGGGCGCTATGGACTTGGCGAAGAAGACGCTCAAGCTCAACCCGAAGGAAGGTCGTGCCCCTCTGGCCCTCGGGGTCGCTGCTGGTGTTCCTTCAGCCTTTGTGGTCTCCCAGCTCCAGAAGCGAGGAAATTCGATCTAGTGGCTACCATCACCCCACCGCGGGACTTGGGTCGGCGCCTCCCACACGTGGAGCAAGCGCAGCGTGAGATGCGCGGTCTACTGCATCCAGGCGCGCCGTTCTATGTGGTCGCGCTCATGCCCATCTTTTGGGTTCTGGGACTGGCCTACTTCACCTTCGCTATCGGCGGCGTGGTCATGGGCATCGGACTACTGCTCGTCCGACCGATTCGGATCCCCAAGGGATTTGGTATCTGGTTGCTCTACGTCGGCTGGTTCTTGACCTCGGCGCTCACGCTCGACCAGACGGTCGGCCGCTATTTCTCCTTTGGTTTGCGGGCGTCGGTAACGCTTGGGGCGACAGCGATGTTCTTGTACCTGTACAACGTGCCAAAGAAGTACCTTCCGACTTCGCGAGTTCTCGCGGTCCTGGGCGGCCTCTTCATTTTCATCGCCATCTTCGGCGGGTTCATGGGTCTGATCTTCGGCGAGATGCGTTTAAACACCCCCTTCGCTCAGGTTCTCCCGGGCTCGATTCGTAGCGACCCGTTCGTATCGAGCATTGTGCGGCCACCGTTTGCCCAGACGCAGGATTTCCTTGGGTTCCCGCTCAACCGACCTGCCCTGCCATTTGGCTTTACAAACCAGTGGGCATCATCGCTCGCTCCATTGATCTTCATCGCCATTGCTGCGGCTGGTCACCTCCAACGTCTTCGTCGCTTCGTTGTGCCGCTCGCTGTTCTCGCGGCAATACCGATCGCGATCTCTGCGAACCGTGCACTGTGGATCACGATCGTGGTGCTCGGCCTCTACGTCATTGCACGTCGAGCTAGCGATGGCCAACTACTCCTCGCTATCCGATTCGCTTTCATTGCCGTGTTTGCCATTGCGCTGATCCTGGTCTCACCGCTTGGCGAAGTGGTATCGGGGCGCGCTACCAGCGTGCACTCCTTCGAGGCCCGTGGCGATATCTACACCGACGTTCTTGAACGAGTCCCCGATTCACCGCTCCTTGGTTTCGGCGCGCCGATTTCGAATCCGCAGCCGTTCCGTCCGGCGATTGGAACCCATGGCGCTTTCTGGACGGCCTTGTTCAGTCAGGGCATCCCAGGCGCGGTGCTCTACATGGGCTTCTGGATAACGATGACGTGGCGAACAGGACGCAATGTTGCGACACAGGAACACTTCCTCCTGCACCTAGCCATAGCGACGTCATTGATTACGTCCTTCTTTTACGATCATCTACCCGCGTCGCTGCCGTTCATGATGATCGCCGCGGCATTGATATTGCGAGATCGGCGCGAGACATCTGTAGCTTCGCGTCTTGCGAGGCGCCGTGCAGCGTTATCGCCGCCAACTACGGTGGCATGAGGGCAGTCGACGAAGACTGGTGGACACGGATTCTGTGCGGCTCCGAAGAGGGAAACCTCCGCGCGCCTTCATCGGACGAGAAGTACATCGCTTTGCCACGAGTTGCTGATCCGCGGGTCGTTGTCGACAGCGCCAGCAAACAAGCAATGCGAGACGCGATGCAGCGTTTCATTGAGAATCGAGCAGGAGCCGCTGCTGGGCTCCTTTCCGAAGGCGCTTCACGAGTGTTTGCTCGGCGACGAGCCGACTGGACGGTCGCTTCGTCTTCCTCGACGCTACGCGAGCATCTCAGCGAACTTCTTGGTTCGGACCTACGGCTTTCGATCGCGGTGGGCCCACCTCGCCCCAACCTCAAACCCATCGTTCGCTGCTACGAGGGATCGACGTTGCGTGCGGTCGCCAAGATGGGCCCTGACCCGCATACCGCCTCAATGGTCGCCAACGAAGGCGACTGGCTAGAGCAATTCGCCAAACACCCATTCGACGACTTCGTGACACCGGAGTTGTTGCATCGAGGCACCTTTGGGTCCAGTGAGCTTCTGGTCATGGTTCCTTTCGAAACGCAGGGATCCTCATCGGTAAGCATCGATTCGATTCCGCTTGATTACATCCGAGCCTTCGACGCTCGTAACACGTCAGACACGGTAAAGGCCTCCTCGTGGTGGCGAGGTTTGGAAACCAGGCTCAGCGACCCCACATTGGCGAAGTTCGCCAATATCGCCGCGGAGCTTGCGGCTGACGACCGCTTCCAGTTGCTGAAACCGTCCATGTGGCACGGCGATTGGTCACCGTGGAACATCGGCCGGCTTCATGATGGTCGAACGCTTATTTGGGATTGGGAGCGAACGGCCGATGGAGTACCTATGGGGTTCGACCTGTTGCACCTGCATTACCAATACGGTGAGGGCACCGACGCGGCTCGCTCCGACCTGGAACGCATTGGTGTCCCTGTGGAAAATCATCAAGTCATGACTACGGCCTACTTCTTGGAACTCGTTGCTCGCCATCACGAAGGCGGTGCCATGCATGGTGATCGTCAAGCACAGGTAGAGGCGCAATTGGCGACGCTCTGGCCGACCAAATCTGGAGGTGTTCGATGATCGGTCGTAAGGCACTCGGCAAGAAAACAGCGCTGCCGGAACCCGTCCGTGACATCTACGTCTGGCTGAACCGCAATATTGGCCGGGTCGACCCGCGGCCGCGGGCCTTGCCGAATTTCTACGTCGTCGGAACCCAGCGCGGCGGGTCCACCTCGATGTTCATCTACCTCTTGGCTCACGAGTTGGTCCACGGCCCTCGTCGCGCCAAGGGCGTGCACTACTTCGACACCAACTTTCACGAGACCCTCGATTGGTACCGGGGCAACTTCCCGCTGCAATCCACCATCGACGCTCAGCGAAGCGAACACGGCGCTGATCCCGCAATCGGAGAGGGTGCGCCGTACTACCTTTTCCATCCGACGATCCCGCAACGAATCCACGACGTCACCCCCGGAGCTCGGATAATCGCTCTGCTTCGCGAGCCGCTCGGTCGGGCAATTTCGCACCACAACCACGAGGTTCAGCGCGGGTTCGAAACCCTTTCGCTCACCGATGCGCTCGACGCCGAAGAAGGACGCCTCGAAGGTGAGGAGCAGAAGATCCTCGACGATCCGCAGTACATCTCGAAGCCACACATCTTCCACGCCTACATCTCGAGAGGCCAGTACGCCGACCAGGTGCAGCGTTACTTCGACATCTTCGGGCGCGACCAAGTGCTCGTGCTCGACTCCGCGAAGTTGCAGTCCGAACCTGAGGCGACGGTTCGTCGAGCCACCGATTTCTTGGGACTGCCCCCACTGGTGGGTGGCGAGTACCCGCAGTACAACAAGCGCAGCCACGATGGTGTCGATGAGGCTATTCGTGCCAAGTACGGTCCTCGGTTTGACGAGTCGAACGCCAAGCTCCGAGAAATCCTCGAACCCGGTACCCTCACCTGGCTCGACTGATCTGCAACCGCCGAGGCGGCTCCGCCGCTAATTCTCGGC
>CAYUKM010000055.1:7321-10670 GCA_964445255.1 uncultured Acidimicrobiales bacterium
TGTGCTCTGCGGATTTTCTGCAACCGCCGAGGCGGCTCCGCCGCTAATTCTCGGCACTCGCAGATCAGCCAGCTTCTGAGTGGGTTACTGGGGTTTCGCCCATCCACTCGCGGAGGGTGTTCTTCAGCTTGGTCTGCTGAATGAAGATGTCGTGCTCGGGGTCGTTGGGCCCGGCGGACTGCGGAGCCTTGAAGTAGAAGCTCAACCATTCCTGTACGCCGGACTCGCCAGCGCGAGCGGCGAGGTCCATGAACAGCGCGAGGTCGAGAACGATCGGTGCAGCGAGGATCGAGTCTCGTGCGAGCAGGTTGATCTTGATCTGCATCGGGTAGCCGAGCCACCCGAAGATGTCGATGTTGTCCCAGCCTTCTTTCTCATCGCCGCGGGGTGGGTAGTAGTCGATCCTTACCTTGTGATCGATGTTTCCGTAGAGCGCCGGGTAGATGTCGGGCTGGAGGATCGTATCGAGCACACCGAGCTTTGAGGTTTCCTTGGTCTGGAAGTTCTCCGGAGCGTCGAGAACCTCACCGTCACGGTTGCCCAAGATGTTGGTCGAGTACCAGCCACGAATACCGAGCATGCGGCTCTTCAGTCCAGGGGAGATCAGCGTTTTGATAAGCGTCTGACCGGTCTTGAAGTCCTTGCCGGCGATCGGCACGCCCTCACGCTCGGCTAGCTGCACAATGCAGGGAAGATCCGTGGTGAGGTTCGGTGCGCCGTTCGCGAACGGTACTCCAGCTTGGAGGGCGGCGTAGGCGTAGATCTGGCTTGGCGAGATGTTGTCGTCGTTGTCGTGCAGCCCTTGTTCGAAGGAGGCGATGTTGTCGTGGACGGCCGACGGTTCTTGGTATGCCTCGGTCGATCCGCTCCAGATCATGACGAGCCGGTCGCAGTTGTTCTCGGTGCGGAACTGTTCGATGTCTGCGATCAACGCCTCGGCCTGCTCGAACTTGTTCGTCTCGGTCTTGACCCGAACACCTTCGATGCGTGAGACCCAACGCTGGTCGAAGACCGCGTCCATAGCAACGACGCCTTCAAGATCGCCAGAGATGGCGGCGAGATCTTCTGGCTTCATTACGCCGGCGGTCTGCGCTGCCTCGAGGGCGTTCGGCGACAACGGATCCCAGCCACCGAAGACGAGGTCGTCGAGCTCGGCGAGTGGTACGAACTCTTTGATGCGTGGGTTGCGGTTTTCCTCGCGCTTGCCCAAACGGATGTGTGCCATTTGGGCGACGGAACCGAGTGGGTCTTCGCCGGTTCGGCGAGAGTGGAGAACGCCGGCGATCAACGTGGATGCAACAGCGCCGAGGCCTGGCATCAAGACACCGAGCTTGCCGGATGGGGGAGCGATATTTCGTGCAGTCGTCATGGCGGTGAAACTACCGGACCATATCTGTGTGCGACGATATAGTAACGAGATGCTTCACTATTTGCACGGACTTCTGCAGGGTGTACTGACGTGAGTGAGCGCCCAACATCGGCCCAGCTCGGCTACTTGTTGGCGGCGATCGAAACGGGTAGCTGGACCGCCGGTGCAGAAGCGCTCGGGGTGACCACCTCCGCTTTTGGTCAAGGTCTTCGAGAGCTCGAAAACCGATTGAGGTTGGTGCTATTCGACAAGGTCGGCCGCAGGCGTGTGCCAACCGCCGAGGCGCACGGCGTCGCCGAACATGCCCGGCGAATTCTCGGTGCGTATGAGGGCCTAGATCGGTGGGTCGCAAACACGCTCGAAGGCGCTACCGGCGCGATACGAGCCGGGATGATCGACACCGCTGCCATTCATCACTTTGGCGACACGTTGGTTCGTTTCCGGCGGGTGCACCCCGAACTTGAACTACGCCTCAGCGTGCGGCCCTCGGCCCAACTCATCGACGAGCTCCGTCGGGATGAGCATGACGTGATCGTTTCGGTCGAGCCGCCGGAGTCTCACGACCTCGACTGCACCGAACTCGTCGCTGAGCCGATCTACGTCTACGGCCCCGACGGGGCAGCCAAGTCCTCGGTTGAGCAGTGGGGCCCATGGGTGACCTTCCCCGAAGACTCGCTGACTCGAAATCTGGCCGCGCAAACGCTTCAGGCCCAGGGCGTCGTGTTTGACGTTGTCGCGGAGAGTTCGCAGCCTGCGGTGATTCGTGAGATGGTCCGGCTCGGAATGGGGTGGACGGTCCTACCGGCGGTCGATGCGGAGCGCGAACCCCATGCCTTGGACCGCGCTGTCCAACAGCCGATCGCTTCTCGTACGCTGAGTCTGATTCGTTTACGTGATCGGACGCCATCTCCGGCGCTGCAACGGTTCATCGCCATGATGATGAGCGAGTCGCTTGGAGAGCGAACTTGAGCACAACCGAACTCATATTCATCATTGGGGTGTCTGTCCTTGCAGCGCTCTTGAAGTCGATTACCGGGCTCGGCTATCCGCTGCTGCTAGTGCCAGTCCTAGCGCTGTTCCTCGACATTGCCGACGCGATCGTGATCGTCGCCCCATCGAACTTCGTCCTGAACGCGCAAATCGCATGGGTTAATCGAATCGAAGCCCCTGCTGCACGGACGTTTAAACCATTTATGTTCGTCGGAATTGCAGGCACCGTGGTTGGGACGCTCCTATTGCCGATCTTGCCCGACCGCGTATTGCGAATAGCGTTGATTGTCATCGTGGTGGCCTTTGTGATCAGCCGGCAATTGTCGAGCGAAGGGGAGCGTGACACCACGTCCACCGATCGCTTCGCCGGTCCGGTGGGGTTCGTTTCAGGGATCTTCCAGGGCGCTACTGGTGTCTCCGCTCCAGTGGTGTCAGCGTGGTTCTTGTCTCGCCGAATCGCCGTCGATGCGTTCGTATTCGCCCTAACCGCGAGCTTTGCCGCACACGGCGGGGTCCAACTGGTGGTATTGCTGTTCCAACCCGACTTCTCCGACGGCCTACTCCTTGGGCTAATCCTCGTGCCGTTCGCACTCATCATGGTGCCGGTCGGCGCCTTCCTGCGAAAGCGACTCGACACATCTAAGTTCGAACAACTCGTAATCGCAGTCCTAATCCTGGCTGCAATTTCGCTACTAGTCCGCGTGATCTAGCGCTGGTCCCTCGCCGCCAAGGGCTCCGCCCTCATTTTGGCGGCTCGGGCTGCAGCGCACCTCTTCCCTCCGGGGGCCGTCGCACGCATCGAGAGCCCCCTGGGGCTCGGATTGCGACCGCTGGAGCGAGAAGACCGGGCAAAACCGGCGATCAGACTCGCGGTTTGGGCAACCTGTAAAGGTGTGGCCAGCTAGCCAGGAGCGAGGGACGAGCGACGTTGCTCCGCCTCTGGCCAGCAGGCGCGAGGTCGAGGCCCGCTAGGGCCGGATCCGAGCCCTG
>CAYUKM010000055.1:10770-17155 GCA_964445255.1 uncultured Acidimicrobiales bacterium
GCCTCTGGCCAGCAGGCGCGAGGTCGAGGCCCGCTAGGGCCGGATCCGAGCCCTGGAGGGCGAAGCCCGGGTAAACTAGTCGTCAGTTGCCCGGCGGCGGGGCTTGCGAGGTTGTGCCTTCTCACGTTCGATCGCGTCGATGATGGCCTGCTTTGCCTCATCGACCTCACCGAAGTGTTCGATTTTGACCCACTTGCCGGGCTCGAGGTCCTTGTAGTGATCGAAGAAATGCTCGATTTGTTGGAGGGTGATCGGTGGAAGGTCGGTGTAACTCTGCACCCGTTCGTAACGGCGTGAGATAGAAGTGCTCGGGACGGCGAGAAGCTTCTCGTCCGGGCCGCCGTCGTCTTCCATCACGAGTACTCCAATGGGGCGGCAGTTGATAACGCTTCCAGGGGCAAGCTCTCGGGTGTTGCAGATCAGAACATCGATTGGATCGCCATCTTCGCTGAGGGTGTGCGGCACGAACCCGTAGTTCCCTGGGTAACGCATGGGTGTGTACAGGAACCGGTCGACCCACAGAGTTCCCGATGTCTTGTCGAGTTCGTATTTGATCGGCTCGCCGCCAACGGAGACCTCGATGATCACGTTGATGTCTTCAGGGGGGTTGTCGCCGATAGGAATTGCATCGATTCGCATAGTTGTGTCTTCGGCCGTTTCGGGGGGAGTGTGAATGCCTGGCCAGAGCCATGAAATGTTATGTCAAAAATGACGAAGGGCCGGCCCAATGGGCCGGCCCTTCGTTCACGAGGTTCTATTACTCACGGCTGATGAGGAGGCGAAGCACGTACCAGAACATGGTCATCAGCGAGCTGAAGAGTGCGACGGCTGCTGCGACGTGGCTACCGATGGGGTAGCGGCGCAGAACGCTTTGAGTCTGGAAGAGGATCGCAGCACCCGAGAGGCCGATCATTGCAACCGAGAACCAGGTGCCGAGGCCGAATCCGAAGATTGCGCCGCCGACGATGGCGAGCAGTGCCAGACCGAAGCCCCACATGACGATCGGACGCAGGAACGAGAGGTCCTTGCGGGTGAAGAGTCCGATCACGGTGAGGATCGCAAAGCCGATGATGGTGATGATCGCGGCCTGTGCGACGGTGGCGCCGCCGCCTTCCTGACGGAAGACGATCGACAGGAACGGGGCGAAGATGACCGCTTGTGCTGCCGAGGTGGCGAACAACCCGAGGTATTGGCGAGATGGATTGGCGAGGTCAGCTGATGCGTTAGCAGCGAACCAGTTGGCAACCATGAACCCGCCGAGCATCAGGAGCCAGCGGCCTTGACCACCGCCGAGGAAGAAGTCGCCGAGCGCATCTGCGATGCCGGTGATGAACAAGACCGCCTCGAGGGCGACGAATACCGCTAGGGCTGCAGCGATGTGTTGGTATACCTTCGCGACAAAGGTGGCGCGATCGGTTTCAGGCGCTTGAGCTGCCGGAATCCGACGCAGGGTGGCGGAATCTTGGGGGCCAAATGAACTCACGGGGTGGGTCCTTTCAATGGGTGCACAACAACAGCCAGACCGTTGATATAGCTAGGCTATCGCACCCGAAAACAGGTTGCTTACTCTAGTTCTAACGTCCAATCGGTCGTTTTTAATCCAGACTGGAGAGATGTCAGGCGATTCACAGCCCATTCAGATACGGGTGACGAGGGGCGTTCTCGAGAGTGAACACCTTGTGGATGCCCTGGTTTTCGGTGCGAACGGGCCCGAAATTTCCGCCGGTGACATCTCCCGTGTGGTCTTGCCTCGCTCTGCCATCAAGCCCATTCAGGTGCTCCCGCTCATCGAAACCGGTGCTGCCGAACGCTTCGAGGTGACCGACGATGAGATCGCTCTTGGTTCGGCGAGCCACAGCGCTCAACCGGAGCACTTGGAGGCCGTCGTTGGTTGGTTGCAGCGAATCGGGTTGGATCGGGACGCCCTCGAATGTGGCCCGGGTCGGCCGTTGTCAACAACAGTTGCAGACGATCTGCTCCGTCAGGGGCAACGTTTCGAACCGATTCACAATTGTTGCTCAGGAAAGCACACTTCCTTCCTCACCGTGGCCCAGCACTTGGGACACAACCCACAGGGTTATGTCTCCCGCGAACACCCCGTCCAACAACTCGTCGCGGACGCCATTGCTCGCTACACGGGCGTAGATACGACCGACCTCGACTACGGGATCGACGGTTGTGGAATTCCTACGTTCGCTCTACCACTCGACTCACTCGCCATGTCGATGCAGCGCTTGGCGACCAGTGATGACGAACCCGCTCGACGAGTTACCCAGGCCTTACCGGGTCGAGCGTCGCTGCTTTCTGGGGTCGGTCGTCAGGAATTGCTCGTGCAAACGCATGCGAAGGAGCCTTTGCTCGTCAAAGGGGGCGCCGAAGGTGTGTTCATGGGGGCACTTCCGCAACGAGGCATTGGCTTTGCGCTGAAAGCCCGAGACGGCGCCGAGCGGGCAGCCAACGCCGCTCTTGCTTGGCTCCTGGTGGAACTCGACGCCATCGATCAGAAGTTGCTCGCCACCAAAGTGCTCAACAAGGCGGGTACGGTCGTGGGGACCACGGAGGCGTATCTTCCATGACCGCAACCGAGCGCGAGTTCGACAATCTGGAGTCCCCCGACGATGGAAACGACTCGTCGGCGACCGTCTGGTCGGCATCGTCGGCGAGCACCACGGTGTTGGCCTCAATGCGCGAGACCTGGAAATACCGCGGCTTTATCAGTTACATGACCAAGCGGCACCTCCGGGTGACGTACTTGCGTAGCTATTTCGGATGGTTCTGGTCGCTGATCAACCCGATCGCCGAGGTGGCGATCTACACCTTCGTCTTTGGCGTTCTTCTCGGCATCAACCGCGCGGTCCCCGACGCGCCCAACGGGTTCAACTCGTTCCCACATTTCTTGCTCGCGGGCCTTGCGGTTTGGGGTTTTTACCGAACGGTGTCGGCCAAGGTGCTCAATGGTTTCACTGCGACTGTAAAGCTCCGGCGCAAGCTATATTTCCCACCCGCTGCCGCGGCGCTGTCGACCGCGCTTGGGTCGCTGGTTGAGGCAAGTGTTTTGGTCGGCGTCGTAATCGCCTTCTTTGGGCTGTGGGGTCATTTGAGTATCCACGCGATCGTGTTGATCCCCGCGGCCCTGTTTGCCGCCGTCAGCGGTCTCGGTGTTGGCCTTGGGCTGTCGGTCGTGAACTCTCGGTATAGCGACGTCAGCTACATCTACGCCATCGTCTTGCGTCTCGGCTTCTATCTGCTGCCGCTCATCTGGCCGATCGAACAGGCAACGGAGCGGTTCTCGGACAACTTTGCTTGGGTTGCCAACATCGTTGCTTTCAATCCGTTCGCTCAGATGATTCAGTTCGGCCGCACCGGCATCTTGTTTCAACAATGGCCATCGCTGGTCAGTTGGCTCTACCTAAGTGGGTTCTCCTTCGGCGTGTTGTTGATCGGGTGGGCAATCTTCGCTCGTAGCTCGGCCGATGTGGCCGAAGGGTTGTAGCGCTGATGAGTGAGCTCGCGATCGAGGCCGTCGACGTCTCGAAGAAGTTCTTGCTGGGGCGCCGCAGCACGAGCCTCAAAGACAAGATGACCGGCTTCTCTTCTGCCAAGCGCGAGGAGTTCTGGGCCTTCCGCAATGTGTCGATGGAGGTCGAGAAAGGATCGCTCATTGGCATCATTGGACGCAACGGATCAGGCAAGTCGACCCTGCTCCGCACCCTGTGTGGCGTCTACCGGCCGACGACCGGGCACGTGCGCGTTCGTGGACGAGTGACCGCTCTGCTCGAATTAGGTGCGGGCTTTCACGGTGAGCTGACCGGACGCGAGAACATTTACATGAACGCCTCGGTGGTCGGGCTCGAACGCAGCTACATGGACTCAGTCATGGACGAGATTGTCGACATGGCCGACATCGGGTCCTTCATCGACGCGCCGATCGAAACCTACTCGTCGGGTATGCGAGCTCGACTCGGCTTTGCGGTCTCCATCCAGATGCAGCCCGAAGTCCTACTGGCCGATGAGATCACAGCGGTCGGCGACATTGCTTTCAAGCAGCACGGTGCCCGGCGCATGGCCGAACTGCGCGAGCGTGGCGCCACCATCATCCAAGTCACACACAGTCTCTCGATGTTGGAGAAGGCTGCCGACAAAGTGCTGTGGCTCCACCATGGCGAGGCACGTCGTTTCGGGGACCCGAAGGAGATCCTCGAGGAGTATCGCGAGGCGGCCAAGACCGACCGTTCCGGGCGCGTCATTGATGGTGCGGCACCTGTGCCACCGAAAGAAGCCAAGGTCAACGCACGCAAACAAAAGCAGGCGGCGATCACAAAGGACCTTGAAGCCGCTGACACCAACGCCTCGTGGTTCAACGAGGTGGAACTCGCCGGTCCTGACGGGGCGCCCCTACAGGTCGGTGCGCCAGCAACCATCTCGATCGGTCTGCGACCAGAATCGCTCCGATCGGGCTTGCGGCTCAAGCTGCGGGTTCTCGCCGCTGGCGGCGCGCCTACCGGCTACGGCTATGACAGTGGCTCGTTGGACGATCTGCTTGACGCATCGGGAGTCGGGGAGCTAGCGGCACACGTTGATCCTCTGACGTTGTCCGCTGGTCGCTACAACCTGCGTGTAGAGCTGCACTCGGGCCGCGAAGTGATCGCGTCGAAGACGCGGGCCTTCGAGGTGAATCCCGCGAAGGGCGCGGTCACGATGCTCCCCGCAACCTGGCGAGTGACGGCTGCGCACTAGGCGGGAATTCGCACATTTCGGTAGCGAGGGCGCGCCATGAGCCGATCTACACTGAACGGGTGCGTTTCTTGTTGCTGAACGGCCCGAACCTCAACCTCCTAGGGACCCGCGAGCCGGAGGTATACGGCTCCGCGACGTTGGCCGACATCGAGGAGGCGCTGCAGGCGCTCGCGAGTGAGTTCGGTGACGAGCTCAGGGCTTCCCAGTCCAACGGCGAGGGGGAGCTTGTAGATGCGCTCCAAGAGGCTGCGTCGTGGGCTGACGGCGCGCTGTTTAACCCCGGCGGGTACACCCACACCTCGGTGGCGTTGCGCGACGCGATCGCGGCGGTTGGATACCCGGTTGTCGAGGTGCATTTATCGAACCCTGCAGCGCGTGAAGCGTTCCGGCATACATCGTTGGTGAGCCCGGTGTGTCGCGGAACCGTGGCTGGATTCGGTGCCGCTGGCTACGAGAGTGCCTATCGAGCCTTGCGGGCGACAATCGTGGCGGAGGACTCATAATGGGTCAGATCGCAATCGTTGGAGCTGGTCTCGCCGGGCTGGCTGCCGCAAAGCTGGTTGCTGAACGCGGATACGACGTCACCGTCTACGAAGCCTCCGATGGTGTCGGGGGTCGGGTACGTACCGATGAGGTTGATGGCTATTTACTCGACCGCGGGTTCCAGATTCTGCTCACGGCCTACCCCGTCGCACAACGCGTCTTCGACTATGACGCGCTAGACCTGCGCCGCTTCCACGCCGGGTCGTTGGTTCAGCTCGACTCGGGCAGGGTTCGGGTGGGCGATCCGCTACGACAGACCGCCGATCTGATGGACACGGTCAGAGCCCCTATAGGTTCGGTTGCAGACAAGGTGCGGCTGCTCGACTGGCGTCGCAAGGTCGTCGCGGGTCCGATCGATCAGGTTTGGTCCAAGCCCGAATGCACCACCCGAACTCGCCTCGGTGATTTGAAGTTCTCCGATGAGTTCGTCTCGCAGTTCTTGCACCCGTTGTTCTCGGGGATCACGCTGGACCCAAAGCTCGAAGTGACGAGTCGCTTTACTGAGTTTGTCTTTCGCATGCTCAGCGAGGGTTACGGCGCAGTCCCCGCCAAGGGCATGGGTCAACTGGCGGCACAGATCGCTGATCGACTGCCGGAGGGAACCGTGCGCCTATCGACTCCGGTCGAGGCGGTCACCGAGAACTCGGTAACCGTAGGTGGGGTTGTTGAATCAGCCGATGCCGTGATCGTCGCCACCGACATGGCCTCGGCGGCGGCGCTTGCCGATACCCCAGATCTGGGCTGGAACTCCGTAACCACCTACTGGTTCAGCGCCGCTGAAGCGCCCTTCGGCGAGCCGTTGCTGTTCTTGAACGGAACGGGGGAGGGCGTGGTCAACAATGTTGCGGTCATGTCGAACGTGTCTCGTGCCTATGCTCCGGTGGGCAAGCACCTCATCGCGGTGTCACACCCGCACCTTGACGCTGACGACGCTGCGGTTCGCCTGCAGTTGCGGGGATGGTTCGGTGGTGCGGTGAGCGACTGGGAGCTGCTCCGACGCGACGACATCGCCCACGCTCAGCCCCGTCACCTGCCCGGCGAGGACGTTCCCATCGTGGCCCGGCGAGATGATGGCTTGTTTGTGGCTGGCGATCATCGCCAGAAC
>CAYUKM010000056.1:0-16944 GCA_964445255.1 uncultured Acidimicrobiales bacterium
TCACGACCGGCGGCGGCGGTATGCACGAGACCGGCTTCCGCTCGGCGCTCACCCGCACACTCAACGCGTATGGCCATGACCGGAACTATCTCAAAGAGTCCGAGTCGCTCAGCGGCGACGACGTTCGAGAAGGGCTCACCGCAATCATTTCGGTTCGCCTGCAAGACCCGCAGTTCGAAGGCCAAACGAAGGACAAGCTCGGCAACGTGTCGGTCCGTTCGATGGTCGAGAAGGCCACCAACGAAAAGCTCGCTGAGTGGCTCGAAGAGAACCCCAATGAGGGCAAGGCCATCATCAACAAGGCCATCGCCGCACAGCGAGCGCGTGAAGCCGCTCGTGCAGCGCGCGACAACATGCGCACCAAGACCGCGCTCGACGGCGCGGGTATGCCCGAGAAGCTCAAGGACTGCTCCAGCAAGGACCCTCGTGAGCGCGAGCTCTTCATCGTGGAGGGCGACTCCGCAGGTGGGTCGGCCATTCAGGCCCGCGACCCCAAGACCATGGCGATCCTGCCGATCCGCGGCAAGATCCTCAACGTCGAACGTGCCCGCATTGACAAGATGCTCAAAAACAACGAAGTTCAAACGCTTACTCAGGCGATTGGCGCAGGCATCGGCGAAGAGTTCGACATCGAGAAGATCCGCTACCACAAGGTGATCCTGCTCGCTGATGCTGACGTCGACGGCAGCCACATCCGCACCCTGTTGTTGACCTTCTTCTTCCGCCAGATGCGCGAGCTGGTCGAGAACAACCACGTCTACATCGCCCAGCCGCCGTTGTACTCAACCACACAAGGCAAGTCGAAGCTCTACCTCAAGGACGATCGTGAGAAGGACGTCTTCATGGAAGAGCATCCCAACCACAAGAAGGACTTCCAGCGACTGAAAGGCCTAGGCGAGATGCAATGGCAGGAGCTGGCCGAAACCACCATGAACCCCGGCGACCGCACGCTGTTGCAGGTATCTGTCGAGCAGGCTGCCATGGCTGACGAAGTGTTCTCCACCCTTATGGGCGAGGACGTTCAACGTCGCAAGCATTTCATTCAGACCAACGCGAAAGACGTTCGTTTCCTCGACATCTAGGCCATGGGCCTCTGCTAAATGTGTTAGCGGTTTTGCCGATAGTTCTGCGATGTCTGCTGAAGAAGAAACTGGAGCGCGGAGGCTTGGTCGACGGGGAGTTCTGAAGGGTTCTACTGCTCTTTGGGTAACACCGTCGGTCGTGAGCTTCGCCGCGATCGCAACTGCGGCCGGGTCGACGATTCGGCCCTACATAACCTCTTCGCAGAATGTGGTCATTCTCGATCCGCCGCCGGCGTCGATCAAGCGCAACGTCATGGAATCTGACACCGATACGTTCGTCTTCCAAGAAACCACGTGCGCACCGCTCGCTCAGGACGTTGTCGTCGACCGGGCGAGTAACGGTGTGTTCAGCGGCTCAAGCTCTCAGGGAGCGGTCATTCCGGCAGGAACGCTGGCGGCGACCTTTATTGTGAACGTCGATAGGGCTACGAGTGGCCTGAACACCGGTTCGGTCAGTTTCTCTGACCCGATTCTCGGGCTGTCGTATCGACGGGCAAGCTTTGAGGCTGGCACCGCGCAATTTGGACTTCCGGGACTGTGCTACCCCACCACCACCGGAACCTATTTCGAAGGCAACGATGATCTCACGCTGGCCGGCGACACCTTCGCGTGGGAAGCGCAGATGGGTGGGATTTGGGCCGACGTAGCCCGCGTAATCGTCGCCTGCTGAACCGCTTCGTTCTCACCCGCATCTGGACCCCGTCTGTCACCCCTAGGTGGTAGACTTACAGGGCTGTTATTCACGCGGCGAATCCGTTGATTTCGCAGTGTAAATCCAGCGTTTCGAGTGAGGAAGTGGAGCCCCGATGAGCGACGTGACCCAAGGTGGCGGTGGCCCAGAATTTGCGATCGAACCGATCGATATTCAAGAGGAGATGGAGCGCTCCTTCCTGGACTACGCGATGTCGGTCATCGTCTCGCGCGCACTGCCCGATGTGCGCGACGGATTGAAGCCTGTTCACCGCCGAATTCTCTGGGGAATGAACGAGCTCAACGCCAACCCTGACCGAGCTACGATCAAGTCGGCGCGTGTTACCGGCGAGGTTATGGGTAAGTACCACCCGCACGGCGACTCGGCCATCTACGACTCGCTGGTGCGTATGGCGCAGGACTTCTCGCTACGGCATCGCCTTATCGAGCCGCAGGGCAACTTTGGGTACACGCCCGATGATTCACCGGCTGCAGCGCGATACACCGAGTGCCGCCTCGATCCCCTGGCGCTCAAGCTCCTCGCGGATATCGACGAGAACACCGTCGATTTCGTCGATAACTACTCGGGCGAATTCTCCGAGCCAGAAGTGTTGCCAGCACGGTTCCCGAACCTGTTGGTCAACGGCAGCCAAGGCATCGCGGTCGGCATGGCCACCAACATCCCGCCGCACAATTTGGGTGAGGTCATCGACGCCACGATCCACCTCATCGACAACCCCGATGCCGAGCCATCCGACCTGATGCAATTCATCAAGGGTCCAGACTTCCCAACCGGCGGGCTCATCATGGGCAAGGGCGGCATCATCGACGCCTACAAGACCGGCAAAGGCAGCATCAAGATGCGTGCCACGGCCGAGATCGTCGAAGGCAAGACGAATGACAAGATCGTGGTCACCGAGCTTCCGTACCAGGTCAGCCCAAACGCGGTGTTCTCGAAGATCAAGGAGCTTCTCGCGGCGAAGGAGCTCGACGGTATCTCCGACATCAACGACTTCTCGTCGCAAGGTGAGACCAATATCGAGATCAAGCTCAAGCGAGACGCCCCTGCGCTCGTCGTGCTGAACAACCTCTATAAGCGCACTCCGCTTCAGACCAGCTTCGGTATGAACGCTGTGGCGCTGGTCGATGGTGTGCCTCGCACGCTCAACCTGCGCGAGATGCTCGTTCCCTACGTCAAGCATCAGGTCGAGGTCATTACTCGCCGCTCCCAGTTCCGCCTCGACAAGCTCGAGAAGCGAGCGCACATCGTTGAAGGTCTGATCAAGGCACTCGATCTCATCGACGAAATCATCGCCGCCATCCGTGCGTCCGAAGACCGTCCCGCGGCACAGGTCGCGCTCATGGCCGAGCCATTCGAGTTCTCCGAAGTGCAGGCCAAGCACATCCTCGACATGCCTCTCGGTCGCCTCACCCGCCTTGGACGTTCCGACCTTGAGAAGGAGATGGCCGACCTGCGCGAAGGCATGGCCGAGCTCCGTGCGATTCTCGACGACGAGGGCAAGCTGCGCGAGGTGATGAAGGACCAGCTGCTCGAGGTCAAAGAGGACGAGGCAGATGACCGTCGCTCCGAGCTGATGCACGACCCGGGCGAGATCAACATCGAAGATCTCATCGACGATGAGGACTTGGTCTTCACCATGTCGGCTGGCGGCTACGTCAAGACGATGTCGATCGACGAGTTCCGCATTCAGGGACGAGGTGGCCGCGGGGTTGCGGGCGCCAACCTCAAAGAAGACGACTACGTCTACAAGATGCTCCACACCACGGCGCACGCCTACCTGCTGTTCTTCAGTAACCGCGGCAAGGTCTACCGCCTGAAGGCGCATCAGATTCCGATGACGAGCCGAACCGCTCGGGGCACGGCGCTCGTGAACCTGCTGCAGCTCCAACCCGAGGAGAAGATTCTCGCGATCATCGACACTCGCGATTACGAGACCAACCGATACCTGTTCTTCGCCACCAAGTTGGGCCGGGTCAAGAAGACCCAGTTCACGGCCTACGACAGCAACCTGAAGGCCGGACTCATCGCGATCAAGCTCAACGACGACGACGAACTGGTCGATGTCATTCCGCTTAACGACGAACAGGACGTCTTCCTGGTGTCGAAGAACGGGCAGACCATTCGCTTCGATGAGAGCGCCGTTCGCGCCATGGGACGAACCGCGGCCGGTGTTCGCGGCATGAAGTTCCGCGAAGGCGACGAACTGGTGGCGTGTGCCCGCGAACAAGAGGACACTCGCCTGCTGATCATCACCAGTGAGGGCTACGGCAAGCAATCCGAACTCGACGAGTACCCCGTAAAGGGCCGTGGAGGCCTCGGTGTTCGTGGCATCAAGGTCAACGACAAGAAGGGCAGGGTCGTCGCGGCTTTCATGGTCGCCGACGGTGAAGAGATCATTCTGATCGGCGATGGCGGAACGCTTATCCGCACCGCCGTCGATGACATCTCCGTCCAGGGCCGAAGTGCGTCGGGTGTACGAGTCATGAACGTCAACGATGGCCACCACGTCGCCGCGGTTGCCCGCGTCCTTGCTTCAGAGGAGGACGAGGAGGGCGACGAGGGCGAAGACGGAGCCGAAAGCTCCGAACTTGCTGAGTCGGACGCGGCCGAACAAACTGAGCCCGACACATCTGAAGAGGAGTAGGCTCCTCACTGGCGTTAGTTCGCCCGCACTTCCCCTTCCACGTTTGCCGGGTCTACCGGTTCAGTTCAGGAAGTGACGTAATGAGTGCATGGATGGCGATTGGCGCCGTGGCGATTGCTGGGACGGTCGCTGGGGGAGTAGCCGCCGTTGGCGAGGCTGCCCACGATGCCGCGCTTGCGAGGTCTGCCGCAGATGCCGCGGCGCTGGCGGGCGCTGCTTCAGGTGTCAGCTCCGCGGTCGAGGCGGCGGAGCTAAACGGAGCCCGATTGGTCTTCATCGACACCTCAGGAACCATCACCCGCGTCGTCATTGAGGTGGACGGGATTGAGGCTGACGCCGCCGCTGAGCGACTGGTGATTCCGGTGCCCTAGGCGTCGGTGAAGCCGGGCCACCTGAGGGGCCGGATATATCTGTAGGGGGGCGCATCGCCGCGGGCCTCTCGATCGCATAGACTCGGATACCGTGACTGCCATCGATGACTCTGAGGAGAAGATTCTCGTACCCGAAAAGGTCGACTCTTTTACCGAACGCGCGGACGAGTTCTTCGGCGACGAAGCGTCTTCCAACACACCTGCGACAGCGACGGGAGCCGCATCTGTGGCGGTACCCGACGAACGCGGATCGGTATTGGTCGAGCGTCTCCAAGACCGCCGCCTCCGGGCCCGCAAGGTACGACGACTCGTCCGACATATCGAGCCCTGGTCGGTGCTCAAAGTCGGCTTGTTGTTCAACTTCTCCATGTGGGTCGTCACTATGGTGGCGGGTGTGTTGTTGTGGAACGCCGCACAAACCTCCGGTGTCATCACAGACATCGAACAGTTCGCAGAGGAACTCTTCGCTCTAGAGGACTTCACGTTCGAAGGCGAGCGCATCTTTGAGGCGGTCGCACTTGGCGGGCTCGTTCTCGCGGTCACGTTTACCGGTTTCATGGTGCTAATCGCTATTTTGTTGAACCTCATCAGCGATTTGACCGGCGGCCTTCGTGTAACAGTCGTTGAGGAAGAGACTGCACGACCGATCTCGACGTTGCCGCGGCGCGGCTAACTCGGTACGGTTTTCACGCTTCCCTAGAAGTACGAGGGCCTATAGCTCAGTTGGTTAGAGCGCACCCCTGATAAGGGTGAGGTCGCTGGTTCGACTCCAGCTAGGCCCACTTCATTGCTGAGCGGACGGATCGATCGCTTTCTCCTCCCGCTCCGCTTCGCTCCACAACGTCGGGTTTACCCACTTAGCGTTGTCTTCGATTCACACGGTGCGTCGCGGTGGGGGCTTGTTTCACTCCGCAACGTCGGCGAAACAATATCGTCACGCGCCCCACTAGTTTGTGGGCCGATCCTGCGCTAGACGTGAATCACATCCATCGAGCCAGATCCCCGTCTGGCTGACACGACCGAGGGTTAAGAGATTGGCGCTTGAGGCTATTGAACGCGGCGGAACACGACTTCTGTCGCGATGGTGGCTGATTGTTGTGCTTGCGCTCGGTGTAGGAGCAGTCGCTTACATAGTCGTCGCGTCGGGCGGTAGCGATGCGGAGAGCCAAGCCGTCATTGGGCTTTCAGAAAACGTCACTCCGGAGTTTCTCGCTCAGGAGCGCGATCTCATTATCGAGCGAGGGCTTGCGGCCGGCCTCGCTATGGACGCCATTCGACCTGAAGTGGATCTTGAGGTGGTCCCAGCTGACGGCGACATCACCCGAATTCTGATTAATGCGACCGGGCCCGAAGCGGGAGCAACAGTCGAGGTGGCCAACAGAGTTGCCGGCGACATCGTCGCATTGAGTCAGGATGCGGCTCAAGCGACACTGGCTGATGAGCTGGCTCGTTTGGAGCAGCTTGAGTCCGCGCAATCTAGTGAGCGCGATGAGGTGCAAGCGAGCCTCACCGCAGCGATCATCGCGAGCGAGAATGATGCGGCAGTGTCGGTTGATGTCATCCGATTCGACGAGCAGCTACGAAGTCTGGAATCTCGCATTAGTGATATCCAAGCGAATCAGGTCGAACTCGAAAGTGCGGGCGCCACCAGCTCAGCGGTCCTCGTCAGTCAAGCTCGCGAGTCGTCCGTATCGACCGGCCCTGCGCTCGAGGCCGGGATCCTCGGAGCGCTTGCGGGCGCACTGGTTGGGCTTCTTTTGGCAGCTGGAGTTACCGGGCGAGACGAAGCTCCATCAGCTGCAGCTCGAGAGACGCGAGATCCGCTGGGCCTTGATGATCCAGCGACAGACGCGGTCCTTGCTTCTTCGTTCTTGAAGAAGCGCTTTGAAGACCCCAAAGAGGTCTTCACGCCAAGGGAGGAAGACCCGGTCCGGATCAGTCGGTACGGCAAAACCCCTTCGACTGCTCCGCTCCGAGAGGAAGACGCAAATCAGGGTGGCCGATACGGGATCGACCGAACGTTCGTTGGCGATCCCGAGGGTGGTGTTTCTGTAGCTCCAACTCCGGAGAGCGATTCGCCAACTAGTCCGTTGGTTAGCGCGTCGGAGCGGGAGCCGGAGGTTTCTCCTTCGGGTGTGGAGAACCCCGACCTGGATTTGTCCACGGTTGGAGACGTGCCTGACGTGGATTTGTCGACGGGTTCGTCGGTTGAAGATCCAGACGCAATTGCGGTGGCCGACGGCGCCGCAGCGCCGGTCGTCGATTGGCCGGAGATCAATTCCGACAAGCGACTCGCGGCCCTTGAACCATTCGACCTCGATACAACACGAGTTCGAGAGATTCTCCGAAAGGTTCAGTCCTCAGTACCGGACGAGTAGCGAGGAATGGAGTACCTAGTAGGTTCCGCCCGACGACGTTCGCCCGGAGATGAGTAGGCTCCACTCATGCAGTTTCTTTCGTTGCTTCGAGGGGCCGCGACCGCATTGGCTATCGCTGCTGGGGTTGCAGGTGCGCTTCGGTTGCGGGGGAGCGGTGGGGTTCCACCTCGCAGTGGTGGGTGGCGCGAGCTGACGGGCGATGACCTGACCTGATGGCCCACTACGTCATCGTGGGTGTCGGCGCTACCGGTCGGCGCCTTGCTCGACATCTACTCCAGCTTGATGACGATGCTCACCTAACGCTATTCGACGACTCGCCAGGCACAGCCCGAGCGGTTGCGGAGGCACATGGCGATCGGGTGCTTGAGATCGGCGAGACTTTTGATCCTGGGCGCGTCGACAGCGACGCAGTGGTGATTCTCGCCGGTCGCACGGGATCACATGCACCGAGTGCACAGGCTGCGCTGTCTTGGGGAATCGATGTGATCTCGGTGAGCGACAGCCTTGCCGAGGTCCGGGATCTCCTCGAACTCGACGACCTTGCCACTCGCCACGAGGCCCGACTCGTCATCGGTGCAGGAATGATGCCAGGCCTTTCGGATGTTCTCGCGTCTCACGCTCGTAAATGGTTCGACGAGATCCACGAGATCCACGTGGCCAAGTTCGGTACCGGCGGTCCGGATTGCGCACGCCAACACCACGCTGCGCTCTCCCGGTTGTGCTTCGACTGGCGGGAGAACGGCTGGCAACGGCGCGCGGGAGGGTCGGGTCGAGAACTGGCTTGGTTCCCATATCCGGTGCAGGCCGCAGATTGCTACCGTGCAGCGCTCGCTGATCCGCTTCTGTTGGTGCGAGTGCACCCCGACGCGAAGCGGGTCACGGCGCGTATGGCCGCGACGCGTCGGGATCGCCTCACGATGCATCTACCGATGTTGCGGCCGCCCCATCCTGAGGGCTTGTTGGGCGCGGTGCGTGTGGAAGTCCGAGGCCTCGTCGCGGGCCAG
The DNA here is from genome assembly GCA_964445255.1 of uncultured Acidimicrobiales bacterium. GTDB lineage: Bacteria > Actinomycetota > Acidimicrobiia > Acidimicrobiales > SHLQ01 > SHLQ01. Next base: position 8,192 of record CAYUKM010000056.1, read on the forward strand.
CGGGAGGAACTAGTGCTCGGCTGCTCCGAACGCCCAGCCGTCGCAGCTGCTGCGGTTGCGGCTGCCGCTGCGGTCGATGTCGCCAATCCACGTGTTTCCTCGAAGTCCGGAGCAGCCGGACTTGCCGAGTGGGTCGACCCTCTGGAGTTTCTGCACCGAGTCAAGGGCTTGGGTCTCCGAACCGAGCGCTTTATTGGTGTGGAGCACGATGCGCAATAGGCCAAATGGCCCAGAAAATGGGCTTCAGCGCGCCCTCAAAGGTGCCGAAAACTAACCAAGGGAAGATTTCTTTGGAAAATTCCTAAAGGTGGGTGCCCTACGTGCCGTTAGATCCTTCGTGAGTTTGGTGGGAACCACAATCCGCCATAGCGAGGGAGACAAAGTGACTAAGGGCGAAACCAACGAGCAATTGCGCGACATCGCAGAGCTGAACAAGATGATCGAGGCAAACTTGCCGTTGGTCAAACACATCGTTCTGCAGGTGGCCGTGCACTTTCCACGGCACGTGGAACGAGAGGAACTTGCTCGTGCAGGAGCCCTCGGGCTTGTAGAGGCGGCGCGCCGCTACGACGAATCCCGGGGAGTACCGTTTGACCGGTTCGCCGCACAGCGCATCCGAGGAGCGATCCTTGACGCCGTACGCGCTGCCGACTGGGCGCCTCGCTCGGTCCGAACCCTCGCCCGCAAGCTTGAGGCGACCGAACAGCGCCTCGCAAGCAAGCTCGGTCGAGTCCCGACCACTGAGGAAATGGCCGAAGCCCTCAGCATGGACACCAACGAGCTGTCCCGCCTTCGTGACCGCATGTTCCGTTCGGTAGTACTGGCACTTGAACACGAGGTTTCCGATGACGTCGACGACGATCTGACCCTCGTTGATGTTCTCGTCGATCAGGCCGCAGTCGAGCCTTCTGAAGAACTTGAAACCCGCGAGCTTCACGCCTACCTGCGTGATGCAATCGCATTGCTCCCAGAGCGTCAGCGCCTTGTGATCATCGGCTACTTCCTCGAAGGCCGTACCAGCCAGGACTTGGCACGCTTTCTCGGTGTAACCGAAAGCCGTATCAGTCAGGTTCGCTCTGAAGCGATCCAGATGCTCAAGGAAGGTATCGAGGCGCAGTACTCCGCTGCGGGTCGCGACGTCGAGCCTCGTGGCCGTTCAGCTCGCCGCAAGGCCGCATACGTTGACGCCATCGGTGAACGCAGCGACTGGCAGGACCGCATGGAGCAGATCACACTCGTCGAGTCGAGCGCTGGTGAAGTACCTGTCGGTGTACCGCTGTCATAGCGGTTCCACAATTGAGTCGCAGGCGCAGCCTGTCTAAAGAACTTATGGTCGGCGTCGTGCTAGCGGCGTCGACCGTTCGGGTTTTCGGCGCGCTACTCAGCTTCTTCTTCTCGGGGGACTACGAGCGACGACGACGTCGGAAAGACGGAGCCGAGGAAGGCGTTGTGCACGGGGCCATTGGAAGCAACGAAGTGCTTGCCCTCCTCCCACGCTTGACCGAATTGGTCGGTCACGACGCCACCCGCTTCGGTGACGATCACCTGCATGGGGGCGACATCCCACAACTTGGGAGTTGGATCGATGGTGACCTCGCATCGGCCGGTCGCTAGCAGCACGTAGCCGTAGGCGTCACCCCAAGTTCGGACGACCGCGTCGCAGCCGAGCAGCTGATCTCGCTCAGAAACATCTCTCCAGTATTCGAAGCCGCTGGTCATCACATAGGAAGTCGCTAGGTCGTCGTGATCGTTGACCGAGGTTTCGCGACCGTTGTGGAAGCAGCCGATACCTCGGCCAGCTGACACGATCTCATCTAGGGCGGGAAGCACCACCACGCCCACGGCGGGTCCGTGTTCGTCGGTTACGGCTAGAAGCGTTCCATAGAGCGGCACACCATGTGTGAAGGACTTGGTGCCGTCGATGGGGTCGATAATCCAAGTCCGGCCGCTGGTACCGCCACGATCCTCTTCCTCTTCACCGATGATCGCATCGGTGGGGAAGGCCAGGCTGATCTGCTCGCGCAGGTAGCGTTCTGCGGCTTTGTCAGCTTCGGTGACAGGCGAACCGTCTTCCTTCGTGTCGACGTTGATTGTGCCTCGGTCGAACCACTTGCGAGTTAGCGCGCCCGCCCCGGTCGCCAGTTCAACGGCGAGCTCAAGCAAGCTTTCTTCAATTGGGGCAGCAGTCACCCGGCCAGACTAGTGATCCCATGGTCGCAGTGACCACGGCTAGCCCGGAATTGGTTGATTTGCCGCCACCCAGGTATCCATCTCGGTCCACCGATCAAAGAGCCAATCGATCTGTTGATCGGGGTCCTCGGGGACTTCCTCTCGTGGGAATCGCCACGCTCGCAACTTGATGCGCTCGTTCGCACCGAGGTTGTCGATGATGTCACCAATAGTTCCGAAGGCTTCAAAGCCGACGTGACCCAACATGATGACGTCCGCTTCGGGAGCTCCCTCAAGGAGGGCCAGTGTGCCCGCTGGTCGAGGAGGAAGCAGAAACTGCAGGTTCTCTGCGATCTTTGCATGACGATTGTTGATCTTTCGCAGGTATTCGACAGCGCGGGCCTTTCGCTTCTCGTTAAAGAACGTGCCCTCGGGAAAGATGACCCCGACGGACCCATCATCGATGCGTTGTCCGAGTTGACGAATGGGGGTCAGTTCATCCTCGAGGCTCTCGGGTGCCCGATCGACGAAGACATGTCCCATACGTTGTCCGACGACGTCGATGTTGATATCCCACTGCAGATCCTCCTTGAGCACGTAGCGAGCCGTGACCCCAAGGTTCCCGAAGATGACGGCCGGCAAGATGGCATCGAGCAGGCTGCGGTGTCGCCCGACAACTACGGCATTGCCTGTGAGGAGGGACTCGTCGAGCTGTGACCGGTCGAGGGGTAACGCGCTGGCTCGCGAGATGACATTGATGAGTTGGCTCGTCCACCAGGTCATGAGCTTGCTGTACCGAGCTTGGACTCGTGGACTATCTACGTTCCGACCGAATGGGGAAGTCAGCCAGATGTAGTTGACGCCGACCATTCCCACGAAATCGATCAAGACCAGACCGGTGATGAGCGCTGCGGCGCGGGTCCGTTGAAATCGAACTGAGCGACGGTAACGGTCGACGATGTGCGAAGCGAGCAGCGCTAGCGGCGCAAGGATCGGTGAGAGCGCGGTCGCCAGTACTATGCTCGCCGCCGAAGTTGGTCGCCGCACCCACGGCCCGGGGACTTCACGTGCCACAAGTGCATCGTATGACGTCCGCTTCTCCGCTACCAGATCGAGCGCTGACTGCTCGTTCACTCGTGAGCGCGATTAACTGGAGAGGTGGCAAGTTGCGTTGAAGATGTCGTCGCACGGTGGCGGTTGGGTATCGAGCGCCAGATCAGTGACCTTGCAGAGATTCCGCGGCCTGTTGCGGGAGATGTTCTCGGTGGGATCAGCGTCGCCCTCGTCGTGATCCCACAGTCGCTGGCGTACGCCGCTCTCGCGGGCCTACCTCCCGCGGTGGGGCTCTTTGCTGCTGCGTTCCCACTGCTGATCTTTGCGGTTTTTGCGTCATCGCCCTACCTACAAACAGGACCAGTAGCGCTCACCAGTTTGTTGGTTGCAGGCGCGCTGGCCGGGGCCGGGCTCGAACCAGAAACCGAGGCTTACGTTGCTGCCGCCGCACTCCTCGCGGTCATCGTGGCTGCGGTTCGCCTATTCGTCGGTGCCTTCCGGCTTGGCTCGATCGTCTACCTGATGGCTGAGCCGGTGACAATTGGCTTTACCTCGGCGGCCGGAATCGTCATCTTGGCATCGCAGCTGCCGCGAGCCCTTGGCTCCGCTCTGCCCGCCGAGATTGCTTCTCGCGGAAATCCGATCGGGCGAGGCGCGTGGGTTCTGACAAACCCTGGATCGTGGACCCTCGGAGCGATCGTGATCCTCATCGTGACGGTCGTCTTGATGCACGGTGGCCGCCGACTGCACCGGCTCTTCCCTGGAGTGCTCATCGCCGTGGTCTTCGCGCTGCTGTTCTCTCGGCTGACCGACTATCGGGCTGCGGTCCTACAAGACATCGAGCCCGGACTGCCGCCGCTTGACTTCGACCTCCCGTGGTCTTCCACCGGTTCGCTCCTCGTTGGTGGCATCGTCATCGCGCTTGTCGGTTTCGCGGAGCCCGCGTCGATCGCTCGAATGTTCGCCAACGAGGATCAATCACGCTGGTCCTCGTCGCGAGAGTTCTTTGCCTCCGGCCTCGCGAACGCAGTAGCTGGCTTCACCAGTGCCTATCCGGTCGGGGGTTCGTTCTCTCGCAGCTTCGTCAATCGATTCGCGGGTGCCCAGACCCGGCTTAGTGGAGCGATCACCGGCGTGGTCGTGGTGGCGTTTCTGCCGTTTGCCGGGCTGCTCGACGGACTGCCCGAGGCGACTCTTGGATCCATCGTGGTTGGGGCGGTCGCGAGCATCGTCAAGCCGCGCCGTCTCCTTCGCATCATCCGACGATCACCATGGCAGGGATCCCTCGCGCTGATCACCTTTGTCGCGACGCTCGTAACACCCCCAAACATCCAGTTCGGAGTGATCATCGGTGTCGTCGCAACGGTCATCTTCCACTTCGCAAGACCGTTTCAAATCGAACAAAGCCACACCGCTGATGGCACGTTGTTGCTACGCCCTCGAGGCCTGTTGTGGATTGCTACCAATAGCCGCTTCAAGCGAGACCTCGCCCGTCTGATCTCTGAGGATGATGGGACCGGTCCGATCGTTGTCGACCTCGACCGCAGCGTGGCGATTGACGCTACGATCGCCGACGCCATTGCTGGCGGCCGAGTCGCCGCCGATCGGAGGAACCGAACACTGCACGTCGCCCATGCACCAGAAGGCGCAACGCCAATTCTCGAAAAATTCGATCTCGTGGTGCTGTAGGGGCGTGAGCCCCTTCGGGAAAACGGCGAGTGTCCGGGTTCGGACCCGGACACTCCTTGGCGGAGAGAGAGGGATTTGAACCCTCGAGGCGGCTATAAACCACCTACTCCCTTAGCAGGGGAGCGCCTTCGACCTGACTCGGCCATCTCTCCAAGACTCAATGAGGATATCTGCTTAGGCCGCCTGTGCGGTAGTGGTGTGCTCGTCTAGCGCTAGCGGAGCTGGTTTGGCGAACCAGTATCCCTGAAGGATGTCCGCCCCCATGTTGGTGAGTCGCTTGGCGTGGGCTCGAGACTCTACCCCCTCCGCAACGATGCTCAGCGACAGCGCGTGTCCGGTATCGATGATGAGTTGCAGGATCGATCTATTTTCGGGGGAATCGAGCTGGCGCACGAATGACTTGTCGATCTTCAAGATGTCGACCGGGAAGGCTCGCAGGTAGGCCAACGACATGTATCCGGTGCCGAAATCGTCGAGTGCGACCAACACACCGCGATCACGAATCTCGGCAAGGTCCTTTTCCGCCGCGTCGAAATCATCGAGAAGCGCTGTTTCAGTGACCTCAATGATCAGGTTGCTGGGGTTGAGGTCATATCGCTCAATCACGGAGATCACATTGGCCGCCAGCCGACCGCTGCTGAGATGGCGAGCGGAGATGTTCAGGGCGATCGGGCATTCGTCGAACATTGCGGGGGCTGATGCGATCGTTCTTCCGACCTCGTTGAGCACCCAACGATCGATTTCGATGATCAGCTCGGAATCCTCCGCCGCGGGGATGAACGCAAACGGCCCTGTCAGCTTGCCATCCCCACGGTCCCAACGAACCAACGCTTCTCGATAGTTGATCGAGTTGTCTTCCGCCGAAACCGCTTTTTGATAGTGCAAAACGAACTCATCGTTGGCGATTCCGTAGTGGATCGCGTTGCAGAGTTCGGCCTGTTCGTCGGCGGATCGGCGAAGCTCGTCGTCGCAGACCACGGTGGCGCCCTTGCTGTGTTCCTTTGATTCGTACAAGGCAAGATCGGCATCTCGCAGAAGCATTCGCGGGTTCGGGCTACTGCCGGAAAGTGCGGCCCCGATGCTCGCTTCAGCGATGATGGTTGCTTCGTCGAGCACCACTGGTTGGCCGACCGCGGCAAGCGCGCGCTCGGCGATTGCTCGTACATCTTCATGCGAAGCAATGGGTTCGGTCACGACCACAAACTCATCCCCGCCCAGACGTGCGACGTACGCTGCTGGATCCATCACCTCTCGAAGCCGGCTCGCTATCGCACCCAGGACTTGATCTCCGCCGCGATGGCCGTAGATGTCGTTGAGCGTCTTGAAATCGTCGAGGTCGATGAAGAGAAGCCCGAAGTGTTCGTTGGTTTTGTAGCGATCATCGAGGTGGTCGAGTAGAGCTCTTCTATTCGGTAGTTGCGTTAGCGAATCGTGGGTGGCCTCGTGTAGGAGACGAACTTGAATCTCGTCGCGCTCCGCGACCGATTCGGCGAGCTTGTTCACCGCTATTTGCAGTGAGGAACCCAGTGCTCCGGGAGCCGCGTTCTCAAGGACAGCCGCATCTAGGCGCTGTTCGGCCAGGGCCACGGCTTGGGATTCGACTCGGCGAAGCGAACCCAGCGCTTCGTTGAGTGCCCTTGCACCGGTTCGGATTTCTCGTGGTCCTGTTTCGGGGATCACTACATCGAGGTCTCCCATGCTGATCTGCTCGGCGACGTCAGCGAGGCGGCGCATTGGTCTGCTAATGAGCAATACGACGACCGCGAAGGTGAGCAGCGCAACGACACCAGCGGCGAGGAGCGAGAACTGTGAGAATTGTCTTTGACGGTTTGCGGTCTCGAGGGCGGTCTCCGCCGAGGAAGAGAGTTCAGCGATACTGGTTTCCAGCAGCTGGTCGAGACGGGCACTCAGCAGTTGGCTGTCCTCGAGGTTGCGTTCGACCCGACCCGCGAGTGCGAGTGCGCTTGAGATCTCGGTGATCGTGATGTTCTCGAGGTCGAAGTCGACGATCTCGCTCGTGGTGTTCGCATCGAGGCCTTCGCGAAGAAAGCGCTCGGTGGTCAGCTGATATTGCGCGGTCAGTCGATCGAGTTCATCACTCTCACGAACATCGTTCCACCTCGCTCGTACCGGCCCGGTGGCGGGCACGAGGTTCTCAAGAATCAACGAGCGTTCTTCGAACTGCTGCAGTCCACCGGTAAATCGCGAAACGTATTCCACGCTAGTTGGGATGAACTCCGCGACTTCGAGCAAGAACCAAAGACCGTCGAGCTCGACGGTCGCTGACTGCAGTTCTGCAGCAGCTGCTGTCAACGCCGCAGCGTCACTGGTGGACTCGTTCCCCGTGGCGCCAGCAGCCGAGTTGAGCTCGGCGATCGTCTTCTCGACCTCAAGATCGAGCGCGAACTGCACATGCTCATACAGATCGCCGGCAGCAATGACGCTCTCGACACTGTCGTCCCCGGAACTTCGTGCGAGGCCGATTTGGGCGGTGATCCCTGGGTTGGACAACTCCTCTAGGAGCGCATCAACCCTGTCCATTGCATCGTCGACAGCCATGTCGTCGTCGACGCTCAGTAGTGAACCTCCACCAGGAAACTGGTTGAACGCCGAGGCTTCGCCGGCGGCGAGACCGGTAGTCAACACCTCGTCGTTTACGGCAGGTTGGAGTCGGACCAAGATTGCTAGTCGGTCAGCAGATCCTTGGACCTGCGAAGCAGCGTTTACGCCCGCTTGAGCCGAGCGCAGCTGCAGAATTGCAACGAACGTCAATGGAACGACTAGCACAACTCCGAGAATCACCAGCAGCACGCTGATGCTCGGCAATCTCGTTCTCATGGCAGTCACTTCATGGGTATCGGCGGCACCTCCTCTGAAGCTGTGTCCTTTCGGCGCCGAAGCTCAAAAACCTATACATTTTGTGATGGTTCGAAGCAGTTCTTGTGCTTTAGGCCGCGAGTGCAGCAGCCGGCCCGTCGCCAACTTCGAGCACAGCCGGACGGCCGAACAGGTAGCCCTGCAACATGTCCACGCCCATTTCTGCCAAGCGATCGGCCTGTTCCTGTGTCTCCACCCCTTCAGCCACAATTGTGAGGTCGAAGAGATGGCCGGTCTTCGTAAGGAGGCGAACGATCGATGACCCCTCGGTTGAGTCGAGGTCCTCGACGCAGACGGGACCACTCGGCCAACAAAACGACACTGGGGGCCGCCTTGTGGCGACCCCCAGGGAGAAGCGGAGAGAGGGGGATTCGAACCCCCGGAACCCGTAAAGGTTCAACGGTTTTCAAGACCGACGCAATCGTCCGCTCTGCCATCTCTCCGTAGTAGACGATAGCGACTTTGTGTGGACGCGCCGACTCCTTGAGCGGTCCAGCGATTCTCACCCGGTCGCGGCGTGTGAGGTCGTCGATCAGCACGGGAGCGTGGGCCATGGCAGCGTCGTACCCAGCCATGAGCGGGATCACCGAATCGCCGTCATCATCGACGTTCGACTCGCCGCCCTGGATATCGACCACAACAAGTACGAGCTTTCCTTCGATGAGGGCTCGCTGCATAAACGCAGTCTGTCGCCGTTGCGCCGTCACTGCCTAGGAGGTGTTGTCGCGGGCATGCAGGGCTAAACTCGTGGGCCTGCGCCTGTAGCTCAATTGGATAGAGCATCTGTCTACGGAACAGAAGGTTTGGGGTTCGAGTCCCTACAGGCGCGCTGAGTTCTCCACGTCGCTCGGTCTCGCCAGGCCGGTGGTCGTGATATCGGCGGGTCGGTCTTCTCCACGTCGCTCGGTCTCGCCAGGCCGGTGGTCGTGATATCGGCGGGTCGGTCTTCTCCACGTCGCTCGGTC
>CAYUKM010000057.1:0-16662 GCA_964445255.1 uncultured Acidimicrobiales bacterium
GTTCAAGAACGGCAAACACAAGGACCGTTTCGCCGCTGTGGTCTACTTCCACTCCGATCATGCAGACGATGGCTTTCCCGGGTGCGAGTGGTTCCTCGATAGTTCTTCGAACACGCTCAACGCGTCGAAGCGACTTGCTCAAGACCCGTTCTTCCACACCTCGCTGAGCCGATCTTCTTCAGGCTCGAACTCTCCTGCAACTACGACGGTTCCAGCCGCTGCGCCGGCGGGCTCAAGCGATGACGTGCTTCGTTGCGGTGGGCGAGTGGTCACGATAGTCGGCACCCCTGGCGCAGACCGAATCACCGGTACGAACGGAGCTGACGTGATCCACGGTTTGGGTGGCAACGACACCATCTTCGGTAGGGACGGTAACGACATCATCTGTGGCGGCGACGGCGATGACACCATTGTCGGTGGAGCTGGTAAGGACGAGCTGAGCGGTGATGGCGGCGCTGACTTCCTTAAGGGGAGCAACGGGCCCGACACGCTTTCCGGCGGCCAAGGCGTTGATCGACTCAACGGCGGACACGGCGCCGATACGCTCCGCGGCAACGACGGCGAGGACAGGCTCTTCGGCGGTCGTCATAAGGACGTCCTCATCGGCGGCAACGCTACCGATACCTGCAACGGTGGCCTGGGAGCCGACAGCCTCAACTGTGAGTCGAGCCGTAACTAGACAACTAAGGCGAAGCGTTGCGTGTTCAGAATTGCAGCGTCGCGGCCACTAGCAGCACGACCCCGCTGACGACCGTGATCGCGCCGAGGACGTCGCCGGTAATGCCGCCGATTTTGCGGTGGGAGAGGGCGACAACGATCAGCGCCGAGAACATAGCGGGAACGATTGCAAGCGCCGAAGAACCAAGGCAGGCGGCTGCAACAATGCCTGACACGATGACGGCGAGCATCGCCGGGACCCGCGGGATGTCGCTCATGTACGCGGCACCCAAACCATCGCCGGCTACCGATGATCGGAGCATCGCGAGAACGGCAAGCCCCCGACCCAAGCTATGCATTGCGACAACGGCAAATGCCCCCTGGGTTGGTTCAAATGAGGAGAGCGCGGCGATCTCTAGACCGAAGGCCAGCACGACCGCGCTCGTTCCGTAGGTGCCGAGGCGGGAGTCTTTCAAGATCTCCATCCGTTGCTCGACCGTCCAGCCGCCACCGAATGCATCGGCGATGTCGGCGAGACCGTCGTGGTGAAAGGCGCCCGTGATGAGCGCCGCGACTGCGGTCGAAACCGCGGCGGCTACTAGGGGAGTGGTGCCTTGAACGAGGAGCCACCACACACCTGCTTGCGCGCCGCCGATGAGTGCACCCACGATCGGGAACCACGGCACGGCGCTCGCGACCTTCACCTCGCGGGTGCCCCCAGCGCTGGGGTCGCCGACGGGGATACGGGTGAGGAATCCGAACGCGACTCGAAGCGAACCGAGTGGGCTCACTCGCTGGATCCGAGCCATTCGGTGAAGGTGGATACCTCGGTCACGGCGGCACAGGCCATCTTTACAAGTGGGACTGCCGCCATGGCGCCCGACGCCTCGCCGAGACGGAGGTCGAGCGAGATGAGCGGTTCGAGCCCGAGTCGATCGAGGATGTGGCGATGACCCGGTTCGGCGGAGCCATGACCCGCGAGGACGTGTTCGGTGAGTCGTGTGTCGATCGTGTGCAGCGCCAGCGCAGGCGCGCTGGTGATGTAACCGTCGAGGAGCGCAGGGATCGATCGCAATCGAGCTTCGAAGATCGCAGCCGCGATGGCTACGAGTTCTGCGCCCCCGACCTGGCGCAGCACTTCAAGCGGGTCCGTTACGCCATCGATTCGGGCGACCGCTTCGGACACGACCGAGACCTTGTGGGCATAGACCTTGTCGTCGATGCCGGTGCCGCGCCCGACAAAGGTCCACGGGTCGACTTCGGGCATGAGCGCCGCTGTCACGGCTGCTGCCGCTGTGGTGTTGCCGATACCCATCTCGCCGAGGACCAGCAGGTCGGTCTGAAGTCCGGCGACTGCGGCGCGGCCAGCGGCGAAGGCTTCGGCGAACCGCTCGGGTGAGAGCGCGGCTTCGGTTCGGAGGTTGCCGGTTGGTCGGCCAACGCCGACATCGACCGCTTGCACGGCGGCTCCGGCCACCTTGGCCAGAGCGGAGATGGTCGCCTTCGACGCTTCGAAGGCTGCAAGCATCGCTCCAGTGACGTCGGCCGGGTACGCCGAGACGCCGTCGGCCGCGACCCCATGGTCCGCAGCGAAGATCAACGCGGCGGGTCGAGACACGGCAGGTGACGCACTGCGTTTCCAGGCCGCCATGTGCACGGCGACTTGGTCGAGGCGCTCGAACGCGCCAGCCGGGCGCAAGATGTCGTCGACTCGAGCTTGGACTGCCGCTCGTGCCTGCTCGTCGGCAGCTGGCGCTGTAGCCACCTGGGCTATGAGCGAGTCGGTTGTCGGTACGACTGACATTGGTCGAGAGGCTAGGGGCCGCATTGCTTGGCACCAAATGGTGCGGAAAGGTCGATGCCGCTTCTGGGAGGTCGTTTTCGGGGTGTAAGGGTGCGGCTGCGATCGCGAACGCAGCTACAACTCCAGCTCGGTCCAGATGGGGAAATGGTCGCTGGCTGTGGCCGACGACACCACGCCGCTGGCCTTCACGGATAAGGGCAACGACCGAGGGTCGCGGGCGTAAAGGTGGTCGAGCGTGAACGGCAGCGCGAAGCGCCGGAACGTCTCGGGGGAATGGTTCGTCGCCCTCGCCAGACCCGCGGCCGCCATAACGCGGTCAGTCGCACGAACTGCGAAGGGAGAGGCGGAATTGAAATCGCCGCCGATCACCGTCGTGACCGCTTGGTTTGCCCGCTTATGCTGAGCCACCGTCTGGGCCTGGGCGATGCGGCGACGAAGGGACATGTACGCCGTCTCCAAGTGCACACTGATCGCGGAGACGGTCGTGCCATCGACCTCGACCGCGGCATGAACTGCGCAGCGAGGTTGAGCCTTGATGGGTGCAGTGCCGGGCAGAGGAATCGTCTCGAAGTCGCCCATCGGCCAGCGAGACATCACCGCGTTGCCGAAGGGCAGTCCAGTCACGCAGCTATCGGCGATGGCGTCGTAGTGGTGATTCATGGCAAGGCCATCGGCCAACCGAGCAGCCGAATCCGGGCTCATCTCTTGCACGAGCACAATGTCGGCACACGCGAGTTCAGGAGCCGCCGCGATCTCGGCAATCGCCTGATCGATGCGTCGGCCATGCTCGATATTCCACGATACGACTCGAACCACCTAGCCAGTGTGCCCTCAACGCGTGGGCAATGGTGACCTTGTGCGGCCATACCGGATGAGCTGTCAGCACAGTAGCGTTTCGGGGTGGCCGAAGAACCCGCAGATGGGCTTACCGACGAACAGCGCCGAGAGGCAGCCGACGGCGACCTCAATTTGTTGGCCTACATGATGCTGGTCGGGTCCACGATCTTCGCCGGGGTCAACTTCTTCTTGGGCGCCTTGGGCTGGATCGCCGCCCTCGCCACCGTGTCGTCGACCGGCGCGACGACCTTCGGTCTGTTGCAGCGCAACGAGGCGATTGTTGCGTTCACCAAGATCGGTTTCGGATTCAGCGGTCTAGCCGCACCGCTGTTCGGGGTAGCGGGTCTCATTCTCGGTCTGTTCGGATTCACCTGGGGATGGGCACTGCTCGCCGGAGCGATCCTCTACTTCGGGTTCTCCGTACTCGGCCTCGAGATCATCGACCGCGCCGAAAAGACCGGAGTCCTCGGCCGTTTTGAAGAGTTCTGATTTTCCCGGAGCTTCACTCCTCCAGGGCTCGAATCCGGCCCTGGCGGGCCTCGACCTCGCGCCTGTTGGCCGGAGGCCCCTTTTCGCCCGGCTACCGCGCTACCACGCGACGGGCAGTAGTGGAGTCGCTCGGCCGGCGGCTATGAAGAGCGTGGTCTCGGCGCGGTCGGCTAGGCGGCGGTTGTATCGGCCGAGTACGTCGCGGTAGCGGCGACCGAGTTCGGCTTCGGGGACAACGCCGAGGCCCACTTCGTTGGAGATGACGAGCGTCGGCGTGGTACGGCTCACGAGGGCATGGGCCATGACTTTGGCGTGCTCGTCGATTTGGTCGTCGGTCTTGTCGTTGAAGATCAGGTTGTTCACCAGGAGGGTGATGCAGTCGATGATCACCAACGCCTGGGGGTCGCAGTCGGCGACCTCGCCGCCCCGGAGCGTCGGCGCTTCGATCAGCTCCCAGTCGTCGGGACGTTCCGATTGGTGGCGGCTGATTCGAGTGGCCATGTCGTCGTCGCTGGCCTCGGCGGTGGCGGCGAAGACCACGGGGCCTTCCCATTGGGTGGCGAGTTTGACTGCGAGGTCGCTCTTGCCGCTTCGGGCGCCCCCGAGCAACAGCGTGAACCCGTTGCCGATCGTGACGGAGTCGCCCATCAGTAATCGATGCCCTTCTTGGCGATGATGCCCTTGTCGAACGGGTGCTTCACCTTGACGACCTCGCTCACCGTGTCAGCGACTTCGATCAGGCCGTCGGGCGCGTCGCGCCCGGTGATCACGAGGTTGACCTTCTCGGGCCGGTTGCGGATTGCGTCGTAGACCGACTCTGGCTCGATCCATCCCCAGTTGATGAGGTAGGTCAACTCGTCGAGGATGACCAGGCGGTGTTCGTCGGCGGCGATCAGCGCAGCCGCCTGCTCCCAGCCCTGTTGGGCCAGCGCCTTGTCGGCTTCGATGTTCTCGGAGTCCCAGGTAAAGCCGTCGCCCTGGTTGAACCAGTCGACGCCGAGCTTGCTGCCCATCTTCTCTTCACCCACGTTCCAATCCCCGGACTTGATGAACTGCACGACGGCTACGGGCCAGTCGAGCGCGAGACCGCGAAGCATGACGCCGAACGCGGCGCTGGACTTGCCCTTGCCATCGCCGGTGTTCACGACGACGAGGGACTTGGCGACTTCGTTGTGGCCCTCGGCTGGGTTGTCGGCGATGGGTTCGGTAGTCATGGTTGTTCTTCCGATGGTGTTGCTGGGGATGAATTTTCGAGGCGCGGAACGACGAGGACCGTACCGCCGGAGTTCTCTACTCGTACGTTCGCGCCGTAGTGCTCGGCGATGTTGGCCTCAGTAAGAACTTCGTGGGCAGTGCCTCGTTCGGCGATCTGGCCCTTGCTCATCATCACGAGTTCGTCGGCGAAGGCGCCAGCCAGCGTGAGGTCGTGCATGGTCGTGACGATGGCGCGTTCGCCGCTGGCTCGTAGGCGATCGAGTAGTGACAACACCTCTTGTTGATGGCCAAGGTCGAGGGCGCTCGTCGGCTCGTCGAGCAAGAGGAGCGGCGCTTGTTGGGCGAGGGCACGGCCGATCACTGCGCGTTGACGTTCGCCTCCCGACAGGGTCTCGACGGTGCGTCCGGCGAACTGGGTCAGGTCGAGGTCGTCCAAGATCTCTTCTGCGATCTCGACATCTCGCTTCTGTGGGCTAGCAAGGGGGTGGAGGTGTGGAGTGCGGCCCAACAGCACGTAGTCGAGGACATGCATACCGCCGGGAACTGTGGGCGATTGGGGCACCCACGACACGAGGGCGGCTCGCTCGTTCGCCTTCAGCGTGGACAAGCTGACGCCATCGACGTGAACGTCGCCGGTCGACGACATCGCCGACGCTATCGCTCGGAGCAGCGTGGATTTGCCCGCACCGTTCGGTCCGATGATCGACAGCCATTGTCCGCGTTCGACCTGCAGGTCGACGTTGGAAATCAGTGTTGTCGACTTCACCGACACTCCCACACCACGTACATCGAGCAGCGCGCTCATCGCAGCCTCGCCGTTCGCAAGATCACCACGAAGAACGGGGCTCCGAAGAAGGCGGTCACTACGCCGATGGGCAACTCGGCGGGGGTAAGCAGTGTGCGGGCGAGCAGGTCGCACAGGACGAGGAACCCGGCACCGGCGGCGGTGGACAGGGGCACGATTACTTTGAAGCTCGACCCGAAGATCAGGCGGATGGTGTGGGGAACGATCAGCCCGACGAAAGCGATCAAGCCGCTCACCGCGACCGCAGCTGCGGTCAAGAGAGAGGCGACGGTGACGATGATGGCCCTCGCCCGGCCGACCGACATGCCGAGCGCCGTCGCTTCTTCGTCGCCAACGCTCAATACGTCGAGGGTCCGACTGCTCAACCAGAGCACGATGATGCAGATCACGGCGACCGGGAGCAGTTGGAGCACTTCGGACCAGCCGCTGGTGTTGAGCCCACCCAATACCCAGGCGAACACGCGGCGGATTTCGTTGCTGTTTTGTTGTTGCAGGAAGGTTTGGATCGCCGTGAGGAACGACGCCACCGCGACGCCGGCCAAGATCAGCGTGGTCGCGGAATTGGTGCGATCGCCGAGCACCCCCATGACCCACGTCAAACCAACTGCCAACATGGCGCCAGCGAAGGCGAGGATTTGGACAGGATCGAGCACACCTCGCCCGTCGCCCAACTGGAAGACGAACGCGATGGTCGCGCCGAGTCCGCCTCCGGCTGCCACGCCGAGGAGGAATGGGTCGGCGAGCGGGTTGCGGAAAACGCCTTGGTAGCTGGCACCCGAGGTGCCCAGTGACGCGCCCACCAACAGCGCAAGCACGACCCGAGGCAGCCGTATGTTGCGGATGATTACGGACTGCTGCTCCGTGAGCGTCGTGTCGATCGATCCGGGAAGGATCGCGTCGAGTACGTCGAGGATGATCTGGCCGCGATTCAACGAGATCGGGCCGATGAGCAACCCGGCGATGCTCGCCAAAATGACAAAGCCCGCCGCGCCGATGATCCACCACGGGCGGATCCCGGCGGGGCGGGTAGTCACGGTCGTCATCGGGTCCGGTTGCGGCCTAGCTGGCCGGAACCGCCTCGATGGCGCTCACAGCATCACCGGCGACCTGAAGGAACTCGACGATGCGAGGCCCCCATCGCGAGGCGATGTCGTCGTTCATCTCGATCACATTGCCGTTCTGCACCGCGCTGAGCTGGTCCCAACCCGGGCGGGCGGCAACGGTCTCGGCGGTTTGGGCCTCAAAGATGGTGTCGGCGAGAAAGATGATGTCGGGGTTGGCGTCGACGATGAACTCCTGGCTGAGCTGGGGGAACCCGAACGCCTCGCCGTCAGGGTCGGCTGGATCGGCGATGTTCTCCAGGCCGAGAAGTGCGTAGACCTGACCGATGAACGTGCTCGATGTAGAGGTGAAGAAGGTGGTGTCGATCTCGTGGTAGTAGGTCAGCGGGGTTTCGCGCTCGGGGAGCGCTGCGAGGATCGCGTCGATATCGGTCTGCATTTGCAGCACGAGTTCGGCGGCTTCACCAACATTGCCGGTCTCGGCGCCGGATTGTTCGATCTGTGCGTATACGTCGTCGATCGATGCCGCAGCGGGCTGGACGATGTTCTGGATGCCGAGTGCGTCGAGTCCCTCGATCGGGCTCTGGGAGTAGACCACGGTCGGCTCGAATTCGGCGATCGCCTCAACGTTTGGTTCAAAGCCGGACAGTTCGCTCACAGGTGCTTCTGCGGGAAAGTTTGAGAAGGCGTCCACGGCTACGACAGAGTCGCCCGCGCCGATGGCGAAGAGGATCTCGGTGGCGGTCGGGCTCAGTGACACGATGGTTTGGGCCTCATCGCTTTCTGCGATTGCGGCCGCAGCGTTCGCATCGGGGCCCGCATCACCCCCGGCGTCGGCATCGGCTGTGCCGACTTCTTCGTCCTCCATGGCGTCATCTTCCATGGCTTCTTCGGACTCTTCGTCCTCCATGGCCTCTTCGTCGTCTTCCATCGCTTCGTCGGCGGTATCTTCGGCCGTATCGCCGGTGACGGTGGGCGAGATGTCGGTGTCGTTGCCGCATGCGGCGGCAATCAGAGTGAGCGCTAGCAAGGCGATCAGTACACGGAACTTCATGTTTTCTCCTGGCTGGTCAACACCGGAGAAGTCCGTGATGACCAGATCCCCTCCTCGGGGGCTCGTGGTTCGTTTCTGATGCGAACTCGACCGGACTCATCTCCTGGGAGCTTTACCGTTGCGGGACAGTGTCGGGATTTCACCGAACTTCGGATCGCGTCAGCCGCCGAGTGTAACGACGCTGACCGCGGAACGTCCACATTGATGTTTCAACAGATAAATCGCCCGATGGAAGAGACACGGGGATGCGGCGTACTATTGGGGGTTGCGCACGAAAAAATGGAGGAGCGTTGACGGATTTCCGAGAAGCCGTGCGGGCGCTCGGCTACGAGATTCTTGACGGTCCATTTGAAGATGGATTCGACACGGTCTATCGAGGTCACAGCCTGGCCTCGGGCGATGAGGTCGCGCTTCGTTTTGTACGTCCGGGTTTTGATGGCGACCGGTTCCACCGCGAGGCCGCTGTTCTCACCACGTTCCAACACCCGGGCATCGCCAATCTCCGAGAGCACAAGGTTGTGGGCGAATGGTCAATGCTCGTCCTCGACTGGATCGAGGGTGAGACGCTTGAGCGGTTCATGGACCGTCGCGGCCCGATCTCATCGGGTGAGGCGTTGCACCTGATCGGGGAGCTCGCAGCCGCGCTCGACAGCTTGCATTCGGCCGGGATCGTCCACCCCGACCTGGGTCCACGAAGCATCGTTTCGCTGGCGGATTCCGGACCTCGCCCAGCTCTCAAGATCATTGACTTGGCAATTAGTCGCGGCGGCGATGAAGTGGAAAACGCCCTGGCCGCCGAACCAAAGCCCGGGAGCTACTGCGCCCCGGAACTCAAGGCTGGAGCTGAGCGCGTTCCACAAACCGACCAGTTTGTCATCGCGACGGTGGCCTATGAACTGATCACCGGTCTGTCGCCGTTCACGTTGGGCGACTTCACCCCTACGGCTATTCGAACCGTGAAACCATCGGTGAGCAAGACCTTCGAGGCAGCCCTATTGAAGGCACTCTCGGAGAAGCCTGGTGATCGATTCGAGACGATGTCTGACTTCATGATCGCTGCGCGCGGTGATGAGGAGCGAGTTGCAGCAGCCGCAGCGTCTGCCCCGAGCAAAGAGAAGAAGCGTTCCGCAAAAGGTGCCAAGGCAGCCCCGGACCCCAAGGCCGAAAAGAAGGCGAAGAAGAAGCAGCACAAAGCAGCCAAGAAAGAAGCGAAGGCAGTTACCGGGAAGCGGGATTCCAACGACGCCCTAAAGGCCGCTGCCGCGATCGTGCTCGGAGTGCTTATCGGCGTCGGAGGCTTCCTCGCGTTCTTCGGCGGTGACGACGAACCTGCCACTCGGGCATTCAGTGCCCCCGAGGAACCCTTCGAGCCACTTGCCGGTACCGGCGTGGATGCGCTTGAGGTTGAGATCGACGATTGGGAATCGGGCCTCGCTGGATCGATCGAATGCAACGCGATTACGGGCTTTGACTTCGAGGACGAGCAGATCCCAACCAACTTCTATCGAGATCCTGGGAACCCGGGTAGAGAACAGATCGTGGTCGGTGCCGGAGTCGACGGCAGTGCGGCGCTTGAGATTGGCGACCCAGGCGGTGCGGGGACCTACGGTGAGGTGATTCCCGCCGATGGCGAAACCTCATACCTATTCAGCCTCAACTTCAACATCGCCGGTGATGTGTCGGCCGCTCAGGTGTCCATCGAATGGCTGGACGCGAATCGCGAGTTGATCGGTGAAAGCTCCGCACTGAACTTGGTCGAACGCACTGATGGTCAGTACGCACTCATCACCGAACCTTCCCCAGCAGAGACCGCGTTTGGTGTACCCCGCATCCACAAGGCGGCCGGGCCGGGGTTGTTGTTCGTGGACGAGTTGGTAATGGTGCGGACCGAGTCGGACTGCACCCGAGACATTCTCAGCTGATTTCTTCGCTCCTCGGGTGTGTCGAAGTTCGCCCGATTGGATGCCCGGTCGATACCTCGTTGGGCTGCGGTGGGTCGTACCATGACAGGGTGCGCTGGTCACGTTGGCCTCTGGTATCGCTCCTTGCCCTTATTCTTCTCACCGCGTGTGATGGCTATATTGAAGAGGTCCGCGTTCGAAGTGACGGCCAGGTGCAGTTGGCTGCCCAAGCGGTCGTGGTGTGCACCGATCCGCTGCAACAGGAGCTCTTCGGTGGCGACCCGTGCGACGTCATCGACCGGGCGGTTCGCACCGGCGAGATTGGTGAGCTGCCATTCGACTTCGAGGTCGACCCGAACGAGGTGTCGCTGGTCGCCGAGGGCGAGCAAGACCGGCGGACCGTCGACGCGCTCTGGGAGACGTCGGCTGAGAACCTCGACAGCCTGCTGGTAAGCGGCGGCGAGATCACGGTGCTCGATGATGAGCGAACCGAAGCTGTGTTCTTCCCGGCTGGGTCACCATATGACATCCTCAACACAACCGAGGACCCCGACCTCGCCACAGCGGTAAACCGCTCACGCTGGCCCGCCGCCGAGTTCCGCATCGTCACTCCCGACATCATCGAGGAGCACAACGGCGACCGGATCCAAGGCCGCATCGTCATCTGGGACCTCGACGACGATCACCCCGATGAGTTCCGCGTCGTCTGGACCACCGCCGACCCACCCGTTCGACTCTGGGGCTTCGCAGTAGCTGGCGCGGTGCTCATCGGCGTCCTCGCTATGATCGTCATCCTCGAAGGCCCCAAGCGCGGCGGGTTGTAAGCGGATTCGGGAACCACGGCTGTCTGATACGGCCGACTTAGCGTAATACTCGTTCCCGAATAGCGAGTACGGCTTGGGCGATCAACGCAGGGCCGACAAATCGCAGTGCTATTTGTAGTCAACTACGCGTCGGGGACTGCTGCGGTTGTTGGGTCCGGCAGAGTGACTGGCCCTGCAGGAATCGGCACCGCGGTGTCGGCGTCGGTCATACCGTCGATCACTGGGGGGATCGTCACGTTTTGATGCGGGATCGACGTGCGGACTTCGCCGGTCCAGGCGAGTGCTGGGGGAGGGGTGCTGGCGTCGGAACAGGTCGCGGATTCGGCCGCGCCGTCCGGTGCGACCACCGCTGCGGCGGCGTTGCCAGCGATGCACAATCCGGGGTCGATAGCCCCACCGGTAAACGCGAGCACGATGTCGCCTTCGGGGTGATTGCTGGCCTCGTTGCGCTCAACGCGGGTGGCTATTGGATCATTGGAGCTCTGATCGACATTGGGGGAGAGCAGTACACCCGTCCGAAGATTGCCCTCGAGCCGGTTCGCCACGACGTTCGAGTTGAAGGTGCCGCCGATGTTTACCCCGACGCCATAGAGGTTGTCCCACAGGTCGTTGTTGTTCGGGCTTTGGGCGAACCCGTTGTTCTGCACCAAGCTTCCGGCGACGACGGCGCCAGTCGTGGACATGGTAGCGCTGTCCTCGACCACGATCCCCGCCCGGTTGTTGCGGCTGGTCGATGCGAAAACGCTCACACCCTCGGCCGCCCCCGAGACGACGAACCCGCGAGCGTTGAACTCCGCCAGACTCGTCGTTATCAGGGTCGAACATTGGGTGCAGTCGGCGATCGTGACTCCGGCGTCACCATGTCCGGAAAACCAGCCCTGGCGGATCTCGATGTTCTGGCCGTTACGAACCATGATGCCGCTGCCACCGGAGTTCGACGAGGTGACGTGCAGCGCCCGGAATCCGTTGCGAGGAACGCCCGTGCCGTCGTCGATAACCGCGATCGAATCATTGACGTAGTTACGAACCGTCAAATTCTCGATGGCGACACCATCGGCGCGAACGGTGAAGCCCGTGTCGGTCTCGTGGATGCCATCGATGAAGACCTCATTGCGGTCGCGGCCTCGAATGACGATGTCAGGCGTCGCGATATCGACCCGCTCGAAATAGGTGCCGGGGTCGATCAGGATGAGGTCACCAGGCTGTGCAGCGTTCACCGCGTCTTGGACGGTGGCGAAGTCGACGGGTACCCGGATGGCATCGATGTTGGGTGGTGGCAGTGTGGTGATCGGTGGTTCGACGACCACGCCATCGGGCGTGGTGCCGTTGAAGATGGGCTCCCCGCCGATCTGGTCACCGTCGCGAGGAGCACACGCCGAGATAGCGAGTACGAAGACGACGACGCCAATGAGAAGACGGAGAGGATTCACCAGGCGTAATTTTAGTGCGCAGCTCCGCGCAGGTGGTTCAGCGTAGGGCTTCGATGCGTGCGGGCTCGACGGAGCGGATGGCTTGGACGAGGGCGCCGGTGAACCGAGGGTCGTTGCGAACCGGGATGTCGTGGTCTGCATCGATCGAAATGGTGGTGACCGCGTGGGCGTCGTCGGCCAGCCGATATTGCGAGTCGGAGGGGATGACGCGGTCCCGAGTCGTAACGATCACCGAAATTGGCATTGGCAACTCGCCGACCCAATCGCCCGAGTTAAACGCACCCAATGCGGCGCCCGCTTCGAGCATGGCTACGGGGTCGCCGCTCAACACCTCGGGGCGGACCCAGCCCGGATACCGAGCACAAAAGACCGAGGCGATCGAGCGGAAAAGCGTCTTGCGAACCGGAGAAGGAGTGGCCTTCAGAGCCGCAGCAGCAACCTCGAGGCCCTTGAACTGCCAACGGAACGCGAGGTGGCCGCAGAAGAGCTCGGTCGTCGCCGCGAGTACCAGGCCAGTTACCCGCTCTGGGAAACGCTTCGCGACGAGTTGCGCAACCGCACCGCCCAAGCTGTAGCCGACAACGGTCGCCCGATCGATACCGAGTTCGTCGAGGATACGGGCTACGTCGTCGGCGTTCGTATCGAGGTAGAGATGATGGTCGGCATCGGCGCCGTTGCCATGGCCTCGCAGGTCGATCATCACGACCCGGCGGTCGGTCGCGATTTCGTCATAGGCCGAACCGAAGTTCACGTACGAGTTGATCCACCATCCGTGCAACAGCACGACAGGAGGTTTGCCGCCGTCAACCGTCGGTGGCCCGCT
This sequence comes from uncultured Acidimicrobiales bacterium, assembly GCA_964445255.1. Lineage (GTDB taxonomy): Bacteria > Actinomycetota > Acidimicrobiia > Acidimicrobiales > SHLQ01 > SHLQ01. Next base: position 12,901 of record CAYUKM010000057.1, read on the forward strand.
GTCATAAATGGCCGTGGTGGCGCGCTCGCCGAGCTCGATTCTCGTCGGCTTGGGGAGCCGAGGTGTAGGAGCGGACGACGAACTCACCCGACGCTGACGACCTCGACCTTTAAGGTCGCGCCGCCTGGCGATTCAAACGACACGACGTCACCCGGGGCAGACCCAATGAGTGCTTCGCCCAACGGCGATCCTGGCGAGAGGATCTCAACGCCTTCTTGTCGTTCCTCGATCGAGCCGACGAGATATTTCTCGGTGTCATCGTCGCCCTCGTAACGAAGTTCGACGATGAGACCGAGCGAAACGGTGCCGTCGTCGACGACCTCGACGATCTGGGCCTCTTCGAGCGTCTTTGCGAGGAACATGATGCGTCCCTCCATCTTTCCCTGCTCCTCTTTGGCGGCGTGATAGTCGCCGTTCTCGGACAGGTCGCCAAGCTCTCGGGCGGTCTCGATCTTGCGAGCAATGTCGATGCGCCCACGGGTCGTGAGGTCTTCGTGCTCTGCTTTGAGGCGGTCGTAGGTCTCTTGGGTGAGGTCTTTGGAGGCCATTCACCCATGGTAATAGGGAACCTCAGGCAACGTGACCTAGAGATAGCGTCTTACCTCAGATGTTGATCAGCGTCAGCTCAGACGTGGGAGAGCGCGGTGGTGACATCGTCGAGTAGTTCGCTGCTGTCCTCGAGGCCGATCGACAAACGAACCAACGATTCTCCAATGCCCACCAGCGCTCGGCCTTCCGGGCCAAGGCGCCGGTGAGTGGTGGTGCCGGGATGGGTCGCAAGGCTCTTCGAATCGCCGAGGTTGTTCGAGATGTCGAACAAGGCAAGGTTGTCGAGGAACCGAAAGGTCGCTTCCTTGTCGCCATCGATCGTTACCGTCAGCACGGTTCCACCGGACGACATCTGTCGCTTGGCCAGGTCGAACTGCGGATGGCTCTCGTGGTGCGGGTAGCGCACCTGGGTGAGTTTCGGATGGTCGACGAGCTCGCCCGCGATCATCGCGGCGGCTTTCGAGGCAGCGTCGACCCGGAGACGCATGGTCTCCATACCTTTGAGCAAGGTCCACGCGTTGAACGGGCTGAGCGACGGCCCGGTGTGGCGCAGGAACGGCATCAACGTGTTGTCGACATACTCCTGAGTGCCCAGCACCGCGCCTCCGAGGACACGGCCTTGACCGTCGATGTGTTTGGTCGCCGAATAGACGACCACATCAGCGTCGAACTCGAGCGGGTGTTGCAACAGTGGCGAGGCGAACACGTTGTCGATCACGACGGTCGCGCCCGCCGCATGCGCGAGGTCAGCGACCGCTTGAAGATCGACGATCTGGAGCCCCGGATTGGACGGCGTTTCGAGAAAAACGGCTTTCGTTGGCTGAGAGAGTGCCTCGGCCCACTGGTTGAGGTCGGTGCCGTCGACTAGCTCGGTCTCCACGCCGAAACGGGGCAAGATGTCGTTGAGGATGACGCTGCACGATCCGAACAGTGCCCGAGACCCAACGACTCGATCGCCCGCGGCGACCATCGACGCGAGCGAAGCGAAGATCGCCGACATGCCAGACGCGGTTGCCATGCATGCCTCGGCGCCTTCGATCAGACGGAGCCGTTCTTCGAACATGGCCACCGTCGGGTTGCCATAGCGGGAGTAGAGGAACCGGTCGACCTCGCCTGCGAAGGCCGCTTCGGCTTCGGCCGCGCTGGCATAGACGTATCCCGAAGTGGGGAAGATCGCCTCGGCTGTTTCGTCGAATGCAGTTCGTGTGAGTCCGCCGCGGATCAGTGCGGTCGCTTCCGACCAGTCCGGCTTAGGGCCTGTCATGACTGACGCCAGGGCAGTCCGGCGCCCTTCCATCCACCGGTGCGGTGGCCGTTCATATCCACGTCGCCCTCGAAACCTTCGAGCACGTTGAATACCTGGGTGAACCCAGCTGCCGCGAGCGCGGTTCCAGCTGCGGCGCTGCGTCCGCCTGAGCGACAAATCACCGCGATCGGCTGGTCGGCGTCGAGTCCCTCCGTCGCAGAGAGAACGAAGTTGTTGTTCAGCGCACCGCTCGGCCAACTCGTCCACTCGACAAGTCGAGTTCCCGGCACATCTGGGACCCCAACGAAGGACCACTCGGCCTGGGTACGACAGTCGACGAGGACCGCGTTGGGCTTTTCAAGAAGCAACGAGTGTGCTTCGGTTGGAGATAGTTCACCTGCGTATGTCATGAGGGATGAGTTTATTGAGAATTTGGTAAGAACGGCCACTTAGGGGAGTCGCCTTTTTCACAGTGTGCCTACGCGGCGATTCCGCACGTGTTCTGCAGACGATCCGATAGCTTCGAATCCATGGATCAGGAGTCACGGTTGCGTTATCGACTGCTCACAGGCCCCGACACGTCGGCGTTTTGTGAACGAGTATCCGAAGCGCTCGACCAGGGCTATGTCCTCCACGGATCGCCCAGCATCACCTTCAATGGAACCACCACCTACGTCGCGCAGGCGGTCATCCTGCCCGATGGCACAGGCGGTGCTCGTGCAGTGCCCGTCGACGCTGTCATCGAGACGTGAGCGGCAACGCAGGTTCGGGCTACTTCATCTCGCCAAAAGCCGGACCGGGGCCAGGCGTACTCCTGCTGCATTCACTGTGGGGGTTGAACCGGCACGCAAAAGACACCGCGAACCGCCTCGCCGACCACGGCTTCACCGTCGTAGCACCTGACCTCAACGCTGGCCAGGAGTTCGACGACCCCGCCGAGGCGCTCGCTGCTCTGCACGACGCGGACATGAACGTGACCGCTTCACTCGTGCAGTCGAGTTTGAGCGTCCTACGTCGGGCATCTGCCGACCCGACCGCCCCGATCGGTGTGCTTGGCTTCGGCCCGGGCGCCTCTTGGGCGCTATGGGTGTCGGCTCGGCTGACCGAAGAGGTCGGCGCTGTCGTGACGTACTACGGCGCGCAGAGCATTCCTATGGATGGCGCGCAGGCTTCCTACCTGTGTCACTGGGCGGAGACCGACATCTTGGTGAGTGATCTCGAAGTCGCCGAGCTCGGCCTCAGCTTGCAAATGGCCGGCCTGGACTTTCGTTTTGAGCACCATGCAGGCACCACGAGCGGTTTTGCCGAAGATGGTCGCCCCGAGTTCGATGCCGAAACAGAAGCCGTCGCCTGGCGTCAGACCGCCGAGTTCTTCGCTGAGAAGCTCCGCCTTCGCCGGGGTGAGGAAGAGGAGTAGGCGGGCTAGGGCAGAGGTTGAGGCCCGCCGTGGTGCTCGGCGATGTAGCTCATCACGCTCTTCACATACGGCCGAGAGATGAGGTAGCGGAGGTTGCCCACGGTAAGGAATCCGCCTTCCCTGTTGTTGTATCCGGCCGGTTCAAACTCGGTCGGCCCTGAATCGATAGGTCCGATTACGTCGCGGGGGAGTGCCTCATTGCCGCGGCTGGGCTTAAACAACATCACGTCTTGATCGGTGAAGGCCAGGACGAACTTGCCCTTGGGATCATCGGAGCCTTCTCGTGGCAGAGCCTTGCCGGGGACAGCGAGATAGACGTAGCGATCGCGGAGCAAGCGTTGACACTGCATCGTTGGGCGAGAGCGGGTCTCGATCTCGATCTCGCCGAATTCATCGGTGAGGAAGGTGCGCTTGAGCGACGCCGCGATACTTGCGCTCGTCATACCGCTAGTCGCTGCTGTGGCGGCCGCCCTCACGCCCGGGTTGGTCTCTGGCTTTGGCCCGGGATGAACCGCGGTAGCGGCGGGGTCGGCCGGAGATGGTTCGGGGT
>CAYUKM010000058.1:0-16627 GCA_964445255.1 uncultured Acidimicrobiales bacterium
CCTCGGCTGGGGCTTCCTCGGCTGGGGCTTCCTCGGCTGGGGCTTCCTCGGCTGGGGCTTCCTCGGCTGGAGCAGCGTCGTCTGCGAGTGTCAGGGTGATGTCGAGGTAGTACTGAGAAAGGGTGCTGGTCTCTTGGATCCAGAAGGTGTAGTCACCTGATGGAAGTGCACCAGAAAAGCCCTGTGTTTGAGCGCCACTACCGATGTCTTGTAGAATATCCCTTCCAATTGAGGCATCACCAAAGAGCGTGAAGCCGAGCAGGTTGCTCTGGTCAGGATTTGAAGCTGGTTCGGTAAACACCGAGCCTTCTTGGATACCAATGAAAGATCGGAAGTTGCCGGTCGATTCGTAATCGAGCACGTTCAACGATGAGAACTCGTAGCCCGGTGGCACGGTGAACGTCACGTAATCAATGTCGCCTGACGCAACATTTCCACTCAGAACATTTGACCCTGGTGCAGCCGTAAGCACTGTCGGGTTCGAAGCATCATCAGAGAACTCCCCGCTCGTTGCTTCGTCGAGGCCGCTTTGGGCTCCGACACTCGCTGGCGCACTCACGACTGCGGTCGCTGCGAGAAGAAAAGCGAGGAAGGCCCGCCATACCCTTTTGCGTTGCTTACTGCTGTTGATCATCTCAATATGCTCCTTTTGCGACACAGGTCTTCTTCGTCGGAAACTTAATCGCCAGCTGCTGAGGCCGGAGGTTAACGATTGGTGAACGCGCAGAGCGTTTCCGCTTCCAGGCCCCGTCAACCTTCGGTGAGATAGCTGAGAGATCAGTACTGCTGAACCGACGGGTAGGAAGGATGCCCGCGGAGACACGGGTTATTAAGAATTTGAACCGACTCCCGCCCGAACGCTCAGAGCGTTTTGATTCGAGGTGCCGTCAACCCTGGGTGAGATAGCTGAGAGATGGGTCAGAAGCTTGTGATAACGGTCGCACCGACAGATACCCGGAAGTCTCCGGTGATCTTCTACGGCGGCGGCTACCGCAGCCTCACAGCCAACGAGTAGGTCTCAGCTGGCGAACCGAGCGGTTCTAGCGAAGCTGATAGGGGAGCAGTGCCTCGTATAGCGGTGTGGCCCGGTCAAGAACGGGTTGCAGCTCCGCGCGTAGCTCGACGTTTTTGGGTTTGTAAGGTTCCCAGCCGGTCGATGCATGGACTCGGCTGTACCAATGCGGCGCCCACACGCCGTCCTCGGGTTTAGGTCCGGCGGGCCATGTCAACATGGCTTCGTCGAAGGCGACCCCTACCGCGTCGCACAACGCCGCGAGGACGCGGGGTGGATCTTGGAGCAGGGTCAATGAGTCGATGACTATCGGTTTCTCGCCTCTGGCTACGACGGCCTCGCACAGCTCAGCCAGCTCCTCGTAGCCCGTGTCGGCCAAGGTGGCATCGGGGAGTTGCACCTGCAGCGAGGTCAACATGTCGTGTGGGCCGCGGGTCAACAAGATGTTGGGTCCCTCCGCGAGGAAGTCGCGGTCGAGGTCGACCAAGTGTTTGGCCATCTGTTTGAAGAACACGATTGGGGTGTCGTAGTCGGCTCGCAGGACGCTCTCGATCACCCTGGTGCCGTCGTTGTCTTGTGAAGCCAACACCTCGCCATCGCCGGGATGGCGGCGGCCCGTGGTGTGCAGGTAATGGGCATACAGCGGCTCGTCGACGACGGTGGTGTCGGCGCGCTGTCCCCACGAGTACATCAGTGCCGTCGACACATTGCGTGGCCCTGACCACATGTTGATGCGTAGTGGTTGGGCCATCGCGTTCACGTTACTGGCGGCCAGATATCGCCAATCGTGTAGCCGTCGGGGAACGGGTCGGTGGGCTCGACGATGTATTCGCCGCTTCCGGTGATCCACCCTTGCCCGGAGATCTCGGGGATGACCGCTATTTGGTCGCCGATCATCGTCTCTTCTGTGATGCGGGCCCGGAACACGGTGCCGAGCGGCCCTTCGTGGACGAACTCCTCATCGACGGCCAGTTCGCCTCGTGCGTGGAGGACCGCCATGCGGGCCGACGTCCCGGTTCCACATGGGCAGCGGTCGAGGGCTCCCGTCCAGGTAGAGGGTTCGTCCCAGTCGAGCACGCCGGTCGCCAGGGTCACGGCGTTGCGCGACGTGGCTTCAGGAACCGTGGCTTTACCCGTGAGCTGCGAGATGGTCGGCCCGGTAATGGTTGCGTCGAGTGGGTGATGCACCGGCATCTGCTCGGTGGTGGCGACCCGAATCATCTCACTCACTCGGGCGATCTCGGCACCGTTCGACGCGTCGAGGCTGACGCCAAGCACGTCGGCGTCCGCGCTCACGTAGAACATGCCGCCCCAGGCAATATCGACCCGCACTTCGCCAATCGTCGCTACATCGATGGGTACGTCGAGGTGCGAGACGAACGCAGGTACGTTGGTGAACGTCACCGCAGTGACCTTGCCGCCCGAACACGTCGCCTTCACCTCGATGAGTCCGGCGGGGGCTTCGAGGGTCAGGGTGGTTTCAGGCTCGACCATGGGGACTATGCCGGTCTCCAATAGTGCGGTCACGACACAGATTGTGTTGCTCCCCGACATGGGGGGATATTCGGTCTGCTCCATGATGATGAACCCGGTATCAGCGTCGGGGTGGTCGGACGGGATGATCGCGTTGCAGCACAGGCCCGGGTAACCCCGCGGCTCGCGCAGCATCTGTAGACGAATGTGGTCGGCGTTGGCTTCGAGCCAGCGCATCTTCTCCATCATCGTCCCCGCCGGAATCTCGGGCATGCCAGAAATGATCACGCGGCCAGGTTCGCCCTCCGCGTGTGCGTCGATCGCTTGGAGCTTCATGGGGTGCTACAGGCTGGTGTCGATGACGACTTTGCCGTAGGACTCTCGGTTGCCGTCTCGTAGGTAGTGCCAGGCGTCGATGTAGCCCTCCATGGGGAAGACTTTGTCGACGTTGGGCTTCAGGTCGCCTGACGCGATGGCGTTGTTGACGAACTCGATACCGCGTTCGAGCGCTGCTGGATTTTCCACGTAGTTGAACAGCGAATACGCCTTCACCCACGAGTCGGTCTGGAACATCGACACGATCGGGAACTCGGGGAATGCTCCAGAGAGCAAACCGTAGATCGCGATCGTTCCGCCTTTGGCCATCGCTGGGCCATATCGGCCGGTGTAGTTTCCGCCGACCGGGTCGAACGCGAGGTGAGCGCCAACACCGTCTGTTGCGTCGGTGATGAACTTCGCCAAGTCCTTCTCGCCGTCGTCGACGAACACGTGGTTGGCTCCCGACGCGGTGAGGTAGTCCACGTTGCGCTCTTGGCGAGTGGTGGCAAGAACGTTTGCGCCCTTCAATGCTGCAATCTCGATCGCGGCGTTGCCCGCGGTGCTCGTTCCGGCTGCGATGAACACGTTCACGCCGGGCTTTGCGTCGACGAACTGGACCACGGGGTAGTAGGCCGTCAGGTACTGCATCCAGATCGACGTCGCCTCGGTGGGGCTCAACCCCTCTGGTGAGGGCGTGATGTAGCGGTGGTCGATAAGCATGGTGTCGGCGCTGGCGCCACGGTTGTAATAGAAGTACGGCAGTGTCGCGTAGCGTTTGCCAACTTCGATACCGGTGACGTCGGACCCGACAGCTTCGACAATTCCGGCAGCCTCAATCCCGGCCCGAGCAGGAAACTCGGGGAAGCTAAACGAGTACTGGTCGAGCATCAGATCGGCGTCGCCCCAATTCAGCGCGAACGCTTCGACCTTGAGTCGCACATCGTTCGGACCCGGCTCCTCAACCTCACAGTCCTGAAGTCGCAAGCCTTCAAAACCGCTGTAGCTATCGATTACCCATTCACGTGCCATGTAGTTGCAAGCTTTCCCTTTAGGAGACTCCGAAGACGGCCTTGGCCCGCTCCGGAGAAATCAGTTCGTGTTTGATGTCGGTCTTGACCAGCTCGGGGTCACGCTTCGATGGATCGCCGTGACCTCCGCCGTTGCCGGTGACGATTCGGATCAGGTCGCCCGGCTTAGTCTCTAGGCCGGAAACTGCTGAGTAGCGCTCCGTGGTTCCGTGCTCGGCGCTGACCACCTCGCAGTAGTTTGGCGAGCCGTCGTTTCCACCTTCGGTTCCCCACGCGGGGAACTTCGAGCGGGTGTACTCCATTGTGAGGTAGCCGTCATCGCTGCGCACTCGGTACTCCATCACGATGCCCCGACCGCCGCTGTGACTTCCCTCGCCACCATCGGCGGTGTTGAGCTCCATTCGCTCGACGAACAGCCCGTTTCGAATTTCGCTGATCTCGGCTGGCGTGTTGTACGTCTCGCCATGGAATCCCGAGAACATTGCGGTGTTTCCATCCCGGTTGTGGGTTGCCCCCCAGCCGCCGAGTTGTGGCTCGATGATCGTGTACTGGCGCCCAGTGTCGGGGTGGGTTCCACCGATGAACGTTCCGCACACTGAAGCAAAGTGTCCGGCCCCAAACATCTCAGGTACGACCGGTGCGAGCGCTCGCCACAACAAATCGTATGCCCGAAGTTCGAGCTCGTAGTAGAAGCCCATCGGCGCTGGCGCTTGGGCATCAAAGACGGTACCTGGCTCGGTCAGCAGCGTGATCGGGCGAAACGAACCGCTGCTCGCTGGTGTATGTGGGGCCGTCAGTGACTTGAAGATCATCTGTGCGGCAACCATCACCGCGTCGCGGCTGCAGTTGTTGGGGTCGGTGCTTTGCTGCGGGTTGTCGGTGAGATCGACGATGAAATCGTCATTCGTAATGGTGACGGTCGCGTTCAGGATCGCGCCGTTGTCCTGCTCTTCGCTGATCGTGAACTCACCCTTGGGTAGTTCGCGCAACGCGGCTCGGGCCATTGCCTCGCCATGGTCCATGTGTCGTTCGACCGCTTCGGTGAACACGTCCGCCCCGTACTTGTCGGCCACCTCGGTGAGGCGTCGAGCACCGATACGCACCGCAGCAATGGCCGCCCACACGTCGCCTTCGATCGTCTCGGGCATGCGGGAATTCGTAAACAGAATGTCCATCACTGCCTGGTTTGTCACGCCCTTATCGATGGCCTTGATTGCGGGCAGGCGTATGCCCTCTTGGAAGATCTCGGTCGCGTCACCGGTGAGTGAACCAGGCGCCATGCCGCCAACATCGCTGTTGTGGGCAATGTTGGCCGTCCACGCAATGCGGCGGTCGCCGGCGAACACCGGCATCAACACAACGATGTCGTTCAGGTGCGTGACGCCACCGAAGTAAGGATCGTTCGTGATGAACACATCACCGGGGGCGATCTGGTCGGGCTCGGCGAACTTCTCGATGATCACCTTCGCTGCTTTATCGAGCACACCAACGAACGCGGGGATGCCTGCGCCAGATGACGCAATCTCGCCGTTCGCATCCATAACGCCGGTGCCCATGTCGAGCACCTCGTAGATGATCGAACTCATAGCCGTCTTGCGCATGGCCGCAAACATCTCATCGGCGGTTGCCTGAAGCGCGTTTTGGATGATCTCAAGAGTGATCGGGTCGGTAGAAGACATGGTTACTAACCTTCCAAGTTGATGTGTAGATTTTCGTATCCGTCGACGCTCACGGTCGCGTTGGGGTGCACGACAACCGACGTTCCCCCGCCTTCGACGATGGCAGGTCCTTCGAAGGTCATGCCGGGGGCGAGCAACGTTCGGTCGTATAGATCTGCGTCGTGGATGCCATCGGTGGCGAAATCGACCGACCGCGAGCCCGTTGTTGCGCCAGACGCGTCGGCAGGGCCGAGTGGCTGTTCGGCCAGGTCCGGCTTGTCGACCGCTGCGGTTGCAACCAAGTGCAGACCAACGAACTCGACGCCCACATCGAGTCGATAGGTGTACTCAGCTTCGTACTGGGTATGAAAGCGTTCGATCAGAACATCCAAGCCAACGGTGGTCAGCAAGGATTCATCGACTGCGACTTCGGTGGTGTGCTCCTGGTTGGCGTAGCGCAATTGGGCAAACCGTTCGATGGTCACCGCGTCGGGGTCAACACCATCGTCTGCAAATTCGGCAACTACGTCAGCTTCAGCAGCAGTGAACGCGGCCGAAATATCCCCTAGCGATTCGGCGTCGAGCTGGACGACCAACGTGCGGAAGAGGTCGCGCCGAAGATCCGACATGATCATTCCCCATGCGGAGAACACCGACGCTGCAAATGGAACGACAACCTTGGATACGCCAAGTTCATCGGCGAGCGCGACGGCGTGCATGGGGCCGCCGCCACCGAAGGCGATGAGGGTGAAGTCGCGTGGGTCGAACCCTCGGTTCACCGAAATCAGCTTGAGCGCATTGACCATGTTGTCGTTTGCGATTCGAACAATGCCGCGGGCCGCAGCGGACGCATCGACACCGATCGACTCACCCACACGGGTGAGGGCAGTCTCTGTAGCTTCGAGATCGGGCTTGACCTCGCCGCCACGGAACGAATCGTGCCCGATTCGTCCAAGCCAAAGGTTTGCGTCGGTGGTCGTGGCCTCGGTGCCGCCACGCCCGTAGGAGGCAGGGCCGGGATCAGCCGCAGCAGATTGTGGGCCAACATGGAGCTTTGAGTAATCGTCGACCCACGCAATCGAACCGCCACCGTTGCCGATTTCGACAAGGTCGACGACCGGCACCATCAACGGGTAACCCGCGTTGGTGTTTGTTCGTTCGATCCAATAATCGGTGACGATGCGAACGCGACCGTCAACGATCAATGAGCACTTCGCCGTTGTGCCGCCAATGTCGAGGGCCAACACGTTCGGCTCCCCGATGAGCTTGCCGAGTTCGGCAGCTCCCTGAAAGCCCGACGCCGGCCCCGATTCGACCATGGTGATCGGTACTTCGGCTGCTGTTCGCAACGATGAAACGCCGCAATTCGACTGCATGACGAGGGTTTCAGTGTCGAGGCCCTTGGTGGCCAGGCCGCCTTCAAGGCGTTCGAGGTATCGCTCGGCAGGTGGTTGAACGTACGCAGAGAGCACGGCGGTGCTGGTTCGTTCGTACTCGCGCCACTGCCTGGTGACCTGGCTCGATGCTACGACGGAGACCTCGGGCCACAACCGGCGTACCTCTTCGACGACGGCTATCTCGTGAGCGGGGTTTGCGTAGGAGTGGATCAGCGAGACCGCAATGGCTTCGACGCCTTCGGCTTTGAAGTCGGCAACGATGTCGTCGAGCCCGGAAAGGTCGAGCTCGTGGCGTACTTCTCCGGTGTAGGTGAGGCGGCCGGGGACTTCGCGTCGAAGGTGACGGGGAACGAATGGCTCGGGCTTGACGTAGTCGAGGTTGAACAGGTCGGGCCGGTTGCCGCGGGCAATCTCGAGCGTGTCGCGGAAACCTTCGGTCGTGATCAGCCCAACGGTTGCGCCCTTGCGTTCGGTGAGTGCGTTGATCACCACGGTCGTTCCATGAATATGGCGTTGAATGTCTTCGACGGAAAGACCGCTCGCTTTGATGACGTCGAAGATTCCGGTTTCGAAGTTGGGTGGCGTGGTGTCGCTCTTGGCAGTGATGATCGACGGCTTGGCGTCTGGCCCGATCTCGATGCCGACGAGATCGGTAAACGTGCCGCCGACGTCGGTAGCGATACGAAGCGAGGTGGTGTCTGTCATGACGAATGGGATCCGATGGTGAGAAGAATTTTGGTGGGCTGGGTAGCGGTTAGTTCGACCGATGGCAGTCGTTCGCTGTCGAGTGAGTCACCGGTGCCGAGTACGTGCTGGTCGTGCGCCGCAGTGACGGCAACCTCGCCGTCGAGGACATGCAGAAATAGGTCGGTCAGTAACGGGTTCTCGATGCTGACCGTTTCGTCAGCGGCAAGGTTGCGGTGCTCGATGGAGAGTTCGAGGTCGGGGTGCGACAGCGGCGATATGGGATCGTCGAGGTAGTTGATCGAACCCAACGTCGATTGGTTGCCGCCGATTCGAGGCAGTAGTTCGCCGACGGTCAGGTCGAGCGCTTGAACGAGTCGCAACAGCACCGGAAGCGAGACTTGGCTGCGCCCTTTCTCGATATCGCTGAGGTGGCTAGGCGACACATCTGCATCTGCAGCGGTAGCTCGCAGCGACTTTCCAAGTTCCATCCTGCGCTCAGCCAGATTTGCGCCGATGGCTTCACTAAGCCCGCTAAATCGTTGGTTTTCGCTCATCTGGTTCCCCTCATCACTCGTTAGAAGATCGCCGGGCTAACGATCCAGAGCACTTCCGCTCCCTCGTCGCCCTTGATGCCAAACATGTGGGACTGATGCGCCGCGTAGTGGATCCAGTCGCCCTGACTCAGGGTGTGGCTCTCTCCGCCCAGCACGAGCTGCACGTTCCCCCGGAGCACGAGACAGAACCGCTCACCAAAGTGTCGGTACTCGATCGGGTCTTCTCCCGACGGTAACGAGTGACAAAGCACCGAATACGAGCGATCACTTCCGTGCGAGCTGAGCACCGAGTAGCGGTGCGCGGGTTGGTCGTCGCTCGCATTGGTGCTGAGCTGCAGTCGGTCATCTGCCCGTGAGATCGATACCCGAGGGCCAGCAGCCGTTTCGAACAGCGATGCCAACTCCACACCGAGCGCCGCGGCGACGGTGGCAAGCCCCGACAGCGATGGCACCGACTCGCCCCGCTCAATCTGTGACAGATACGAGCTCGTGTATCCAGTGAGCTCGGCTAGCTCGCGCAAGCTGAAGCCTCTGTGGGCACGCAGCTGGACCAGATTGGCGCTGACGGTTTCGAGCTTTACTTCCATATGAGTCCTCGCATGCCCCCCATCTTCACATGCGTCACTACACCGATCGCGAACCGGCGGTGCGGCCGCGTTGCACCCGTCACATTAGCGCCTTAAGATCCGTGTACCAATAGCGGACGTGTACGAATAACGAACGCTATGCGGCGTGAAGTCGCAGAAAGTTCACAGAAGGGGAGAACGCGCTTGATTTGTTCAATGTTGCCAATGGTGCCAAAGCCCGGAGCTTTGGCAGATCTCGTCCAACTCTTCAAAGACGAAGAGATCTTCGAGCGAGCACAAGCCACTGAAGGATGCATCGACGTGATGATGCTGCAACAGCCCGATCAAGTGATCGTGATCGGCTTCTGGGAGGACGAGGACGCCTACCAACGTTGGGTCGACCACCCCGAACGCGGCAACGGCAACGCAGACATCAACGCACTTCTCGCCGAGCCGATCTCCACCGATGTTGTCGGTGGGATGTTCGACGTCGCCCTCGCAACCACGACCTTGGGAATGGGGCAACTATGAGTCGGTATCGAGTGTCTATGGATATCGGTGGCACGTTCACCGACGCCGTCGCCTATGACGAGGAAACCGGGCAGTACACGGCTGGGAAGGCATCGACCACACCTGGAGAGCTGAGCACAGGCGTGCGCAACGCCATGAGCGGTGTAGTGGACGAACTGAGCGAGTTGTCGTTTATCGTCCACGGCACGACCCAGGGGCTCAACGCGTTTCTGGAGCGCCGGGGCGAGAAAGTCCTACTCATCGCGAGCAAGGGAGCGGGTGACGTCTATCAGATCGCCCGCGGTAACCGCACCGAACTCTACGAACTCCAATACCGCAAACCGGATCCGTTGGTGACCCGCTCAGACACCGCCGAGGTGGGCGGACGTCTTGACGCGCAGGGAAACCAAGTCGAGGCGATCTCGGTCGACGACGTGAAGGCTGCGGCCGAGAAGTACAAGTCCGAGGGATACACCTCGATCGCCGTGGCGCTGCTGTTCAGCTACGAAAACCCAGAACACGAACTCAAGGTCGAGGAACTGCTTCGTCAGGAGCTCGACAACCCGCCGATCAGTCTTTCGCACCGGCTCGCTCGAGAATGGCGTGAGTACGAGCGCACATCCACCGCAGTGCTCGATGCATACACGGCGCCAATCGTGCGCACCTATCTCGAAGAACTTTCCGAAGGTCTCGAAAGCGACGGTATGACCGTGCCGCTGCACATCATGCAGTCGTCGGGCGGAATCATCACCGCCGCATCGGCACGTGATCACACCGTCCAGACCCTCTTGTCCGGGCCCGTCGGTGGCGCCATGGGTGGCGTGTCGCTCGCTCGCCTCACCGGCAAAAAGAATCTCATCTGTGTCGACATGGGTGGCACGTCCTTTGACGTGAGCCTGATCGTCGAGGGCGAAGCTGACGTATCTACCGAAGCCTCACTAGAAGGCTTCCCGCTGCTCATGCCGGTCGTAAACATCTACACGATCGGCGCCGGTGGCGGTTCCGTCGCCTATCTCGAAGCTGGAGGATTGCGCGTCGGCCCACGCAGCGCTGGTGCCAATCCAGGGCCTGCGTCCTACGGTCGCGGCGGCACCGAACCGACCGTGACCGACGCCAATGTTGCGCTCGGCCGCGTCGACCCAAAGGTGTTCGCCGGCGGCGAATTCGAACTCGACCCGGCGCTTGCGGCGACAGCCCTGGACACGGTCGGTACTGAACTGGGCCTCAACACCGAGGATATCGCCCAGGGCATCCTCGACGTCGTCAACGCCAAGATGGCCCAAGCCATCCGCACACTCACCGTCGAGAAGGGCATCGAACCACGAGACTTCGCCGTCGTTGCATTCGGTGGAGCGGGCCCTATGCATGCAGCCTTTCTCGCCGAGGAACTCGGTATCGACACGATGCTCGTACCTCGCTTCCCCGGAGCGTTCTCCGCGTGGGGAATGCTCGAAACCAAGCTCCGTCGCGACGCAGCACGTGGCTTCCCCTTCGCCCTAGAGGGCGCGGACCTGTTTGGCCTCAACAAGATCTTCGACGAGTTGGCGTCAACGGTCTCGGATCAAGTGGTTGCTGAAGGCGTCGGCGATGACGACGTCGAGGTGCGCTGCGCGATCGATGCTCGATACATCGGTCAGGAGTACACGCTAACCATTCCCGTTGGTGATATCGCCATGATCGCCACCGAGCATTGGCCTACGCAGATCAAGGCAGCCTTCGATGCCATGCATCACAGCCGCTTCGGTCACTCGAACGCCGACGCGCCGATCGAATTCGTGATCGCCCGAGCTACCGCGCTCGGCGACCTTGGCCGCGCCGAGCCTTCGGCGCTCGACCCCCAAGAGGGCGATATCGAATCGGTTACGAGCAGCGTGTCCTTCAGCGGAACCTCGCACGATTCGCCGGTAATCCAGCGCGAGAACCTCTCCGCGGGTGCATCGCTCGCTGGCCCCGCGATCATCGCCGAACCCACTGCCACCACCGTCATACCCCCGGGTTGGGACCTCACGGTCGACCAATACGGAATTATCACTGCCACAAGGAGCTAGGACATGGGAACTGTCAATCCGATCATCGTCGAAATCGTTCGCAATGCGCTGACCGCGGTCGCCGATGAGATGAACGCCACGCTGATTCGCTCCGCGTACACCCCGATCATTTACGAAATGAAGGACTGCTCGGTCGCGCTTCTCGACGCTGAGCACAACGTGCTCGGCCAATCGGCCGGCCTGCCGATCTTCCTCGGCAACTTGGAAGCGTGCACGATCGCCATCGAGGAGATGTACGGACGCGACGTCTGGGAGCCCGGCGACGTATGGATCATGAACGATCCCTACGTGACCGGTACGCACCTTCACGACATGACCGTGATGGAACCCATCTTCACCGATGCCGAGGAGCCCGAACTTCTGGGCTTCGCCACCTCGCGTGCCCATTGGCTCGATGTTGGTTCGAAGGATCCGGGTGGCACGATCGACTCGATCAATGTCTTCCAAGAAGGCCTGCGTCTGTCGCCGGTCAAGGTCGTCGAGGCAGGTGTGCAGGTCGATTCGCTCACCCAGGCGATCGGGCGCAACAGTCGCTTCTACCACGGTGCAATCGGCGACCTCGGCGCACAAATCGCATGCAGCCACACGGGGGCGAAGCGTTTGCCCGAGATCTTCGAACGCTTCGGCGCAGAGACCGTTCTCGCTGCTCGCGACGAAATCTTCCGACAAGCCGAACAAAAGGAGCGCGAGTTCCTAGCGTCAGTGCCCGACGGTGAGTACACCGCTGAAGGCACGATCGATTCCGATGGGATCGTGCCTGACGAGGTCGTGAAGGTCCACGCGCGAGTGGTCGTTGACGGCGACACGATGCACGTCGACCTGACCCAAAGCGATGACGTTCGAGACGGCCCGATCAACTGCGGTGCTACGCAGGCGGTTGCAGCGGTACGAGTCGCCTACAAGCTTCTCGTCGACCCACAGAGCCCGCCCAACGGTGGCTCGTTCCGTCCGCTCACTGTCGAAGTACGTGAAGGGTCCGTCGTTGGAGCCGTCGAGCCATACCCGGTGGAGTGGTACTTCACCCCGCTTGGCTTGCTCATCGACCTGATCGTCAAGGCACTCTCCGACGTCATCCCCGAGCGAGCGGCCGCTGCGAGCTACGGCGATTCGATGGTGATCTTCCTCGCTGGAGCCGATCCAGACCCGGCCAAGCAGTGGCTGCACGTCGAACCAACCGTCGGAGGTTGGGGAGCATGGAACGGCTCGGACGGCCAAGACGCACTGATCAACAACGTCAACGGCTCGCTCAAGGACATGCCGATCGAGGTCCTCGAGACCAAGTTCCCGCTCCGGGTACGCCAATACGGGTATCGAACCGACTCCGCTGGTCACGGCGAGTTCCGCGGTGGAGTCGGCGTAAGTCGCGAGTTCGAACTGCTCGACGACGCGTACGTCACCACATGGTTCGAGCGCAGCGAAACTCCAGCCTGGGGGCTCGCTGGCGGGCACGACGCCACCGGACCAGACGTGGTCATCAACCCGGGAACGCCCGAAGAGGTCCATGCACTAAAGGCATCGGGCGTGGCGCTCAAGAAGGGCGACATCGTCCGCACCATGACCGGCGGTGGCGGCGGCTTCGGCAATCCGAAGGACCGCGACCCCGAGCTTGTCAAACACGACGTGGCTATAGGAGCGATCTCGCCGGAGGTCGCCGCGTCGGTCTACGGAGCCGGCTGACGTCAAGACACTGGCTCACATCCAACAAACCGCAACACAACAACCGCAAGGAAAAACAGAAAGGTCTTCGCCCAAAAGGGGTGCAGAAAACGGAGGGTAACTTCACATGAACAACCGACTACTAAAGCTATTAGGCATGATCTTCGCATTCGCGATGATCGCTGCCGCGTGTGGATCCACGGTGGATTCCGCAACCGATGCCGTTGAGGAGGTAACCGACGCTGCCGATGGCGAATCTTCTGCGGAAGAGGCCGAAGAGCCCGCTGAGGCCGAAGACGATGCTGTCGAGGAAATATCAGCTGAGCGCGGCAACGTTGCGTACTTCAGCTACGCCAACTTCAACGGCTTTAGCCAGGGAATCTGGACCGGCGTACAGGCCGGAGCCGATGAGGCCGGAATCGGCGCAGAGATCTTCGACGGTGCATTCGACTTCTCTGGTGAAACCCAGGCACAGCAGATCCAGAACGCAACCCTGTCGGGCGACTTCGACACCTTCGTGATCAGCTCCAACAACGGCGCTGCAATCACCCCAGCTGTCGAAGAAGCGATTGCCGCTGGCATCTCCGTTGTGGCCGTATTCAGCCCGATCGGCCCTGACCAGCTCACCCTCGACCCACAGATCGACGGACTCATCTTCGCTGGCTCGTCGGTTATCGGCGCCATCGAAGACCAGGCCGACCTTGCGATCTTGGCGTGTGAGGGAATTGACCCATGCAACGTGTCGTACCTCATTGGTGAGCCAACGCTCGACATTGACGTAACCCGCACCGCCGAGTTCGAGCGCATCCTTAGCGCCGAGCCAAACGTGAACCTCGTAGAGAGCGTTCGCGGCGGCTACACCGTCGAAGACGGCCAAGCTGGCGCTGACGGTGTATTCCTTGCGAACGATCAAATCGACGTCATGGTCGGCTCCGCTCAGGCCATCCTCGGTGCTGAGCAGTCGGCAATCAACGCTGGCATTGAAGGCGTTGCCTTCATCGGCGGTGGCTCGCCAACCCAAGCGGTCGAAGCTGTCCGCGAGGGTCGCTGGTTCGGTCTTCAGATCGACCGTACCGCTGACTGGGGTCAGCTTGCCGTCGAAGTAGCTGGTGAACAGCTCGCTGGCGAGAACCCGGAGCCATCGGTCGATCTCGACGAGATCGGTGACTTCGAAACCGTGACCCAAGAGACCATTGGAGACTTCGAAGGTCAGTGGACCAACTAGAACCACAGATCCCCTCCAAAGGAATGGCTGGCGACGCTTCGGCGTCGCCAGCCCTCCTTTCCACCAGTGACCTCACAAAGGTCTTCTCTGGGGTTCGAGTTGTTGACGATGCCAATGTGACCTTCCGGAAAGGGGAGGTCCATGGCATCGTCGGCCAAAACGGCGCTGGCAAGTCATCGCTGATGAAGATGGTCGCGGGCGTGTACAAGGCCGACTCAGGCGTGGTGCAGGTCGGGGAACAGGAGCTCGTATTCTCCACCCCTCGCCAGGCCCGGGATCATGGCGTGAGCCTGGTAGCCCAAGAGCTGTCGCTCGTGCCGCAGATGTCGGTCGCAGAGAACATTCTGCTCGGCCGCCAACCCAACACCGGTGGTGTGGTGCAGCGTGGCGCTTTACGGGATAAGGCCTTAGAACTCATCAACCGTTACCAGTTCGATGGGCTCGACCCTGATGCCGTGGTGTCCACTCTCGGCGCGTCGGCACAGCAAAAGGTCGAGATCCTTCGTGCCCTCGCAAGCGATGCGAAACTGATCGTCCTCGATGAACCGACCTCCTCAATGTCGATCGATGATTCGAAGAAGTTGTACGAGATCATCGAGCTATTGGCCTCGCGCGGGACGTGCGTCGTGCTCGTTTCGCACTTTCTGGAAGAGATCCTCGACGTCTGCGATGTCGTAACGGTGATGCGCGATGGGGAGGTAATCCTCAGCAGCGAACCGACCGAAGGCCTTACGGCCAAGGACCTCGTGGGCCACATGGTCGGTGACGTCGACATGGCCGTGGCGACTGAACGAAGCGAAATAGATCGTTCGGGAACCCCGCGACTGCGACTGACCGAACTCAGTGGACCCGGTTTTGCTGACGTTTCACTCGAGGTTCACCCGGGCGAGATCGTCGCCCTCGTCGGCCTAGTCGGCGCAGGTAGGAGCGAGATCCTTCGCAGCGTCTTTGGCGCTAATCCGCCAACTGCTGGGAAGATCGAGATCGACGGAGAACAGGTCTTGTTCCGACGTCCGGCCGATGCGGTCAAGGCTGGGCTTGGAATGGTCACCGAATCCCGTAAGCACGACGGGATCTTTCCCGTACTCCCAACCACCACCAATATTGCGGTCGGCCAACCCAGGGCTACGAGCCGCCTCGGCGTTATCCGCCGGGCCCTTACACAGAAGCGCTCCTCAGAAGTCGCCGCCAAAGTAAACGTGCAGGGCGCAATAGAAGGACCTATCGCCTCGCTCTCGGGTGGAAATCAGCAAAAGGCGCTCCTTGGCCGATGGCTCGTCACCCCGCCTCGCCTGTATCTCGTCGACGAACCAACCCGAGGCGTCGACGTGATCTCCATTCAACAAATTCATGAGCTGCTACGCGAACTCGCTGCTGAGGGCATGTGCGTGCTCATGGTGACGTCGGAGTTTGATGAAGCGCTCGACGTGGCCCATCGTATTTACACCGTCCGCGGCGGGACCATCGTCCATGAGAGTGATGCAGGTGAAGCCGACAAGGCAACCCTGCTCGCACACGCCTTCGGGACCCACAACGAATCGGTACCTACATGACCACAACAATACCCATCGCTGGCGAAGATACGCGAAGCGGATTCTCTTTCCGTGAGCTCTTCGCCAAATACGGAATCTTGATCGCGTTCTTGATCTTGGTCGGCGCGGTGGGGCTCGCCAACGACCGGTTCCTAACAACTCGCAACTGGTCGAATCTCCTCGATCAGGCGGTTCCGGTCGGGCTTCTTGCCGTAGGCGTAACGATCTGTGTTATCGCCGGGATCTTTGATCTATCGACCGGTGCGATGCTGTCGGTCGCCGCCATTGTTGCGTCGATGTTGGCTGCTACGAGCCCAACGCTTGCATTCGCTGCCGGTATTGGAACGGGCATCGCGCTGGGCCTTCTGAATGGGGCAATCATGGCGTACACCGGTGTCAATTCGTTCATCGGAACGCTTTCGACCTCGTTCGTCTATCGAGGTATCGCGTTCTTGTTGACCGGCGGAGCCATCGTTTCGGCGATGAGCGAGCCCTTTCAGTTCATTGGTTCAGAGGACTTCCTCGGACTCAAGATTCGAGTCTGGATCTTCCTTGCCGTCGCGATCATCCTTGGACTCCTACTCGCTCGTACGACTCTCGGTCGTGCCTTCTACGCGGTCGGTGGTAACCCAGAGGCTGCTCGCCTTGTCGGAGTTCGCCTCACGGGTGTGAAGACCGCGGCCTACGTCATCTCTGGCTTCTGCGCTGGTCTCGCCGGTGTTCTCACCGCCAGTAAGAACGGTGCAGGCTCGATCGAGAACGGGGTGGGCCTCGAATTCAGCGCAATCACCGCCGCCATTGTCGGCGGAACGTCGATCTTCGGCGGCGAGGGCGCCGTATGGCGTGCCCTCGTCGGCGTCCTGTTCATCTTGTCCATCGGCAACGCCTTTATTCTCCTCGGGATCAGCTCACAGTTCGAGACGCTCGCCGAAGGTATCTTGATTCTCTTGGCGGTCTCGTTGG
>CAYUKM010000059.1:0-16350 GCA_964445255.1 uncultured Acidimicrobiales bacterium
GGATTGCCATGTCGGTGAGCATTGCCTTGCGGCGCTCGCCGAAGCCTGGAGCCTTAACACCGGTCGAGTTGAAGGTACCGCGGATCTTGTTGACGACGAGGGTTGCGAGTGCTTCACCCTCGATGTCCTCAGCGATGATGAGCAGCGGCTTGCCAGCCTGCATGACCTTCTCGAGTACCGGAAGGAGATCCTGTACCGAACCGATCTTGCCCTGGTTGAACAGGATGTAGCAGTCCTCAAGAACAGCTTCCTGGCGCTCTGGGTCGGTGACGAAGTATGGCGAGAGGTAGCCCTTGTCGAACTGCATACCCTCGACGAAGTCGAGGTCCATACCGAAGGTGTTGGACTCTTCAACGGTTACTACGCCGTCCTTGCCGACCTTGTCGATCGCGTCGGCGATGACCTGACCGACGGTCTCGTCAGCTGCCGAGATCGAAGCGACCTGAGCGATCTTGTCCTTCGAGTCGTCGACCTGAACAGCCTGTTCAGCAATTGCCTCTACAGCTGCTTCAACAGCCTTCTCGATGCCGCGCTTGAGGCCCATCGGGTTCGCGCCAGCAGCAACGTTGCGCAGGCCTTCCTTTACGAGTGCCTGTGCGAGCACGGTTGCGGTGGTGGTTCCGTCACCGGCGACGTCGTTGGTCTTGGTTGCGACCTCTTTGACGAGCTGTGCGCCCATGTTCTCGTACGGATCTTCGAGCTCGATTTCACGAGCGATCGAAACACCATCGTTGGTGATGGTCGGTGCGCCGAACTTCTTGTCGAGAACAACGTTGCGACCCTTTGGGCCGAGCGTGACCTTGACCGCGTCAGCGAGCTTGTTTACGCCGGCCTCGAGGCCACGGCGAGCGTCTTCATGAAACTTGAGTGTCTTTGCCATGTTGAGAGTCCTTAGTTACTTGACGATCGCGAGCACGTCGCGAGCGTTGAGGATGAGTAGGTCTTCGCCGCCCGAGGAGATCTCGGTGCCGCCGTATTTGCTGTACACGACGGTGTCGCCAGCGCTTACGTCCATAGGGATGAGATCGCCCGAATCGGAACGACGTCCTGGGCCGGTGGCCAGAACTTCGCCCTGCTGAGGCTTCTCGGTTGCAGTATCGGGGATTACAAGGCCGCTAGCAGTGGTCTGCTCGGGTGCGGCTGGCCGCACGACAATGCGGTCATCCAGTGGCTGTAGGTTCATTCACGCCTCCTTGGCATGGGAACGAGGGATTTTCGTCTCGCCCAAGTCGATTAGCACTCGGCCGTACAGGCCGCTAGCACTCTCGTTGAGCGAGTGCTAATAGTACTCAACCGTCCCCAGAGTGCAACTTGAGTCAGCCTTACTTACCAATTTCTGGGTTTGCGGTGATTCGTAGGCGTGGAAACGACAAGAGGCCGCACCTCAATCGAGTGCGGCCTCTTGTGCTATTGACTGAGAATTCAGATCAGCGTTGGCGTTGCTCAGTCAGTTCAACCATCGCTGCGCTCAGGCCGTCATCGTCTTGAATCGCGGTGTGAAAGTTGATCACATCGTCGTGAGTGAGGGTTGCCCCGTTGCGGGGCTCCCGTAGTTCTTTCGGTAGCTCCCAGTACTCAACGGGAACGCCATTGGCCTCAAGAAGCTTTACTACTCGAAGCTCGGTGCGTTTCACCGTGACCATGTCGCACCCGGGGCAACGGAACCGATATTGGTTCCGGTCGTCATCGACGCAACAGCGCGCGATTACTCCCGTTGAAGCGAGGTCGATGTCCCCACACGTTTCACACGTAACTCGAATCGAAGCCATATCAAATGAGTCGGTTCGCAGCGGGGTTTGTCAGTGGGTCGAACGAACTATACGCGCCGGATTCAACCCGAAATGTGGGGTCAGTGGATCATTTTGGGACAGCCTCGCGACGCGCTGTGAATGGGCTTCCTGAACCCCAGATGAGGACTCTGCGCGAGCCTGAAGACCGGTAAAGAAGCTTCCCACCATCGCAATATCGGGCAATAGGGTGCCCCTGGTATTCGAATTTGGAGGATCACGATGACGACCTATGCGCCGCGCCCATTCATGAGCAGGACCAAGGCCAGGATTGCCTTTCTGATCGTTGGGGCTGCGTTGCTCGCTGCCTGCGACGCCGGACCGATCCGGCCGACTATCGGGATACCGTCCGGGGCTGGCCGACCAGCCACGCCCATCGTCGAGGCACCCGAGATCGATACAACGATTTCGGTAGCTGTCTCACCACATGCGACCAATTCCCTGATAGCCGAGCTCACGGTTGAGACCGACCGTGAGAACCCGCTCAGCGTCCGGGTCGAATCCGATGGCATTGAGACTCGAGTGATCGATGCATCCGAAAGCGACCGCACCATCTCCATCGTTGGCTTGCGAGCCGAGACGACGTACTCCTTCACCGCAGTCTCGGGCGATGTCGAGGCCGAGGCGGTCGAATTCACCTCGGGTGCCCTGCCGGTGACGGCACCGGACATCGAGATCACTCAAGCGGCAGCGAACACCGAAACGAACGGCATCACCTTCGTCGGCCTTCGAGACCTAGACGACGGCGCCGGACCCGCCTACTTCGGTTTCGATAGCGAGGGGTACGTCGTGTGGTACCTCGACAGCGATCAACGCATTGCAGGCGACCCCTACGTCCGCCATCTCGGCGACGGCGAAGCTCTCGTGCTGTTCAACCGAAACATCCAACGGATAACCCTCGACGGGACGATCATTTCCGAGATCGATCTGAGCGGAATCGACGGCTGGCATCACGACGTGCGTCTACTCGAAGACGGCGGGGTCCTGCTGCTCACTCGTGAAGAGCGGCGAGCCGGTGGCCAGAACCTGCTCGGAGACGTCGTGACCGAAGTTGATGCCGACGGCAACATCGTCTGGGAGTGGTCGACCTTCGATCATCTCGACACCGGCCGGTTCCCTGGCGAGCTAGCAACCACCGAAGCTCGAGGCGGCGGTCTCGATTGGACCCACGCGAATGCAGTGTGGATCGACGAAGCAGCAGGTGAGATACTCCTTTCGAGTCGGTCGCAGGGTTGGGTCGTCAACATCGACCGAGCATCGGGCGAGATCAACTGGATCGCCGGTGACGACGCCGGAACGAGCCCCGGTTTCGACGCACCGTTCCTCACGCTTACTGCAGGTTCGTGGACCACCGGCCAGCACGCGCCCATGTTCACCGCATCTGGCGACCTCCTCGTCTACGACAACCGAAACGAAAGCAACGGCGAAACCGACCAGAGTCGGGCTGTCATCTACCAGATCGACGCCGAAGCTGGCACGGCCACCCAGGTCTTCGAAGCACTTGCGGGCAAGTTCACGAGTTCGTTGGGCGATGTCGACGAACTACCCAACGGCAACGTGTTGATCGGTGCTGGTGGCACCGGCAACCGAGATCGCGATGGACGAATCACCGAGGTGAACCGTTCAGGTGACGTCGTATGGCAAGCCGTCATTCCGGTGAACTCGTTCTACCGGACCGAACGGATCACCTGGACAGACATCGATGGCCTACAGCCGGTACAGACCCACACGTACCGAGGCACTACCCGCTAGCAGCCCGCGCCAAGCGCCCTTGGCGCTTAGCATGATGAGTGTGCATCGTGATGAACGCTTTCCCATTGGAGCTTCGATCTCGGTCGATGCGTTGACCGACTCGCCCTACGAGGTGCTGGACCAGCTGCGCGCTGAAGAGCCCGTGTCATGGGTTCCGGCCACCGGCGCCTGGTTCGTTACCCGTCGAGATCTTGCCATCGAGGCCATGGTCGACGCCGTGCGATACACCGTCGACGACGACCGATTCACCACCGCCCGGGTGCTGGGCACCTCGATGCTCAATCTCGATGGGCCCGAGCACGAGCGTCATCGTCGAGCGTTCGTGAAGCCGTTCCGCCCGAAGTTCGTCCGTGAGGAACTCGAGGCTCGCATCGTCGACCGTGCTGCCCGATTAGTGGCGGCTTCGCTCGAGGGGCCTCGGGAGCTTCGCACTGGTGTTGCCGGCCCGCTGGCTGTCGACACGATCCTCGACGTGCTGGGGCTGCACGAGGTTGCAGTCGACGATGTACTCAGCTGGTACGGCGCGTTCGGCACAGCGATCACCGCACTGACTGTTGGTGAAGAGGTGCCCGACGAGATTCACAGCACACTCGCACAGCTTTACGACTACGTGGGCGGCGCGATGGGTCGTGACGACGCAGGGCTAATTACACAGCTGGTCGACGAACAGGTCCTGACCGCAGAAGAGATCCCAGCCGCGGTCGCAGTGGTGATGTTCGGTGCGATCGAGACATCTGAGGGCATGACGACGAATGCGTTCTGGCATCTGTTCACCAACCCCGAAGTACTGGATCGATTGCGTGCCGACCGATCACTACTCCCCCATGTGATCGACGAGTCGCTCCGGCTCGAACCCGCCGCTGCCTGGCTCGACCGCTATACGACCGAGGACGTCGTGCTCGGCGGCACGGAAATCCCTGCTAGCGAACTGGTCACGATCAACCTCCTGGCAGCGAATCGAGACCCCGAGGTGTTCGACGAGCCCGCCACTTTCAACATCGACCGCCCGAACCGCACCCAGCACGTCACCTGGGCACAGGGGCCGCACACCTGCCTCGGCCTCCACGTCGCCAAGGCCGAAACCGCCGCCGCAATCACGGCCCTGCTCGATGCAGAAGCAGCCGACGGGACTCGGTTCGAAATCGACAAGACACAGAGTTCACCCCCGACAGGGCTCATCTTCCGTAAGCCCGAATCGCTTGTCTTGGGGTAATTCCGACAGCCAATACCGCTCCCGGAACGACATCACCTCCGCGACCCCAGCAGCGCAGCCTTCTTCGAGGGCCAACTAGCCAACCATCTCGAAGATCAGCTCGTCGCTGCCCCGTTGCCAAGTCATCACCGAGTCGGCGTTCACCGTCACAGTGACGCCGTCCTCGGAGTTGAGCATCTCGAGAAGGAGCCGCTCGGTTGGCACCATCTTGGAGGACCCGGGGGTGATGGGGCAGAGTTCCTCGTCACCTCCGACAATTCCACGGAGTTGATTTCCGCCCAGCAACAGTTCGCCACCGCCGCCATTGCAGCCGAAGTTCCCCCGAGCGCTCGTCGACTACCGAAGTCGGCATCGACATACCGAATACGCAACTTCACGGCCTTCCAAGCTGCGCAACCTTCTTTGAAGTCGAACGCTAAGAACGGGATGTGCAAAGCAAGCTAGGACCGCTACGTTGCCGTAGTGGCCTGGCCCGCGTTGTCCTTTTTGTCAGGCTTGGGCGGTGGCCCAAAGAGCCGGACGTGCTCGGTGGCTTTCCAGATGTTGTGCGTGTAGATCACCGCGGCGAGAAGAACCAAGGTGAATCCGATCACCCAAATCTGGAACAGAAGTAGAAAGAAGGCGATCTCACCCGCTGTAAGGACGTGGAAGCGGTGGCGGTTCGTACCGCCGAAACGCTGGCCAGCGGCTTGCCAGTAGATGGCGTGAAGGCTGATCAGGATTGAGGCGGAGCCGATGATTGCAACCCACGTCAGTGGGCCCGTAATACTGAGGGCATCGCCGCGGTTACGAAGGATCGCGGCGACGATTGCGGTTACTCCGAGGAGTGCCGAGATGCGCCATGCGATTGACATATCACGGGAACCCGGGTGGTAGTCGATCTGTTCCCTAACATCGATTCCACACCCCAGGCGACCTCTACCAACATCGCTGGCGCAGTACGGTTTCAGAAGGAAAGTCACCGGAGGTCACACGCTCGCGATGAAGCGCCTATGGCTCGCGCTATTCGGAATTGGACTCATCGCGACCAGCTGCGCGAGCGACGTGGAAGACGCAGCACCACCCGACGAAACGGTCCTGGACGCAAGCACCACGACCGCAGCGGAGTCCACGACGACCACCACCACTACGACGACCACAACCGAGCCTCCGCCCGAAACCGAGTGCTCGACCGACCGCTACGGGGTCCAATTACCCGATGGGTGGTCACATGAAGACTGCACGTTGTTGACGAATGCCGATGCAAGTTCACAGATCACCATCACGGTCGCCAGCGACGAGTCCTATCGAGACGCGCTCCGAAGCCTGGCTAGCGCGGTGACCGTCACCGATGCGTCCCTCACCACGCTCGATGGTGCCCCAGCCGTACAGATGATGATTGGCGGCCCCGGCCAACCCAGCACCATCTACGTCGTCGACGTCGGCGAGGGCAATCTCGTCGCATCTGGCCCCGAGCCGTTCATTAGCGAAGTGGTCGCGGGCGCAACGATCACCTCCGCAACTCCAGGTTTTTCCGTCTGCTCAGCCGAACCGACCCGTTCCGAAGCCGACGTCGTCTTGAACACGGGCGAGGACGATGTGGACGGCGACGGCGACCTAGAAACCTTTGCCCTGGTGGGAAGCGACGGTTTGACCTTCGTGGAAATAGATGGGCTTGCTGCGGTAGAGGGAATCGTTGTGGGAGCCGTTCAGTTCGGACGCACCGATCCTGAAGCCACCCTCGGGTGGGCGGACTGGGACGGCGACGGTCTTCCCGAAGTCATCACCCGTGAACCCGCTGGCCCCGCCTTCGGCGACGTGCACCACGTCCATTCGATCAACGGGTGCGAAACGGAGCGGGTCGCGACGTTGGTCAACGACATGCGGGCGGGAAGTAGCGACATCTTCGTCTGCGATCGAGACGAGAACGGCGTGCTGCGAACCTTGACGACGATGCTGATCCGTCAAACGCCCGAGGTATCCCCAGCGGAGATCACCAATCGCACCACGACGTCGCTGTTCACCTCTGGAGTCTCAATTCCTTTCGAGACTCAGGTAACCGTCACCAACGACCCCGCCGATCTCGACCCACCGATCGACGGCCCGGTCAACCTCGCCTCCTGCGCCACCCTCTTCTAGAAAATCTGTGGTCTGTTTCCGGTAATATAGCCCGGTTTTGGACCACAGATTTATTGGCTAGGCGGTGATGACTACTAGGTCGGTTGGTTCGGTGGTTTCTGCCATGGGGAGGGGTTCGACGACTCGGCGCTTGCCAGCGACCTGCACGAGAATCAGCTCGCCGGTTTCGATCTGGACGATGCCCTTGGCTCGGACCGTATTTGGTGGGAGTTCGTCGAGGGTGACGTCGAGCTGCTCCCGGGTGATCGTGCCATCGAGCGAAATGACCTCGGCGCGGTGTTGATCGAACAGGCTTGAGTTCTGTGCCAGGTGGTCGACCGGGCGGCGGGCGCCAAGGCCGACGAGACCTGCTGTCGAATGCACCGAGTCGGCTAGCAGGATCGGTACTTCTGGGTTGAGTTCAGCGATCCGCTCGCGGACCTTGGCTACCCGAGCCTCGTCGACGAGGCTTCGCTTGCTGAGTAGAACCACATCCGCGGCATAGATCTGTGCGCGAACCGCGTCGGCCACTACCGACGATTCGTCCTCCCAATCGAGGAACTGGTCGAGGTCGGCCAACACGACGATGCTGTCGAGCTGGAATCCGGGCGTCGACGCAAAGCCTGCCGCGCTGGCTGGGTTGGCGATGCCGCTCATCTCGACCACGACGAGCTCGGGTGGTGTTGGCCTCGACCGAATCTGGTCGAACGCTTCGAGGAACCCGTTCTTGAGGCTGCAACACACGCAACCACCGGAGAGGTCCAACGTGTCGGTTCCCTGACGTTCGATGAGCGCAGCGTCGATGTTGATCTCACCTACATCGTTGACCATCACGGCGATTGGAACATCGGTACGGGCCAACATCTCGTTGATCACAGTCGTCTTGCCGGCACCGAGGTAGCCGCCGAGCAACACGACCGGCACTCGTCGGCCATCCCACGGTGCGTAAACCGGCTCGATGAAGGTGATCTCCTCTTCTTCTTCGTTCATGACCTCGCATCCTCGATGGTGATTCCGACATTGTCGATTAGGCGTACATCGCCAAAGGGTATGGCGGTCAGCAGCCGAATGTGGCCGCTAAGCACGTCCGGCGTCACCAACGAAGCATCATCGACGACGGCGACATAGTCAGGGTCAGCTGCCAAGGTCGCTGTGGCTAGTACTTCTCGGACAGCGGCCTCGACCACGGCAGGTGAACGCTCTCCGGCTTCGATGGCCCGCAAGCCCACTTGCAGCGCCTGCTGAATGAGCGGTGCCTCCGCCCGCTGCTTCGGTGACAGACGCAGGTTGCGGCTCGACATAGCCAGACCGTCGTTCTCCCGCACCGTCGGAAGACCACGCACCTCGACCGGGAGGTTGAGGTCGGACACCATGCGTCTGATCATCGCCAGTTGCTGAAAGTCCTTCTCACCGAAATAAGCAGTGCAAGCACCAACGATGTTGAACAGCTTGGTGACCACAGTGGAGACACCGGCGAGGTGGGTGGGCCGGTTGGCGCCCTCCCAGGGTTCGGTCACAACCCGAAGCGAAACGGTCGTCCAGTTCTCCTGCGGGTACATCTCGCCGACCGACGGTACGAAGAGATACGAGATCCCGGCCGCCTCTGCCTTGACAGCGTCGTCGTCGACCATGCGCGGGTAGCTGTCGAGATCTTCGTCCGGGGCGAACTGCAAGGGGTTCACGAAGATGGATCCCACCCCCACGTCGTGCGAAGCTGCGGCTTCGAGCAGCGTCAGGTGTCCGGCATGCAGGGCTCCCATGGTTGGGGCGAATCCAACGCTACGCCCGGCCTCCCGCTCCCCGTCGAGGGCAACTCGAAGCTCGTCGATCGTATGGATGATCTGCATCGGCCCAGTCTGCACATCGCCGGTTCTCAAATGCACGCAAAAACATCAACTACTAGCTAGGCGACGAGCCTCAGCGACGAGAGCCTCGTAGGCCGCCACCTCATCGGGCATTCGCTCGTTGAGTTCGCCAAGATGCGCGGAGATCGTTTCCTCATCACCCCGTGCCGCAGGACCGGTTAGAGCTGCCGCGGGTCCGAGTTCGGAAACGTTCTGCACACTCGACCAGACCAACGGTACGAAGGCCTCGAATGGGACACCGATCTCGGCTGCGATTCGCTCGACCTGGCCGAGCAGCGCCCCCAGGTGATTGGAGGCCACCGCGGCCGCGGCATGGTAAAGCACCCGGTCCTCGTCGTCGATGCGGAACCACTTGCCGCTCAGCAGTTCGGCCATCTCTTCAGCAATCGGGTCACCCCCGACGGCGAAGTACGCTGACGTGAGAATCTCCGCACCGCGTTCCGCGTCGGCGAGCGAAGCCAGCGGATGGAGCCCAGCGGACCGATGCTCCCCTAGGACGCCAACGGAAGTCGCCCCAGAAAGGTGCACGACCACGGCGTCGTCAGGTTCTACCTGGGCAGCCACGTCAGCGATGGCGCCATCGGGAACAGCGACGATGCACACATCTACGCCATTCGCTGCATCGGTGATGTCATCTCCTCGTCCGAAGACGTCGTTGCACGTCCATCCCTTTGCGCTTAGTGCGTGATGAAGCGCTCCCCCTGCGCGGCCGCGACCAACGAGGGAGAATCGCCGCGTCATTTCAGATCAAACCGACTCGTCAGGGAGGTAAAGGTGGACCTCGGCCGGGTCGGGCTCGGTGAAGCTGTCCGGAATGAGATCAGGGGCGAGCTCACCTAGGGGCATGAGAACAAAGGCCCGCTCGAACATTCGTGGGTGAGGCACGATGAGATCATGCTCGTCGACGAGTTCACCGTCGATCCATAGAACGTCGACGTCTAGAGTGCGAGGACCCCAACGCTCACCCCGCACACGACCAGCATCTTCCTCGCGCTCTTGGCACACTCGCAACAACTGTCGAGCCGTGCGGTCGGTCGACAACTGCACGACCGCGTTTAGGTATGGGCCTTGGTCGTCTGGGCCACCGACGGGCGCGCTCTCCCAAGTTGAGGAAATCTTGACGACATCGGGGATACGACCGATGGCATGTTCGAGATGGGCTTGACGGTCTCCAAGGTTGGATCCGAGCCCAAGAAAGGCTCGGCGGGTCACGAGCGTTGCCGCCGAATCGTTACCCCGGAGCTCGCTAGGTCTTGTGGCACCGGGGGCCGCAGCTTTCGAATCGTCACGCGGGTGGCCAAGGCCAGTTCATTTTCCAACACGAGGTCCGCCACCTCGCTTGCAAACCGTTCCAAGAGTCCGTACCGACTTTCCTCCGCCAAAGCGCTGATTTCCGCCACCAAAGTTCCGTAGTCAATGGTATTTGCTAAGTCGTCGCTCGCGCCTGCCTGTGCCAAGTCACACTCGACGTCGACATCGATCTCGAAAGGCTGTCGTCGCTCGACTTCCTCGGGCAATATCCCGCAGTACGCCAATACGCGAAGTCCGCGCAGCTCGATCGTGTCAGTCACGCAGGTCGATGATGTCGTCTCGATCGATATCACCAGCAACGGCAACGATCTCGCGACCGAGCGGGCCGATCTGGCGAGAGAGTAGTTGCTCGACGGTGACGATCGCCTTGGGTTGATCTGGAACCATTCCCGTCCAGACGAGGTATCCCGCGACAATACCGGTGACATGGTCTCCCAGTTCTTCGCGGTGCATGAGCACGCGGAAGCCTTGGGTGGTCAACATGTTTATGTCGCTGTAGAGCTGGTTTAAGAAGCGACCGCCATCCTCTGGGCCGCGGAATGGGCGGTGAACCCAGGAGACGTCCTCTTCGTCATAGCTGTGCAGATTCGAGTTGTTTGGAATCAGCGAGAGGATTCGGTCGAAGCCGTTGACTCGAGTCCAAATGATTTCCTCTTGGCGGCGGACCCGGCGATGCGCCTCTCCGTATCCTCCGAGCCGCTCAGCTACTGCTAGTTGCTCTTTGAGAACCCACGTGAAGTGGCGAGGTTGAATCCCAAGCGCCCATTTGCCTTTGAGTTTATGGCTTGGTGCCATCTAGTAACCGTCCCGGTGTAATTCAGCCAGTTGTCGAACATGTTGGGCAGCCAAGGCCGTCATGCGAACATCGTGCACTCGCACGATATGCGCCCCGCGTAGCCATGACCACACGGAGCAAACCATAGACCCTTCCCGACGGTCATCTGTGTCTATTTTGGCCTTGTTTTGCTCGTTTATCGCCAAAATTTCGCCGATAAATCGCTTTCTGCTTACTCCTAGAAGAAGCCTATCGTCGACGACACTAGCCAATTCTGTTAGATCTCGCAGGAGGGTGAGGTTGTGGTCGGTGGTTTTTCCGAACCCGACCCCCGGATCGAGCCATAAATGCTCAACGCCCGCGGCCCGACCCCGGGCACTCGCCGCAGCGAGCGCGGCGCCTACTTCAGCCACCACATCGCCATAGGACGGGTTGTCCTGCATCGTCTGTGGTTCGCCCTGCATATGCATGGCCACCCACCCAGCGTTTCCTGCAGCTGCGACAGCCTCCAAGCTCGCGGTGATGTCGTTGACGATGTGGGCCCCCGCGGCGATCGCTGCCTCAGCAACCTCGGGCTTGACGGTGTCGATTGAGAGCACACATCGCCCGGCCAACGCCTTGATCACCGGAATCGTGCGATTCAGTTCCTCATCGAGTGACACCGGCTCGGCGCCGGGCTGGCTGGACTCTCCACCGATGTCAACGATGTCTGCGCCATCGCGAAGCATCTGCTCGGCGTGCATTACCGCACGGTCGACCGTCCCCCATCGGCCACCGTCGCTGAAGGAGTCCGGGGTCGCGTTGAGAACTCCCATGATGAGCGGGCCATCGGGATCCAGTCCATCAAGCAATCGCCGCGGGTCGTGAACCACGGGGCTACCGTTCGCTAGCGGCCGGTGAGGAAACGCATCGCTTCTGATCGCGAAGCCACACTGTCGCGGAAGACACCGTGAACAGCCGACGTCACCGTCGAAGAGCCGGGCTTGCGCACCCCTCGCATCGACATACACATGTGCTCGGCCTCGACGACGGCGAGCACACCTTCGGGGTCGAGAACATCTCGTACCGCATCAGCCATCTGGCGGGTGAGACGCTCTTGTACCTGAGGTCGTCGAGCGTACCCGTCGACCATGCGTGCAATCTTCGAAAGCCCGGTGATCTTTCCTCCAGGTCGCGGGATGTAGGCAACGTGTGCTGTTCCAAAGAACGGAAGTAAATGATGTTCACACATCGAATAGATCGGGATGTCGCGCACCATGATCATTTCGTCGTGGTCGACATCGAAGACCTTCCGGAGATGCTCCTTCGGGTCTTCTTGTAGGCCACCGGAGATTTCGGCGTACATGCGGGCAACGCGAGCTGGCGTGTCGAGGAGGCCATCGCGCTCAGGGTCTTCCCCGATCGCGGCCAAGATGGTGCGAACCGCGGATTCAATATTGTCGTGATCGACTTTGTTGCGAACCGGTTCGAGACGGTCGTCAGATTCGGGCATTACTCGCTCTCTCTGTTCAGCAATTGTGCGTCTCGGAATTCCAAGCTACGCACGCGTTCCAAGTCTTAGTGGTCGACCGCGCCGACGTACCGGGCAATATAGGGCAGATTGCGGTACTTGCCGGCCGCGTCAAGACCGTAACCAACCACAAAATCCGGGGGCAGTTCGAAGCCCACGTACTTCAACGACTCGTCCACCTTCTGGCGACCCTCGCGAACCGTCAACGCACACACCTCCACCGACGCAGCAGCGCGGTTCTCGAGGTTTCGACGGAGATAGCTGAGAGTTAACCCAGAATCGATGATGTCTTCGACCACGATGACGTGGCGACCTTCGAGATCCTCATCGAGGTCCTTAAGGATCCGAACGACACCTGAAGATGCGGTTGCATTGCCATAGGACGACACCGCCATGAAGTCGATTTCCACCGCTAGATCAATAGCGCGGGAAAGATCGGCCATGAAAACGTATGCACCGCGAAGCACGCCAACAAGCAGAGGCCTGATACCGGCGTAGTCCGCGCTGATCTGGGCACCCAACTCGCGAACCCGGTTTTGGATTTGCTCCTCGCTGACGAGGATCTCGCCGACTTCGTTGTTCATAATGCGACCGGAGTCAGACCCATTGCCTGCGCTCACTGAAGTCCCATTGCTAACGATTACGCGCTCCATGCCCTGTAAAACGGTAGCGGCACGGAAGCAATGTCCCTCGTTATGGGGCTCCAAGTTTGGGGGAAGGGTCAACGCCCAATCGTTGCGCGGATCGGCTCACTCGATGTCCTCCGGTGACCTCGGCGGCCAACGCGTCGCCCCGAGCGACGGCGAGAACCCGCTCTACCGAGCCCGCGTCGATGGGATAGTCGTCGCCGGTTTGAGCTTGGACCCAGCGTTGCAGCGCGGAGGCAGCGATAGCGCGTGGCGCCTCTGCAACGGCGAGCGCATCCTCGGGGTCAAGGTCCCCCGCTGCCAGCTCAACAACCTCCACGGCCGAGCGGGCGTGGTCCGCGGTTCGTGCGAGCAACGGCACGACATCTCGCCCCGCGATATCGCTCAAAAGGGGGATGAGTTCGCTTCGAACCCGATTGCGGACGAACGCGGGGTCGGCATTGGACGGATCGAAGAACGGCGCCCATCCCATGGCCTCGCAGACCGCTTCGGTGTCGCTGCGCCGAAGGGCAAGAATCGGCCGCCTAGGACCCGGCTGCATAGCACCGAGCCCACGAAGCCCCGCCCCCCGCATCAGGTTGATGAGGACCGTTTCGGCCTGGTCGTCCATGGTGTGACCGGTTGCGGCGTCAGGACCCAATACTTCGTAGCGAGCAGCCCGCATCCGAGCCTCAAGGTTGGCCTTACCATGAACCTCGACGGTCGCTCGCTCAAAGTTCGCACCTAACTCTTCGGCGTACCGAGCCACGCGATCAGCCTCGTTCTTTGACCCCGAGCGCTGACCATGATCTACGTGAACGGCGGTTACTTCACAGCCTGAGGCCACCGCCAAAGCCATCAGTGCGAGCGAGTCGGCACCGCCTGACACCCCGCATCTCAGCTCCGTACCGGAGGAGGCAAAGGTGACCGACGCGCCGCATCGATCGAGAAGATCGCCGAAACGCTCCGACGTTAGGCCGACACTCGAGCCGGGCTTACCCGATCGATCCATAGTTCTGGTTCACGGATCTCTGCAAGCTTCGGCAACAGGACCGGGGCTTCCCAAACGCGATCCATCAGTTCTCGGCCACCGTGTTCCTCGACAACCTCGATGAAGTTCTCACCCTGCGCGTATTGCTTCATCTTGGCTTCGAGCCCAACTAGCTTTTGAATGAGCGCAACACCACGAGAGGTGTTCGCCCGGCGTTGACGCAAGATGCGACCGAACCGCTCGGCTCCCTTTACGATGCCTTCCCCAGCGCGGTCCATGGTGATGTCGCCGTGACCTTCGAGCAGGCTCATGAGACCCCCTACCTGGTCGAGCAGCGCACGTTGTTCTTCGGAGGCAAAGATCGCAGAAAGTCCGCCCTCAGCGAGTGGGTCTTCACCGTTTCGAGCTTGTTCGACCGCTCGCTTGAGCCCGTCGACGAAACGCTGCGGATCGGGGTCGGCTTCGTCGATCATGCCGTTCACGAGACTCAAGAAGTGCTCACGCATCCACGGCACACCAGTGAACTGCGCCCGGTGGGTCACTTCGTGAAGTGCGAGCCACAAACGGAAGTCTTCCTCCGGGAAAGCGAATCGATTCTCCAACGCCGCAACGTTGGACCCGACGTAATAGACGATGTCCTGGTCTTCGGGGTTCTCGTCCTCGATGACGAGCAGATCGTACTGACCAAGCACCCGAGTCGACATCCATCCGAGCATCGTTCCAAGTTCGACACCAGCGACCTTGGCGCCGATCACGCCGCTCAGCCCGCCCGGCGCTTCCTCTTCCATCTTCTCGAGCACAGGCTTGAGAAGCCGCTGGAAGGAACGCAGGTTGGCGTCGACCCAGTCCGCACGGTCGGCTACCCGACCACGTGCGTTTCCGTCGAGCGATCGAAGGCCCGTCTCGGCCCCAACCAACTCTTCAGCTTGGGCGGTGAAGCGCTCGAAGTCGTCGTTCATCTTGGCGCGCTCGTCAACACTGAGCTTGGGCTCGTCTCGATTTACCTTCGCCGCGACCGCCCGGGCGAGATCCCAATCGATTGCGCCGGACTCACTCACCGGCTTGCTGTTGCTCCATGAGCTTGCGCTGCTTGCGACTTGGATATTGCTTCGCGGTTACCTGCGAAAGGTATCCGCCAATAATTGCGACCAGCAGGCCGATCGTGCCCACGACGAGGAAGGGGGCGATCCAGAAGGTCCAAACGACTGCGAACATGGTCATGAGTGTAGTGGTGCTTTCTACCGGTGCTCAGTCAAACCCGAGAGCACGAGTGATTCGCTCACGTACATCATCGGGCATCGGATCAAAAGCCTTAGCTGCCAGCGTCGAGCGGAGCTGCATTTGGAAGGCTTGGGCTGCTTGGCACGAGCCACACGTTGCGATGTGGGCACGAACCGCAGCCTGCTGTGAAGGCGCTAGCTCACCATCGAGATATACCGACAACGATCGGTGGACATCAAGACAGGTTGCTTGCAGTTCGGGTTGACCCAGCGGCGCGTAGACGGGCTGCGGGCCTGCGGGGTTGAATCCATCGATCCCAACAAAGCCATCGCCGGCGTCCGCAAAAGGAGGCGACGCCGCGAACACCTCGCTCTGTGAAGGTGCGGTCTCGAACATCTCATCATCGTGTGTCATGGTGTGACAACTTCCCCATCGATTGCGGTTTTTGGTTCAGTACTTGCAGTAGATGGGTCGCTGTCTAAGTCTAGAGATGCGGCGTCATCGTCGTCGGGAAGCAAGTTTCGCTCCCCGGCAAATTCGTGCAACTCCTTTTCGAGTGCTTTTCTTCCCCGATGAATGCGACTCATTACCGTTCCGATCGGAATCTCAAGGATTTCAGCGATTTCTTTGTATGCAAAGCCCTCCACATCAGCCAATAAGACGGCGATTCGGAAGTTCTCCGGGATGGCTTCGATAGCTGTCTTAACCGCATCGTCGGTCACCGAATTGAGGAACGCATCCTCGGCACTTGCGCCGATCTCGGCGTTCTCACCGCTGAGCCGGCGATACAGGTACATGTCCTCAACGTCGGCGATATCGCTTTCATCGGGGCGCCGTTGCTTGGCCCGATAGCGGTTGATGTAGCTATTGGTCAGGATGCGATACATCCACGCCTTAAGGTTCGTACCCTCCTCGAAACGTTCGTACCCTCGATATGCCTTCAAGTACGTCTCTTGCACGAGATCCTCGGCATCTGCCGGGTTCCGTGTCATGCGCAGGGCCGCTGAATACAGCTGGTCCATGAGCGGCATTGCTGCGTCAGCGAAATCGGCGGGATCTGCCATTTACAAAGCCTAACGGTTGATCTCTGCGTGTACTGCACCAGACTGGTCACATGGGAGTCGCAAGGAAGTACCTCGAAAAGCGAGCGACCGAACGAATCCCGTCCCCGATTCTCGACGCGGCGGGCAAGGCGTTGATCG
>CAYUKM010000060.1:0-16187 GCA_964445255.1 uncultured Acidimicrobiales bacterium
TTTTGGACTCGGCTTTGGCTTCCTCTCCGACGGCCGCTTCATCTGGCTCGTCGTCAGCCTGATCCTCGTCGGAGCCCGCTACGGCGTCGTCTTCGTCCTCCTCGGCAGCGTCGCTCCGCAGGCTCGCAAACAAGGCACCGACTGCATCGGACTCGGCGTCATCTTCCGCGACAGGGTCCGATTCGTTGATGTTGTCTTCGACATCTTCGGCCACCTCATCGACGGCGTTATCCCCGGAGTCATCATCACCGGAGGTTTCCGACTCGTCGATGGCATCGCTGTCAGAATCGTCCGCAACATCCTCCGCCGGTGCGACGTCCTCTTGGACTGTCTCGTCCTCTTGAACTGTCTCGTCCGTGGGATCGTCGCTGCCCTCGTCGGATCGAGCACTGGACGCATCGCGACCCGCTGCAGGATGACCTCGGGTCTCCACCTCTGTCCGAGCCTGGTCGAGGGACAGGACCGGAGCTAGGACTTCGCCATCTTCACTTGCATCGCTGGCGGTCGAGTCTTCAGCTGGCTCGGCATCGTCTGCAGGGTCGGTCTCGCCAATCGTGTCCTCAGCGACATCGTCATCACCGGCGGATCCTTCGGTGCTGTCAAGATCTGACGCAGAGTCGGAGGCATCGTCGGAGTCGCCGTCATCGGCGGTTGAGGTTTCTGCCGCGTCAGACGCCTGGGTGCTGGTGGGGATGGCCTTCGACCTCAGCGCTTTGTTGACCGGGGTGGATGGACTCACCACCGGGACAGGCCCCGTATCGAGCAGGCCGGTCAATCGGGCGGTCTCAATCTCGGCTTCGAGTTCTTCGATCGTGGTTTCCGATACCGAGTGACCTGCAGTCTCGGCTGCGGCGCGAGCTTCCGACATCGAAATCCGGAGCTCCTCGGTGATTTCATCCAAGGCCCGGCGTACCGTCTCATGCGATGCCATCAGCCGCTCGCGTCCAGCTCGAAGCTGCTCGATCTGTCGGCGGGCAGCGGTTCGCCGCCTCGCAAGATCTTCAAGGATCTGTCGGCGGGTCACCTCGGCATCCCGGATGATGCGCTCCGCATCTTGGCCCGCCTCATCTCGGGACAACGAGGATGCTGACTGCATCGCGTCGGCATCTCGTTGCGCCGCTGCCACGATGCTCGCCGCGGTTTCATTCGCCTCAGCCTCGCGTGTCGAACGGAGGCTCTCCGCTTCTTCGCGAATCGTTTGGGCCTGCGCGTCAGCAGCCATCGAACGCTCGGCGTGCAGTTCTTCGGCCGCGACCCGAATGTCGTTGGCTTCTTCCTCTGCTTCCGCGATCCGGTCCGCAGCAGCAGCTCTCGCTTCGGCAAGCACCCGGGCAGCGTGTTGCCCCAGTTGCTCGGTCAACGTCTCTTCGTCCAGCTCCACCGGCTGTGCTTCGACCACCGGCGCGGGTGCGTTGGCTAGTGAAGTGTGGGCCGCTTCAAGCTCGGCGACCAAGCCGTCTCGTTCGTCCATGAGCGCGGCGACCGTATCGGCGGCCGCGCGAAGGTGGTTGCGTACACTTTCGGGATCGAGCCCCCCTCGACGTTTGGTCTCGAAGGAAGCAGACGCGATCTGTTCTGGCGACAGGAAGTCGTTCACGTCAACGATGCTAAACGCCCCGCTCCCGCATCGCTGTGACCGGTGCGATCCGCTCGCTACTTAGAGTTGGCCGTTGACCGGCAATTCATCGACGTTTCCCCCAAATTCGGCGATGATATCGAGCGCTTCGGTCAAGCTCGATACCGACTCAACCCGCAGATCGGGAA
This sequence comes from uncultured Acidimicrobiales bacterium, assembly GCA_964445255.1. Taxonomy (GTDB): domain Bacteria; phylum Actinomycetota; class Acidimicrobiia; order Acidimicrobiales; family SHLQ01; genus SHLQ01. Next base: position 1,765 of record CAYUKM010000060.1, read on the forward strand.
CGGCCTCCCGGGCCTCGTCGAAGTTTCCGTCTGGCACGATGAAGACGTCTGCACCAACATCTTGAGCCACGAATGCTTTCTGATGCGCTCCACCGATTGCGCTGACATTGCCGAACCGATCGATCGCGCCGGTGACCACGATGTTGGCACCGCCGGTGAGATCACCTTCGGTGAGAACGTCAAGCACGCTAAGCGAGAACGCCAAGCCCGCGGATGGTCCACCGATGTCGTCGGTAGTGAACCCGACGTCGATGGGAAGGTCCGCGTCGCGGAACTGGGTGTCGGCGAAGCCGATGCCCGCACGTTCGAGTGCTCGAGTGCCGAGGGTTACTTCGACGACGACCGAAGTTTCCTCGCCATCGGCGAGCCGAATGACATCAACAGCGACGACATCCCCGGAACGTTGTTCCGAGAGGCCCGCGACGAGCGCTCCAAACGAATCGATCTCGGCGCCATTGAGCCCAACGATCCGATCATCAGCCTGGAGAATGCCGACGGCGGGGCCGCCCTCAACGACACTGTCGACAACTGCGCCTTGGTCATCTGGATCGCTGGCATCTCGGGCGATACCGAGGAAACCAGCCGTGTCGTCCGTGAGTGTGACCTCGATGGTCTGTGGGGCTTCACCGGGTCGCCCAGCGAGCACCGTCAGCGTCTCGTCGGCCTCGAAGTCAGCGAGTACATCGAAGAGTTCATCGGCGGTCAAGACCGGAACCCCGTTGAGCTCGGTAATGACGTCATTGCGAGCGAGCACTCCGTCAAGAGCTCCACCGGGCACAACGTCGACGATGACCACACCTGCGGGTTCAGCGGTCTCAAAGCCGAGATGGTCCAGCGCAGCGGTAATAGCCAAGTTTTGTGAAGTGAGCATGAGCAGCGCGTTCTCTTCGCGTTGCTCCTCGACGGTTCGCCCACCGAGCAACACATCTTCGTGAAAGATCTCGTCGCTCGCTTGAAGCTGGGAGATGAGCCAATCGAACGGCGTCAGGCGTCGCTGGTGCACCGTGACGAAGCTGACCTCGCCCGGACTCTCAAACGACTCGGCGCCCTCAACCTCAATGAAGGACTCGGTCTCAAAGGTGTTTCCGGGCTCCAGCACGAGCAACGGAAGTTGCACGAGGAAGGAGGCAGCAGACCCGACCGCCAGGAGAAAACAGAGAAACGCAAAGAGCTTTGTTCCACGGCTAAGCGGCGGCAACTCGTAGGCTGGATCACCAACGGCCGAATCTTCGGCTACTTTTTGAGGAACATCAACCACGTCTGTCACCGACCAAACCCACCTTCGGGTTCAACAACCATGACTTCGGATGCCGCCGAAAAGCGGTTCTCCGCAAAGGTGTTTGGTTCACGTAATAAGCATCGCATGTAAACACCATGAACACATCGTCGCCCCCACAACTTCCAGTCGAACCAAAACCGGAGCCATCCATCATCCAGAAACTGGGTCTTGGGTTCGAGCCTCCGAAACAGGCCGAGTATGGCGCAGACGCATATCCGTCAATTCTCCGGCGAATCGCGTCAGTGGTTTTACTCGTGATCCTCGCCGTATTCATCGGCGTGGCCATCGCCGGTGTAATCGGATCACTCATTCTCGTCGTCGGGTTTCTCCTCGAACAAGCAATTTCCGGCTGAAGGCCTTTGCCGCCAGGCGCCTTCGTCGCGACGAGCGGGAAGGCCTAGCGCCCGAAGAGGCCTCGGCGAGGTGGATCTGGTTCTACGGCTGCTGCTGCTTCTTCCGCTACGTCAGGCACGTCGGGGATATTTGAAGTGTCCGCGGCGAACAGACCGTTAGAAGCGGTCGGTACCTCTGGTGGGGTCAGTTCCTCAACCTCAGCAACATCAGCGTTGAAGAGGTCGTGGCTGATCGCAGGCTCCTCAGTAGGGCTGTCCATATCCAGGTCGGCCAGCGGGCTGTCAGCTCCGAAGTCGTGGCTTACGACCTCGTCAGTAGCCAAAGTCGAAGCTGGACTGGTCATTTCAGCGACAGGAGCGACGGATTCGATCGGGTCGCCGACGAGTGAGTCGTCGAAGCTCGAGGGAGCCGCGATCGGGTCGATCTCTGCGGTCTCGGTTGCGACCGCTGCTGCAGCGGCACCTTCGGCCATAACTTCGACCCGGTAATAGGGCTTGAAGTCATAGTGAATTTCTTCGGTCTGGAAGATACGAGGGCGTTCAACAGCATCGACGTTGCGTAGACGTTCGGCCGTGACGATTGCGAGATCGAGATCTGCACATTCCTCAAGTCCGGACGAGCCATCGGCCCTCTGATACACCACTATGTACGACATGTCTTGCTCCAACATCTCTTTCGATAGGCCTCTTATCGGCGCCAGTTTGTTCAAATTGAGAGTAAACGCCAAGGTCGCCTCGGAACAGCCCAGTGGATGAGCTTCGTGCTCACATCATTGTTGCCGAGGCAAATGGAGATGTCACGGCACTTCACGAAGCGCGCATCAATTCTGACCACACCATTCGCGCCGCCGCGCTCGGTTCGCTGGCTCGACTCGCTCTTCTTGATGTAAACGACCTGCAGGCCGCCGTGAGAGATCCTCACCCAGCGGTGCGATGCCGCGCAATCGAGTTGAGTATCGACGAAGACAACATCGACATCGCCGCCCTTTTGAACGACGAAGACGATCTGGTGGTCGAGACGGCGGCGTGGGCGCTTGGCGAACGAGGCCCCGCCAGCCCGGAAACCCTTTCGCAGCTCGCCTCGGTGGCCCGAGACCACGAGGTATCGATCTGTCGCGAGGCTGCCGTCGCGGCGCTGGGTGCTATCGGCGACCCCGCTGGGCTCGCGACGATCCTCGACGCAATGTCTGACCGCGCACCGGTGCGCCGGCGGGCCGTGTTGGCCCTCGCCCCCTTCGACGGCGAGGACGTTACCGCCGCATTGCGCGCCGCCCTCGAAGACCGAGATCGTCAAGTACGCCAAGCCGCTGAAGACCTTCTCGGATCCGAAATCTGACATCAAGAAACCAGGGTTGTCGCAAACATCGTTCAACGAGCGTGTAAAACAACGTTCGGTGGTCTCGTATGGCCACCGTGAGGAGCGGTGTTGGCCGAACCGAAGATCCCTGGTTACTCCATAGTCGAACGACTTGGCAGTGGAGGATTCGCCACGGTGTATCGCGCGCTCGATGACGAGTCACAGACCGATTGGGCGGTCAAGGTCCTGCACGATCACGCTGCTGCTACCGATGACCTAAAGCGTTTTGAACGTGAACGCACCACGATGCAGGCCCTGCGTCACGAGAACATCGTGTCGGTTCACACCCATGGTGAAACCAATGATGGCTTGCACTACACGGTGCTTGAGTATGTGGGAGGCGGTTCGGTTCGGGATCGCATCAAGGCGAACGGCGCTGTGCACTGGAGTGAAGCGTTGTCGATCGGCGTACAGATCTGTGCCGCACTCGATGTGGCCCATCGCAACGGAATCCTCCACCGAGACGTCAAGCCAGCGAACATACTCCTCGATGGCGACACCGCGAAGCTGACCGACTTCGGCATTGCCCGTCTGGTGGGCCAGAGCGCCGTGACCGCCGCCCAATCGATCATTGGCACCCTTGCCTACACCCCGCCCGAACTCTTCAACAACAAGTCCTTTGACGGTCGTGGTGACATCTACCAGCTGGGGGTCACCCTCTATGAGATGTTGTTAGGACGAGCACCGTTTACCTCAGCAGCTTCAGAAAACAAGGGCACCATCATCCGCCGCATCCTCGAGAACCCCGCTCCCCCGCTGGCTCAATTCGACATTCCGGTCGAGCTCTCCGATCTTCTCGACGAGGTCTTGGCCAAAGAGCCTGCCGACCGACCCCAGACAGCGGCGCGGTTCGGTGAGCGACTGAACCAGGTGCAGGTGGCTCTCGGGGTGGCACCTACGCCAGCCGACGGCGACATGACCGAGCCGTTCTCCCCCTTCGACGACGCGGAACCCGATGCCACCGTGGCTACCGGCGACACGCGCGTACCCGAAGAAGCGGCGGCACCCGTCGTACCGTCGGTCGCGCCGGAGGTGCCGCAGTTCTCTATTGCCGAGACCGACTCGCAGGCGACGGTCATCGAACCAATGCCCCAAGCCACCGGCATCCTCCAGGAACCACCGCCCACCCCTCAAGTTGCAGCCGCACCGACTCGCGTGCCGGCTGGACCTCCAACTCCCACCCCTTCGCCGACACCCTCGGTTGAGCCGCCTGCTTCACAAAGCACGATCAGCCGATGGCTTGCGGTCGCAGGTATCGCTCTATTAGCCATCGCTGGTGTGTTGATCGGATCCCAGCTGACCGGTTCGGGTGATGACGATGCCGCAGTGGAAACCGACGCAACCGAGGTTGTCGGCTCGGCCGGCGAAGACGTAGACGGGGGAGACGAACAAGACGCGACCGCTGCGGCAACGGTCTTCGTGCCCTTCGCCGAAGACGCCTTCTCCGGCCCGGATCAGACCGAAGGGATCGCCTTCGGGTCGGTGACTAATTCACTCGGGCTAACAATTGTGGGTGCATCAGGGAGCGGTACTGACGTAGCGTCCCAACGCCCCGAGTTCTGGACCATCGGCCCAATCGACGGCGAACTCCAATACGACCATCGACCCAACTTCGCGAGCGACGGCGCCGCTATCACGACCGGGCAACGATCATGGGATATCGGCGTAATCGACCGACAGACCTTCTTGATGGTGGGCGACACCACCGGCGCTGGTGGGACCGACGGCCTGGCATGGTTCGGTGACGTGTCAGGCCGATTCGTCCCAGTGACCGACGACAGCTTCGCCGGAGCCGCTGCCGACTCACTACGTAGTGCCGAAGCCGATGGCGCCAACTCGTTTGTAGTGGCGGGCACCCGAACCGCTGCGGGGGTAGCGGTCCCATCGCTGTGGCAGGTCGACCGCAACGGCGGTGCATGGTCCGCTTCGGAGTGGACCGTCCTCGACATCGGCAGCTCTGGCGCCGGCACGCTTCACGACGTCGTGATCGATGGCGACGTGGGCGCGGCCGTTGGCGTCGAGACCATCGACGGCACCGACAGCGCCATATTCAAGATCCGCCGGGACGGTCAATGGCAAGACCTACTCGCGCCTATCGCCGACGCCGAACTCCTTGGGGTCACGATCAGTGGTGAACGCATCGTTGCCGTGGGCGTTCAAGGCGACGCCCCGATCGCGATCGTGGCGGACCCCGACGGCATCGGCTCGCTGCACAATCTGCCGTTGCGAGGGTCCGCAGGCCTTGCGCGAGATGTGGTGACCCGTGCCGACGGGGCTGTCATCGCCGTGGGCGATGACCTGGACGGAGATACAACCGGAGGCGGTATCTGGGAGCTGCTCCCCGGCGACGAACTCCCCGACGACCGATGGAGCACGCGAGCCAGTGGAGATCTGTCGAACATCGACGGGTTTGTCGAGCTGTGGTCGATCAGCGAATTCGATGACCAACTCTTCGTGTTCGGCCGCACCGAGGCCGACGATCAACGGCCAGCTGGTGCCTGGCAGCTGAACATCGAATAGGACTCAGTCCGTCGACCACGCAGTTCGCCCGAGCAACCCCAACATGCGCTGCCACGCGGGCGCGCCCTCTGGGGGTTCGACGGAGTTTCCAAAGTATTCGGAGTCGCGTAACTCGTCGAACATCGGTAGGAGGAAGTTGAGGACGGCCTCTGCGAGTTCGTCGGGGATCTCGATATCGATGTTGCACGCGTGGGCAAGATCCCATGCATGGGTGAGCACGTCGACGAGCCGGAAGCGAGCCACCGTGGAGCCCAGCTGGGAGCCCGTCGGATGTTCGACCGTTCGTTCCATGGCGCCAGGAGTTCGAAGCGCCTCGATTGCTGCTAGAGCGGTCCCTCGCCAGGTCGCGACCGGGTTGGGCCCGAGGATCGAGACATCGATCGAGACCAATTCTGGAAGCGGTTTGCCGTCGAAGAGCAAGGGAACGGCCGCGTCGCCCAACACGACGTGACTGATCAGAGACTGGACGTCCCACTCCACACACGGGGTGATGAGTTCGAGTTGTTCGTCATCGACCTGGGTGAGCACCTGACCAAAGATCGCCATCGCTGCGATCGCGTCCTCGGCTGGATCTACTCCCATTCACGAACCCCAAACAAAAAGATTTGTACGTAAAAACTGACCGTATAGGTCAGAAATCCCGTACAAATCTTTTCGGTCATTCCCACTCGATTGTTCCCGGAGGCTTGGACGTGATGTCGTAGGCGACACGATTGACGCCCGGAACTTCGTTGATGATCCGGTTCGACATGCGGTCGAGCAGCTCGTAGGGAAGCCGGGCCCAATCTGCGGTCATCGCATCCTCGGAGGTCACGGCTCGGATGATGATGGCGTCGGCGTAGGTGCGCTCGTCGCCCATCACCCCGACCGAGTTGATGCCTGGCAGTACCGCGAAGGCTTGCCAGATGTCTCGCTCAAGACCAGCGTTGCGGATCTCCTCGCGAACGATGAAGTCAGCCTCTTGGAGCAACGCGACCTTCTCGGGCGTGATCTCACCGATGATGCGGACAGCCAAACCAGGGCCAGGGAACGGTTGACGCCAGACGATCTCGTCGGGGAGCCCCAACTCGGTACCGACCGCACGAACCTCGTCTTTGAACAACGCCCGAAGGGGTTCGACCAGATCGAACTCCATGTCCTCGGGTAGGCCACCGACGTTGTGATGGCTCTTGATCTTGGCCGCATCCGCGGTTCCCGACTCGATGACATCGGGGTAGAGGGTTCCCTGCACGAGGAACTTTGCTCCCTCGACCTCGGCCTTGGCAGCTTCAAAGACTCGAATGAACTGCTCGCCGATGGTCTTTCGCTTGGCCTCGGGTTCGGTCACGCCGTCGAGGTGCTCAAAGAAACGTTCACTCGCGTTGACGTGTTGCAAATCGATCTTCTGGTGACGCTCGAACGTCTCGACGATCTGGTCGGACTCGTTCTTGCGCATCAGGCCGGTGTCGACGTACACGCAGGTGAGCCGGTCACCGACCGCCTTGTGGACCAGTGCCGCTGCGACTGCGGAGTCGACCCCGCCAGAGAGCGCGCAAATCACACGTCCCTCATCACCCACCTGGTTCTGAATGAGCTCGACCTGTGTCTCGATCACACCAGCCATCGTCCAGGACTGCGATGCATCACAGCCTTCGGCTAGGAAGCGTTCGATCACGTGTTGACCATGGGGCGTGTGCGCAACCTCGGGGTGATACTGCACCCCGAAGAGGCGTCGGTCGGTGTTCTCAAAGGCGGCAACCGGCGCATCGGGCGTAGCAGCGAGCACGTCGAATTCGTCGGGCAAGTCGGTGATCGCGTCAAAGTGACTCATCCACACCGTCTGGGTTCCCGGCGTGCCGTCGAGCAGACTTCCGCCCTCTTTGACGGTGAGTTCGGTCCGGCCGTACTCGCCTCGCTCGTTGCGGCCCACCGTGCCCTCGTTTTGATGAGCGATCAGCTGGGCGCCGTAACAGATACCGAGGACAGGGATACCAAGCTCGTAAACCTCTGGGTCGATCGCTGGCGCGCCATCGACATGTACCGACTTGGGACCACCGGAGAAGATGATGCCGACGGGCTTGCGCTCGGCAACCTCTGCAGCGCTGATCGTGTGCGGGACGATCTCGGAATAGACATTCGCCTCTCGAACCCGGCGAGCGATCAGCTGGGCATACTGCGCACCGAAATCAACGACGAGGACAGACTCCTCTGACGGGTCAGGTCTGGTCATCGAGCACTCACCAAAATCTCTGCTTTCTGGAAATCCTTTAGATCGGTATATCCGCACATCGCCATCGATTGACGCAGACCGCCCGCAAGGTTGGTTGAACCCGCCTCGGAATGGCTCGGCCCGTGGAAGATCTCCGAGAGCGGTCCTTGCAGTTCGATCGAGATCCGACCGCCTTGGGGCACGGTGGGATGCACGCTCTGCACGCCCCAGTGGTAGCCACGCCCGGGGGCCTCATCAGCGGCGGCAAGCGGCGCTCCGAGCATCACTGCATCGGCACCACACACGACCGCTTTGGCGATATCGCCGGCGGTGGCCATGGAGCCATCAGCGATGATCTGGGTGTAGATGCCCGTCTCGTCGAGGTGGCGCATGCGGGCGGCGCGTGCGTCGGCCAGGGCTGTCGCTTGAGGGCCCCCGAGGCCGAGCACGTGACGAAGGGTCGATGCTCGGCCCGTGCCAACGCCGACAAGGATGCCAGCCGCGCCTGTGCGCATGAGATGCAGCGCATTGGAGTAGCTGGCACAGTCACCGACGATCACCGGAACATCGAGGCGACGGACAAACGTCTTGAGATTGAGCGGATCCCCCTCCAGCTGGGAGATGTGCTCGGCGGAAATGACGGGCTGTTGAATCACGAGCAGGCCGAGGTCGGCTTTGAGAATCGTGTCGATGTGCGCGAGCGCACTTCCCGGGCTGATGGCGGCGCAGCTAACGACCTCCGCGGCATTGATCTCCGAGATCCGCTGCACGATCAGGTCGGGGTCAACCGGGGCTGCGTACAGCTCCTGCATTCGTTGGGTAGTTGCCTGGTCGTCGAGCGCTGCGATCTCCTCGAGCACTGCGTCAGCGTCTTCATAGCGAGTCCACAAGCCCTCAAGGTTCAGGACACCCACACCACCCTGATTTCCGATCTCGATCGCGGTGGCTGGGCTGACGACGGAGTCCATCGCCGAAGCCAAGAATGGAAGGTCGAAACGGTAGGCGTCGATTTCCCAGGTGAGGTCGATGTCCTCGGGATCTCGGGTGCGGCGTGTCGGCACGATGCTGATGTCCTCAAAGCCGTACGCCCGACGACCTTCCTTGCCCTTACCAATACTGATCTCAACCATTGCTGTTCTCCGCGTCGAAGTCGCCAATCTAGCTTGACTCTTGGCTCCAGAACTAAGCCAGTTTCTGCCAACTTCGCAATCCAACGCGTGAGGGGCCTGGGTGCATTTGGCGATTAGGGGCGGCTTCGACGCAGCTAGGAGAGTTCGTCGAGTAGATGCCACAGCGCGTCCACGTGGCGTTGTTCGGTTCGTACTGCGCCGATGGCTACTCGTAGGACGGTCTGGTCGTTGAGCTTGGTGTGGGTGATGTAGGCCTTGCCGCCAACGTTTATCGCATCGCGAATGCGTTCGTTGTCGGCGTCGCCGCCGATGTGACGGAAGGTCACCAGTGAAAGCTTCGTGGGTGCCACGATTTCGTACTTCGGGTGAGCCGCGAGGCGAGCGTCGAGGTCTTGGGCCATAGCCACGTGGCTGCGCACAAAGTCCGCCAAACCCTTAGCGCCGTGAGTTCGGATAACGAACCACAGCTTGAGTGCCCGGAAGCGACGACCGAGGGAGATCTGCCAGTCGCGGTAGTCGATCACATCACCGGTGTCTGTGGCGGCGTTTCGTAGGTACTCGGGCACGATGCTTAGCGCCGAGATCATCGGACCACGGTCAGCCACGTAGAACAGTGAGCAGTCGAAGTTTGTCAGTAGCCACTTGTGTGGGTTGAAGCAGTAACTGTCGACTCTGCGAAGAGCCTCGTTGACGAAGCGGAACTCTTCGGCCACTGCGGCAGAGCCTGCGAAGGCGCCGTCGACATGGATCCACGCCCCGAAGTCCTTGCACACATCGGCGATGGCATCGATCGGGTCGAATGCGACGCTCGAAGTGGTGCCAGAGGTGGCCTGCACAAAGAACGGGCGGCGATCCTCGATGAGGTCCTCGGTCATGGCTTCTCGCAGGGCGGCTGGGTCGAGCGCGAACGTGTCGTCGGTAGAGACCACTCGAACCTGGTCTTCGCGCAATCCAGCGATCTTGCAGCCCTTGAGCATCGAGCTGTGTGCATGCTCGGAGGTGTAGGCCACGAGGTCATTCATACGTATCTGCCCGCCCACTCGCTCACGAGCGGCCAAGATCGCCACGAGGACGCTGCTCGATGCCGAGTCCTGGATGACTCCCCCACCCGGCCCATTCGAACGGAACCGGTCGGGCAGCTCGCACAGATCAAGCATCCAGTCGAGCATGTGGGTTTCGAGTTCGGTGCACGCAGGCGAGGTCGCCCAGAGCATGCCTTGGACCCCGAGCCCCGCCGACAACAGCTCACCGAGGACCGACGGTGGCGATGCGTTCGCCGGGAAGTAGGCGAAGAAGTTCGGCGATTGCCAGTGGGTTACCCCCGGCACGATGAGCTCGTCGACGTCGGCCAGGATGTCGGTCCATTGCTCAGGTTCCTGTGGAGGGGCGTCCGGCAGCGAGGCGCGGATAGCGCCGGGTTCGACCTGGCTGAGCACGGGTAAGGACTCAACCCGTTCCCAGTAGTCGGCGATCCAATCGATCAGTTCATAGCCAGCTCGACGAAACTCATCGTTCGACATCGGCGGTTCGTAGTCCACGCCGCGACGCTAGCTCCCGCTGCGTATTCAGTGGTAGGCCGGGCACTACCGGTGACACAAGATTTCGACCGCGTGAAGTTTGCCCAATTCACACTTACCCATGTGTGGCAGCGGCCCGTAGATGCACCAGACTTACTAGACGTGAGCCAGCAACAGTCTCTTGTAGCCCTCGATGCTGAAGGAGTCCTGATCCCTGAGGTTTGGATCGCTATCGCCGACGCGACCGGCATTGAGGATCTTCGGCGCACGACTCGTGACGAACCCGACTACGACGTCTTGATGAAGGGCCGGCTCGACACGCTCGCGAAACACGACGTCACCATGTCGCAGATCCAGAAGATCATCGAAGGACTAGACGCGCTTCCAGGCGCATGTGACTTCCTCGACGAGCTACGGACCCGTACTCAAGTGATCATCCTCTCCGACACGTTCGAACAGTTCGGCGTGCCGATGATGTGTCATCTGAACCGCCCGACGATGCTCTGCCACCGCCTCGTCGTGGAGAACGATCGCATCGTCGACTACAAGCTGCGCATCGCCGATCCGAAGCGAACCGCCGTCCGTTCGTTCCAACAGCTCAACTATCGAGTGGTCGCCGCGGGCGACTCGTACAACGACACCACCATGTTGAGCCAGGCCGACGCGGGCTTCCTCTTCCACGCGCCGGATAACGTCATCGCCGAGTTCCCGCAGTTCCCAGCGCTCGACACCTACGACGAACTACTCGACGCCCTCACTGAAGCGATCTCCTAGGCAACCAGACTCCACAGAGTAAAGAGCAGGCTGATCACGAGGGCGAGGACTGGCATTGCGACAGCACCGGCGCCCACAGCGGTCTTCTTGAACCGAAGCGGAGACATCCCGTAACGCTCAACGCGCCGACGGTCCCACCAATGCGCACCAATCATCAAGCCGATGGTCCCCAACACGTACGAGACCGAAGCCCCCAACGCGGCCTCCTGTGTAGCTCTCCGGTGGTTGGTTCGAACCATCGCCCGCCAGTGAGATCTACAACGAACAAGCCCGCCCAGACCCAGACCACCACACCGATCAACCCCGCGAAGAACCACCGAACCAGCGCCGCCCGATCACCGAGCCGGGGCTGCTCATCGCTGTCCGTTTGTTGCGTCGCTTGTTCCATATCACCGCCTGTACGCCTATGCCTATGGATCGGCAGAAACCGTCCCGGTGTGAACCAGTGAAACTACATCGGATCTTGGCTTGTTCGGCCAAGAAACGACAACAGCTGGTGCAACATGAACGCTGTTGCGCCCCAGACGGTGTCGCCCACTAGGCCGTAGAAGTGCATGGGGCGCCAACTACCGTCCCAGAGCCACTCCTCTTGCCAGTAAGTGTCTAGATGGGCTAGTTCGGTGAGTGGCACGTGCAAGATGACGTCCACCTCGTCGGGTGAAGCAGTGAGCTCTGGCCCTTGGCCGAGTGCAGCGATGAACGGCTGGACGAGCGAGTAGCTGGCGCCGGTGACGAATCGGTCGAGCATCCCAATCTGGCGCGGAGTGCGGGGGTCGAGCGCTACCTCTTCGTGGGCCTCGCGTAGGGCTGTTTCCCACAGCGAATCGTCGCCGTCTTCAAGACCACCACCGGGGAATGCGATCTCTCCGGCGTGCTTGCGCATGTGTTTCGGTCGACGGGTCAAGATTGTCGTCGGCCCATGTTCACCGTCATAGATCGCGATGAGCACCGCCGACCGCCGGCCCGGAACGGGTGGACGCTTCACCGCTGGCCCGAGCACCAACTCACCAGGTTCGTAGTCGACGAGAACAGCTTCGATACCAGCGACGTCTAATGACGGAGTGAGACGGTAGGGGTCGGGGTCGACACAGCGCCACTCGGGTGGCCTCGGGATTGACTGTGGTCCGCCGCGACCGGCCGAGTTCGTCAACCCGACAGCTCGTCCAAGAAGTCGCCAAGCCCTTGCTCCCGGAGCCCTTCAAGTACGGCCTGTGGCTCGGTGGTGCCCTTCTCCCATCCAGCCCAAGTCTCGAGCATGGCGACGGTGGCGTCGGACTCGTTGTCGGCCAGCACTTCGGGGAGGAACCCGGTCTTTAGGTAGGCCAAGGTCCGGCCGGGAAGTTCGGTCTCGTTAATCCAATCGTCGAACTGGTTCTTCAACTTGGGCGGCGAGGGTGCTGGGCGTTCATCCACGTCGATCAGGTTACCTGGGGCGTCTGGGATCAAGGGGCCCCAGCATCGACCTCTCGTTGGATGAGGCCACCCATCGCTTCACGAAGAGCCGCCGCGGCAGGACCTGCGGGGAACTCACGCTCCCCCACTTGGGTCACCGACAGGGTGTCACGGAGGGTGGAGAGAACAAAGAACTCTGTAGCGCGGTCGAGGTGGTCGAGCGTGACCTCAACCTCCCGCAAGGTCAGGCTCGCTTCAGCCGCTGCATCGAAGGCAATATGGCGGGTGATTGAGTCGAGGATGCCGAGCGACATGGCCGGCGTCTCGTAGATCGTGTTGCCATCTTCCTCGACGACCCAACCAACGGTAAACGTCGGGCCTTCGAGGATTCGACCCGATCGGCCGATGAGCAACGCATCGCTATACCCGGCGAGCTTGGCTTGACGAATGGCTCCAAAGTTGTTCGCGTACGACAGTGTCTTTGCCCCAAGGAGTTCCCACTCGGCGCCATCGCTGTGCCAGGGCGCCGCTAGCGGGAGCAGCGACAATTCGTTGGCTCGGTATGGCGTCGGCTCGGAGGTCACCACCACTCGAGTCGTACCGTCAAAGGGGTCATCGCCGGGGCTGACCAGGACTCGGATCACACAGTCTTCGTGCTTGCTCGCTGCGTGGGTGCACCAGTCGGTGAGGTCATCATCGTCGGGGAGGTCGATGCCCAACATCTCGGCGCTTCGGTGGAGCCGATGGATGTGGGGCTGTAAGCGTACGCAGTGGCCGCGAATGCCTCGGAGCACTTCGAAGACACCGAAGCCTCGGATGAAGCCGATGTCAGAGACCGGAATTGCCGCAGTCGCTGGGTCTTGCAGTTCGCCATCGATGCGGACGGACGTGAATGCGCTCCCCATCAGCGGCTTCGTTCCATGTGCAACCCATCTCCAGTCAATGAGAGTCGCGGCCCTCGCTTGGGAGCCGACCCCTGAGACTTTGCCAGGCGTAGTACCCGCCAGCGGTGACCGGCATACGGTTCTAACAGTTCGAGCATCCGATCGTCATCGCCGCGTTCTTCGCCTGCAAGGTGCCAAGCGACGGTGTTGGGCAGGTGGAAATCGCCCACTGGAACGGCATCGGCGTCGCCCATGCAGGTGGCCGTGACCATCGCCGCGGTCCATGGCCCGATGCCTCGCACTCGCTGCAGCCGGGTTTGGACCTGGGTCGGTGTGTGTCCGTCGAGGTCTTCGATGAAGCGCATCTCACGCGCCATCCGCAGAAGGATCTCTGCTCGTTTGCGTTCGACACCGAATGGGTGGAGGTCGACGTAGCCAAGTTCCGCGGTGCGTTCAGGCGATGGCAACACCCAACCGCCGAGCGGCCCCGGTGCGGGGTCGCCGTACGTCTTGGCGAGCATCCGGCGGGCACGGACCGCGTTCTGGACCTGGACCTTTTGACCGAAGATGCCGCCGATGACCGAGTCCCAGAGGCGGTCGGTGCGACCCAAAAGGAACGGGCGAGCGCGCCACGCATCGGCGAGGCGACCCGGTGGCGGTTCGAAGCCGGTCAGGTCGTCGGCGTGTCCGAGAAGCTTCGGCGCTTGACGCATCATCCAGTCGGCGCCCGGACCCCAAGCCTCCGCCTCCACCCGGCGCTCGTCGACCCGGTGGAGATGCAATGTGCCCGGCCCGTCGGGAGTGCGGGTGTTCCATCGGGTCTCGGTCGGGCCGACCATGATCGGCATCTTCGACCCGCGAACCGTTGATGCAAGGTTCAACCACTCGGGGATCTCGATGACGTGCTTGGCCACCGAATCACCCTAGAGATTGGCACCCACGAACGCCCCACCGAACCCGCGCGACCCATCAGGAATGCGGCGAGTCACTGGCTTGTCACCACCGTGTGTCGCACTTGAGTCGTGGGAC
>CAYUKM010000061.1:0-16070 GCA_964445255.1 uncultured Acidimicrobiales bacterium
GATTGTCTGCAGGCATGATCACATCGAGTCGGTAGCCCTGAGCTCGAAGCTCCGCCATCGCAGCATCGAGGTCACCCTCCACCAGTCTCGATTGCAACTCACCGTCGGGCGTTGCCATGCCTCGAACCCTATGCCAGCACCCAACGACGGGCGAAGCGGACGAGTTCGCTAACAGCGGCTCTGACCCCGATTGGTGAGGTCGGGCCAAAACGAGAGAGAGGCCCGACCAAACGGTCGGGCCTCTCCACGTTTCGTTGCGTCCTAGCGAACTAGGACTACGCAAGCGTTACTTACGATGCGAAGACGAATACGTCGAGCTCTGGGTCGGCGCCATCGACGCCGTAGGTGCTGACCTGGAACGATGCAGCAGCAGGCTCGCCAGCGTCTACGAACTCATATGGGCCACCGAGGCCGTCGTAGTCGATGTCTTCGCCAGCGTTAACAAGCTCGATGCACTCAGCAAATGAGGTGCACTTGGTTCCGCCACGAGTGACGTCGTTGACCTCAGCTGCGATTGCCTCGCCACCGTCGCTACCAGCAACAGCCGCTGCGAGAGCGGTAATGATGGTTGCGTCGTAGGTCTCGGCACCGAAGATGATTGCCTCGTCCTCACCGATTTCAGCCTGGAGGCGATCGATGAAGTCAGGGATGTCGCCGGTGTCAACCGAAGGTGCGGTCTGGCGGAAGCCTTCGAGGATCGATGGATCTTCGAGCTCGCCGTTAAGACCAGCGTTGCCGTCAACGCCCCATACGTTCGTGTCAGAGGTTGGGCCAATGCCACGCTCGTTCATTGCGGTAACGATGTTGGCCGACTCAGCGAAGCCGATGACGACGATTGCCTCGGAGCCAGCGGCTACGAGTGCGTCGATCTCTGCGTCGAAGGTGTCGGTGTCTACTGCGTATGCGAGGAACTCGTCGATGATGCCACCGGCACCTTCGAAGTTCTCCTGGAATGCGTCAGCAAGACCGGTTCCATAGCTTTCCTGACGGAAGATTACCGAAGCGGTCGCGTTGCCCTGGTCGAGGACCTGGTTGGCAAGAACACGGCCCTGGAGGAGATCCGAAGGAGCGGTACGGAAGTACAAGCCGTTGTCGTCGTAGGTGGTGAAGTCAGGTGAGGTATTCGCTGGCGAGAACTGAATCACGCCTGCCTGGGTGATGCGGTCGATCACGGTCAGCGAAACAGCCGAAGAAGCTGCACCGATGATGGCGTCAGCGCCCTCTGCGAGAAGGCGGTCAACCTCGACACTTGCGGTGTCGGTGGTGGTATCGCCGGAGTCACCCTGAAGGATGACTACGTCGGTACCGAAGACGCCGCCTGCGGCGTTGATGTCTTCAACAGCGAGGTTCGAGCCACCAATTTCGGCTGGGCCGAGGAACGCAAGGTCGCCGGTGACAGGAAGGATGGTGCCGATAACGAGCTCGCCACCCTCTCCGCCAGCAGCAGCAGCGTCGTCCTCATCATCTTCCATAGCTTCGTCTTCGTCGTCACCGGTGACGGCCTCTTCGACCTCGTCGGCAACATCGCCAGCAGCATCGGCTGCGTCGGAAGCGACGTCAGAGACGGCATCGTCAGCACCACAGGCAGCGGCGACCAGGGTTAGCGCCAAGAACATGGCGAATATTTTCATAAGTCGTTTTGACATAGGTAGGACCTTTCATCCCAGGACCCTCGCCCCTCCGTGGGCCGGGCATAGTCGCGTTACCTTAGACCGCTTTCAATCAGCGCTCAACGCGGCCAGTACTTTTCGCAACACGACGTTTACCTGGCGGTAACTAGGCTCTAACGGTTCTGCTGCGCCAATGTGCCGAGGTATAGAGCGATCACATTCGGGTCGGTCAAGAGGTTCCGCCCGGTGTCGGTGTAGGCGTTCGTGCCTTGGTCGAGCACATAGCCACGATCGCAGATCTGTAGACAGCGGGCCGCGTTCTGCTCGACCATCACCACCGCTACTCCGGCCTTGTTGATCTCTTTGGTGTTGATGAACACCTGGTCTTGCAGCACCGGCGAAAGGCCGGCGGAAGGCTCATCGAGAAGCAGCACTTGTGGATCCATCATGAGCGCTCGGCTCATGGCCAACATCTGGCGCTCACCGCCCGAGAGCGATCCGGCGCGCTGGCCGAGACGCTCCCCGAGTCGAGGGAACATGTCGGTCACGAAGTTGAGTCGTTCCTTGAACGTCTTTGGACGGAGGAATACTCCCATCTCGAGGTTCTCCGAGATCGTGAGAGAGGGGAACACATTGTTGTTTTGCGGTACGTAGCCGATGCCGCGGCTCACCAGTTCATGAGCGGTGAGACCCGTGATGTCTTCACCTTTGAAGGTGACTGTGCCTTTGCGCACGTCGAGCAAGCCGAAGAGTGCCTTGAGCAACGTTGACTTGCCGGCACCGTTCGGGCCGATGATCCCGACGAGTTCGCCAGGTGACAGCTCGAGTGAGCAGCCGTTCAAAATGTCTACCTCGGGCACATATCCGGCCACGATGTTGTCGACGTGTACGAGGAATTCGTCACTCATTACTATTCCTCCTCGTCATCGAAGGACAGCTCGGTGTCGTGATGTGAACCGAGGTACGCATCGACCACCGCTTGGTTCGCAGCGATTGCGTCAGGGGTGCCTTCGGCGATGATCTTGCCTTCAGCCATCACCACAACCCAGTCGGAGATGTCGCGGACGACATCCATGTCGTGCTCCACAAAGATGACCGTGCGTCCCTCAGCGCGAAGCTTCTTGACGTGGCCAAGAAGCGACTGTGTCAGTGCCGGGTTCACCCCTGCCATCGGCTCGTCGAGCATGACCAACTCGGGGTCGGTCATCAACGCGCGGGCCATCTCGACCAGTTTTCGCTGACCACCGGAAAGGGTGCCAGCGAATTCGTCGGACATGTGGGTCATGTTGAATCGATCGAGCAGGTCTCGAGCGTCGGCTTCAACTTCGTCCTCACGACTACGCCACAGCGGCGAGAACAACGCGGACAGGAACTTCTCGCCCGGTTGATCCTTGGCTCCGAGCTTCATGTTCTCGAGCACGGTCAGGCGTGACAGTGCCTTCGTGAGCTGGAACGTTCGCACCATGCCACGTGCCGCGAGCTTGTGTGAGGCCACACCATTGATCGACTTGCCGTTCAGCGACACATCGCCTTCGTTGGGCGTATCGAACCCGGTAAGCAAGTTGAAGAAGGTCGTCTTGCCAGCACCGTTCGGGCCGATCAATGCGGTGATAGCGCCACGCTGAATTCGCACTTCCTGAACATCCACCGCGGTTAGACCACCGAACTGGCGCACAACATTCTTTGCGACGAGGATCTCGTCGGGCTTCACACTTCCGGGAGTCGGATCGACGTCGTCGAATACCCCAGCGACCGGGTTCGGGATGTTCTCGAGTTCAGCTGCGCCGGCACCGCCACCGCCAGCGGTAGAACCGAGGACGATCTGGTCCGCGTCCGGGTCGGTGACTGCGATTGTGGTGTCGTCGGTGTTATCTGTCATCGAGGGCCATCTCTTCTCGATTGCCGAAGACACCTTGCGGACGGAACCACATCAACAACATGAGTGCGCCACCGAAGATCACGAATCGCAGCTGGTCGACGTTGAGCACCGACAGGCTCAAGAAGCGTTCGAGTTCGGGGGCGAAGTCAGTGCCGATGAGTTCGCGCATGAACGTGATCAGTCCGGATATAAGCCCCCAATAGATCATGGATCCGGCCACCGGTGAGGCGACCTTGCCGACACCGCCGATGATCAGGATCGTCCAGATGAGGAAGGTGATCACGGGGTTGAACGTGTCCGGCTGCACGGATTGGCGGGAGATGACCTGCAACATGCCAGCGACTCCACCGATCACTCCGCCGAGAACCAGTGCTTGCAGTTTGTAGGCATAGGCGTTCTTGCCGAGGGCTCGTGCAGCGTCTTCGTCCTCGCGGATCGACTTGAGGGCGCGACCCCATGGGCTTCGCATGAGCTGCCACGTGAGCAACAAGAAGAAGGCGACGAGGGTCCATCCGATCAACAGCACCCATAGGTCTCCGGCACGGAACTGGAAGATCGTCAGGCCGAACGGGGCGAAGTCGTAGGTTTCGGTTCCTGGACGGGTGAAAATGTTGAACTCAAAGAATTCGTCAGCGAAATCGTTGATGCCACCCGAGGAGCCGGTTCGCTCCTGGTTGCCTCTCCAACGGACGAAGATTCGAAGCGCCTCCGAGGCCGCGATGGTGGTGATGCCCAAGTAGTCGGCCCGAAGCCGCAACGTTGGGATGCCAAGGATCAAGGCCATGATCGTGGGCAACGCGATGCCGACCAGAATGCCGAGCCACAAGCTCTGGTCGAGCCAGAACACGGTCATGCCGACGCCGTAGGCGCCCGCCGCCATAAAGCCCACGTGGCCGAAGTTCAACAAGCCCGTGTAACCGAAGTGGATGTTCAACCCGATCGCTGCCATCGCGAAGACCATCGCGTTGATACCAACGGCCTGCGAGAAGAACTGCTGGATGATGATGCCCCAGTCGATACCCATCTAGCCGATCCTCTCTGAGCGTCCGAGGAGACCTTGAGGACGGAACATCAACACAAGAACCATCACGAGCAGTGCGACCATGTTCTTGAGTTCCGCGTCGATCACCAAGGTCGACAGGTTGATGACCATCCCGATGACCAGCGCTCCGAGCAGTGCGCCGTAGGCGGTGCCGAGACCGCCGAGTGTTACCGCCGAGAAGATAAGGAGCAGGATGCGAAAGCCAAAGTCCCACTTGGCTTGGTCGAGTGCAAAGAACGCACCACCGAGAGCTGCTGCGGCGGCACCGAATACCCACACGGTTGCGATCACTCGCTGCACGTCGATTCCCGATGACTCGGCGAGATCCTTGTTATCGGACACGGCACGCATGGCCTTACCCATTTGGGTTCGAGTCAAGAGCACGCCGATCATGAGCAGCACGCCGACCGAAACGCTCATCGCGATGATGTCTTTCGGCACGAGTTGGACGGGGCCGAGTTGAAGCGCTGTTTGAGCGGAGAAGTCTCGGAACGAGCGTGGACCGCCACCGAAGAAGTACAAGAAGAGGTATCGGAGCACGATCGAAAGGCCGATGGTGATCACCATCTGTGCGATCAAGCCAACGCCTTGCCCGCGAAGTGTTCTGAAGAGCGTGCGGTCGAGTAAATACCCCAAGACGCCGCCCGCGATCATCCCGAGCACAATCGCAAACACCAGATTCACACCGTCGCCGAACGGGCCGGGTAACGGGGCGAGGACTCCGGCCACACCGGCAAGCCCGTAGAAGTTGAAGAAGTAGGTCGCCAACCCGCCCCATGTAACCATCTCCGCGTGGGCGAAGTTCACCAGGCCGGTGGTTCCGTAGATAAGCGACAGGCCGATGGAGGCCATCGCAAGGTAGAGACCTTGTTTGAGGCCCTCGGCGCTGAGCTGTGCGATTCGACGCCCGATACCGCTGCCCTCTGCAGCTGCGGCCGCGACGCCAGCCTCGGATTGCAGTGCGAAGAGAACGGTTCGGTTCTGACCTTGCTCTACCAGCACCATGACACTCGCACGATCAGGCGCACGTAATGAAACACCAGCGGGAAGGCTGGCTGGATCGATCGTCACGGTGTATTCACCAGCTTCAGGGACGGCAATGTTGATCATGCCGTTCTCGTCGGAGACACCGTCACCGACGCCGTCGACGGTGACGACGGCACCTTGGACGAACACGTCTTCGCCGGTTTCATCTTCGAAGCGCAGCGTCGTCACGACACCTTGGCCACCACCGTCATCGTCTTGGGCTAATGCTGGCGAAGCAAGGCCAACGATGGCGATTACGATCAGCCATACCCCTACGAGAAGCTTTGGCGGTCCGGACGACTGTTGTGGATACGGGCTTGATGGTCGAGTCACTGCCTACATCTCGGGGGTTGTGTCGATGTGTTCGGATACACCGGGGGAACGTAAGACGGTACTTCGCCGGCAATAGTTCGCACAAAGCGGGTAGCCCGTCTGCAACACGACCTTTACCCTCCGGTAATAAGCCGTGATGGACGTTGGCATGCTGACCTAGTACCGAAACCGCTCCGATTCGCCGATGTCTTCTCGGAACTTGTTCTCGGTGATGTCTCGAGTATTGGACTCAAGTTCGGCGGGATCCATCGTGGCTTCGGACTTGTCGTGGGCGCTGTTGTCTTCGTCAAAGGGCAGCCCGACTGCGTCCAACTCCCTGTTGCGAGCCCTCCGAGGTTCTCCCGACTTGCCGGGGATTAGATCGCCATTTTCATCCACTTGCACCGACCAGCCTTCTCGCACGGTGCCGTTCACGACGTCGTCGGCGTGGATGAGCTCGTGGTAGAGGGCGACGACTGGGGGGCGCTGCTTGTACAACTCGCGTCCGGGACGACGGTTGCTCGTTGGGTTGTATTTGACGGTGGCGTTGCGGCCAACGCCTGGGGTGCCATCGGATTGCCACCGGACCTCGTCGCCCTTGGGGATCACGGCGGAGTTCTTGCCGGTGGTTGATGGTTTGATGACGGTCCGATGCCCCGATTCATCGAGGCTGTCGAGTAGCGCACGTCCCTCCGGGAGCGAACGCAGGGTGGCCAAGTCAGCTTCGACCCTGGCGACAAACTCCGGAGCTCCCTCGATGGTGATCGACGAGCCAGAAGTCGGGACGAACTCGTCGTGAACCCGTTCTATCGAGGCGAACCGATCCACCTCAGCACCGCCGGCGGCAATGTCGTTTCCGGGGCCGCCGTCGATGTCGTCAACGCCATGGCCACCGGAAAGGAAGTCATCCCCGGTACCGCCTTTAAGGAGGTCGTGGCCCGGGCCGCCGTCGATGTAGTCGCGGCTAGCGCCACCGCTGACTTCGTCGTGGCCAAGACCGCCATAGATGGTGTCTTTGCCACGCCCGCCCAACAGAGTGTCGTCGCCGCTTCCACCGTCGATGTAGTCGCGGCCCGGCCCGCCCGACAAAGTGTCGTCGCCAGGACCGCCGATGATTTGGTCGTTACCACCTCCGCCGTGAATGACGACTCCCGCGGTGC
The DNA here is from genome assembly GCA_964445255.1 of uncultured Acidimicrobiales bacterium. Classification (GTDB taxonomy): domain Bacteria; phylum Actinomycetota; class Acidimicrobiia; order Acidimicrobiales; family SHLQ01; genus SHLQ01. The sequence continues at coordinate 7,030 of CAYUKM010000061.1, forward strand.
TAGTGGGGTCGCTAGCACCGTGGACGGTGATGATGTCGTTGCCGGCTCCGGCGTCGATTTCGAGACGCCGTGCTTGGTCAGGAGTGAGCGTCAGTTCGTGACCGTTGATCGTGACAGTGGCGCTACCGTCGGGAAGTTGGACCACCGTGATGTCATCATTCCCGACCCCGGTCGCGATCTTGTAGACGGTGCCGTCATCGACGATGTTGTAGTCGCCAGATTGGTTGTCGGCGCCAGTGGTCATGGCTTACCAATTTAGGAGGAACTTGTGCGACGAACGCCAACCGTAGTTAGCTCAATCCATGGGCACCGGCGACACGCATCGCACCGAGGTCGCCATCGTCGGCGGTGGCATCGCGGGCGTATCCGCTGCAGCGGCTATCGCCTCATCACACGAGGTATGCCTCCTCGAACAGGAGAGCGAGCTGGCATATCACACCACCTCACGATCCGCCGCCGTGTACATCGAGAACGAAGGCGGACCGGTGTTTCACCGGTTGAGTACGGCGAGTCGCCCGTTCTTTGATGCTGAACACGACGTAAAAGGCATGCCGATGTGCTTCGTTGAACCGATGCCGGTGCTGTCGGTCGGCAACGAAACGAACCGTGATGTCGTCGTAGCGAGCGCAAAGGCCGGTCAGAGCGTGACCCCATCGATTCGAATCATCGAAGGTACTGAACTGACCGAGCAGTGCCCGGTGATCGACACGAACGCGATCACGGTCGGAATGCTGGAACCAACAGCCGGCTCAATCGACGTGATGGCCGTGCACCAATACTTCTTGCGAAACGCCCGACGAGACGGTGCTGAGGTGTTGCGATCCGCACGGGTAACGAAGGGTGTTCGCGACGGAGCGGGCTGGGTGCTTACGACGAACGCCGGTGAGGTTCGCGCCGACATCGTCATCAACGCAGCTGGCGCGTGGGGCGATGTGGTGGCGACCTCATGTGGGGTCGCTCCAGTCGGGCTGCAACCTAAGCGCCGAACAGCCTTTACCGCTCGCTCGCCGATCGACCCCACGGGGTGGCCCTTCATCTACTCGTCGATCCCGGGCCTCGAGTGCTACTTCAAGGCCGAAGCCGGATCGCAGCTTCTGTGCTCACTGAGCGATGAACAGGAGTCCGAACCGTGCGACGCACGCCCCGAGGAACTCGACATTGCGCTAGCGATCGAGCGGATCAACACCATCTCGTCACTGGACCTTCGTTCGGTGACAACCACCTGGGCTGGCCTTCGCACGTTCGCACCCGACCGCAATCCGGTTTTCGGTTGGGACGACGCGACGGATGGGTTCCTCTGGATGGTCGGCCAGGGTGGCTGTGGCATCGTCACGGCACCAGCCGCAGGCGAGATAGCGGGCTCACTCGTGCGCGACGACCCACTCCCCACGTCCGTCACCGATCTAGGCCTCACAAAGAAGCAACTCGCCCCCCGCCGCTAAGAAATCTGTGGTCCATTTCCGGCGCTATGGCCTGGTTTTCGACCACAGAACTACGGACTCAAAATCTGTGGTCCGTTTTCAGCGATAGTTACTGGTTTTGGACCACAGAATTAGCGCCGTGGTGGCAGGCGACGAAATGGTCGGGGCCTCGACGCTGGAGGATCGGCGCGTCATCGGGACCATGTGGGCAACTGTCGAGTTTCCAGAACTCGTCGCTTGCTTCCCCGTCGCCGCCGAGCGCGCCTTCGGCCAGCGCTTCTAAGCCTGGGACCGCGGCGAGAAGACGCTTGGTATAGGGGTGCTCGGCTCGCTCGAAGATCGAGTCGGTGTCGCCGATCTCGACCACCTTGCCGAAGTACATCACCATCACTCGGTCAGCGATGTTGCGGACCACGGCGAGGTCGTGCGAGATAAATAGCATCGTGAGTTCGTGTTCGGCCTTGAGCTCATCGAGAAGCTCGAGCACTTGGGCCTGGACCGAGACGTCGAGTGCCGAGACCGGCTCATCGCAGATCAACACGCTGGGGTCGAGCGCCAACGCTCGGGCGATGTTGATTCGCTGACATTGACCTCCCGAGAACTCAAAAGGCTTGCGGTCCCGATGAGCTCGGTCGATGCCGACTCGCTCCAGAAGTCCGGTAAGTCGCTCGTCGGTCCACTTGGCCTGGGTACCCCAGATCTCGACGCCCTCGCTGATGATGTCCCATACCGAACGGCGTGGGTTGAGCGCGGAGATCGGGTCCTGAAAGATCAGCTGCAGGTCGGTGCGCAGTTTCCGCAATCCGGCCTTGTCGAGCGACGACAGGTCGGTGCCGCCGTAGCGGATGGCCCCCGACGTTGGCGGTGGGATCTGCATGATCGACTTCGCTGTCGTGGACTTGCCGCAACCGGACTCTCCCACGATGCCGAGAGTCTCTCCCGCCATGACATCGAAGGACACATCGTCGACGGCTCGGAACGTCGTCCGGCGAGGCCCGGGGTAGTCGACCGTGAGGTGCTCGGCTCGAATCATCGCCTCGTCGCCGCGAAGGTGAGCGAGCGGGCCGTCGGTCCCTTCAGCCTCATCGGATGGATCGCCGCCGCGGGCCTGTGTGATGTCGGGCATCGCATCACGCAACGACCGCGTGTACGGGTGGCGATCATCATCGAAGAGATTCGCTGTGGGCACGGTCTCCATGGTGTCGCCGCGGAACATCACCACGACATTGTCGCTTCGGTCACTGACTACGCCGAGGTCGTGGGTGATCAAGATCATCGCCATCTCAAGGTCGTGGCGAAGACCATCGAGGAGATCCAAGATCTCTCGCTGGACGGTGACATCGAGTGCGGTGGTCGGTTCGTCTGCGATGAGCAGTTGCGGGTTGTTCGCCAAAGCCATGGCAATCACCACACGCTGACGCATACCGCCGGATAGCTCGTGTGGGTACTGCCGTGCTCGCCCCTTTGGGTCGGGCAATCGAACGAGGTCGAGTAGTTCGTGTGCTCGGTCGTTTGCCGCTGAGCTCGACATGCCCTGGTGGAACTTCATCCCCTCGGTGAGTTGATCGGCGATGCGTTTCACCGGGTTCAGCGAGGTCATGGGGTTCTGGAAGACCATGGCCACGTCGACGCCGTAGAAGTGCTTCCGTCGCGCCTTGTCCATCGATGCGATAGGAGTGCCGTCGAAGCGGATGTCTCCGGTGATGTCGGCCTTCGACGGGAGCAGGTCCATCACGGCTTTCATCGATACCGACTTTCCAGACCCCGACTCCCCCACGATTCCCAACGCAGCGCCGCGCTCAACGGACAGAGACAGGTTCTTTACCGCATGGACATCGCCTGCTGGCGTGTCGAAGGTGACCGACAGGTCGTCGATCTCGAGGAGCGGTGCCATCAGAAGTTGAGCTCTTTGGTGTCGAAGACCTCGCGGAGTCGGTCGCCTGCGTAGTTCAGCGACAGCACCGTTAGGAAGACCACGCCGATCGGAGCCAGCGCCGCGTGCGGACCTTCCTGCAGGTTGCGGGTACTGCTCGCTTCGGCGATCTGGTTACCCCAACTTTGCGCGCCGCTCACCGAGATGCCGAGGAAGGCGAGCGTGCCCTCGGCGACGATGGCGATACCCATGCCGAGCAGGGCAAGGGCTGACATGGGGATCACGACATTGGGGAAGATCTCCCGGGTGAGAATACGAAGGTGGCTTGCGCCCAGCACCCTTGCGGCGGTGACGAACTCTCGCTCGGCAAAGACGAGTGTCTGTGCTCGTGCGAGCCTGCCGACCGGAGCGATCGCCAAGATGCCAAGCGAGATTGACACCCAGAACACGGTGCGGCCCAGGATCGTGGTGATGAGGATTGCGAGGATGAGCGCCGGGAACGAGAGCAGCGTGGCGAACGCGAACGACACGAACTGGTCGAACTTCCCGCGGAAGTATCCGGCCACGATGCCTATGGGACCACCGATGACGAAGCCCACGACGATCGCGATGAATCCCACGAGCAGGGAGATGCGTGAACCCCAAATGGTGATCGAGAAGACGTCTCGGCCGAGAATGTCAGCTCCGAACCACAGGCCTGGGCGAGGACCTTCGAACTGCTCGCCGACGGCGGTGGCACTTGGATCTTCGATCGGGAGGACGGGTGCCAACAGGGCGAGCACCACCATCAACAGAACGAACGCTGAGCTCAGCCAGAACCCGAAGCCGAGTTGGCGAGCGACGGAACGGGACTCGACCTGTTCGACGGCGGCTGAGGTATCGGGGGTGACGGTGCTAGACATTGGCCCGCACCCGAGGGTCGAGGAACGAGTACAACAAGTCGACGAGGAAGTTCACGACGACGAACACGACCGACACGACGACCACGATCGCCAGTACCACGGGGAAGTCATCGCCGAAGATTGCCTCGATAATCGTGAACCCGAGGCCGGGCACCGTGAAGTACTGCTCGACGATGATCGATCCACCGATGAGCGCTCCGGTCTGGATGCCGAAGACGGTCAACATCGAGAACAGCGAAGGGCGAAGAGCATGACGAAAGAGGATGTGGCGCGCTGACATGCCCTTGGCCTTGGCAACCGCGATGAAGTCCTCCTGCAGTGTTGCGATCAGGTCGGTGCGTAGAAGACGTTGATAGGTAGCGATGAGTGGGATCGACAAGACGACCGATGGTAGGAACAGCGACCAGAGTTGGGTGAGGAACGTGCTGTCGTCGTATCGGGTCGGGAAGATGTTGAGCCGTATGGAGAAGAGCCAAAACAAGATGACCGATAGTGCAAAGACCGGTAAGCCGAGCAGGGCAAAGGACACAACGGTCGATGCTTTGTCGACAAACCGGTTGGCCTTTGACGCGCTCCACACCGCCCACGGGATCGACACGACTACCGCGATGAGTTGGGCCATCACCATCAGCAGTGCTGTTACCGGGACCCGCTGTGCGAGGATCGATGACACCGTCGTCTCGTTGGCGATGCTTCGACCGAAATCACCTTGGACCAGATTGCCGAGCCACAGGCCATAGCGAACCAGGAATGGTTCGTCGAGGGCGAACGTCTCCTCCGCTTCGGCGATCGACGCTAGGTCTCGTTCGCTCAGCGTTGCGGGGTCGGCCTCGGCGATCGGGCCGACGATCAAGAAGAGCGGATCACCGAGAAAGTTGAGCGCGCTGAAGGCGAGAAACGTGACCGCGATGACGACCAGCACCATCTGAAACAGTCGAGAAAGTACGAAGCCCATCGCGGGTCGATTCTCGCGGATTTAGTTGGTCAAGAACAACTGCGGTAACCGGATCACGCCGCCGTTCTGACACGGCAACTCCACGCCTTCTGGGGTGGTGGCGTCGCAGATACCTCCAACTGCTGGATCGGCCCCGATCACCCAGTTGGTGTGGTTGATCACGATGTACTGGAAGCTGTCACGCAAGTTCTCTTGGATTTGCTCCCAGATTGCGTACCGCTCATCGAAGTCGGTGGTGAGTCGCTGTTGGGCGAACAGCGCGTCGCGCTCTTCGTTGCAGTTGCGAGCGAAGTTGACCGACAGCGCTCCGATCGTTGAGCACGACAGGAAGGTTGAATCGACCTCTGGATCAGAGAAGCCGTGATAGCGCCAGGTGGCAACGTCGTAGAGACCGAGGGTGACCTGCTGGATGTGCTGGTCGTTCGGAACCACATCGAGGGTGATGTTAAAGAACTCCGACCACGGGTCGCCCACGAAGGCGGCGATCTCGTCGAGCGCCTGGCTGATGTCGTGCTGGAATTCGATATCGACACGACCGTCTGTGCACTGCTCGGGAACGTCGGCGCAGTAGGCCTCGATCAACGGACCGGCGATCTCTGGGCGATCGTCGGGCTGCTCGATTCCCGGAACGTGCCACGGTGTTTCGACCGACCAGAGTGTCTCGGCTTCAAGACCGGTTTCTCCCACGAGAAAGTCGACGTAGCTGGCCTTCGGGAACGCAGCGGTTGCTGCCTCGCGCACACGGATGTCATCGAATGGAGCCACTCCAGCGTTCAGCAGGAAGGTGAACTCCTCGCCGCTGTTGTCTTCGATACGGGTGATCGAATCGCCCTCGTCTCGCAGTGAAAGCACACCGGCGGTGTCGGTTGTGTGGGTAATCTCGACGTCGCCGCTCAACAGCTGGTCAGTTCGTGCTGAACCTTGTGGCACGGGGAAGAACTCGAAGCGGTCGACGATTCCTGGCTCACCCCAGTAGCTCGGGTTGCGAACGAGCACGGTCTGTTGGTCTTGGGTTCGACTCTCGATCATGTACGGACCCGCACCGACGGGCAATTGGTCAAGCGAGGGGTCGGCGTCGCGAGCGTCGAGCCATGCGGGCGAGCCGACCATGCCTACTTGCTCGGCAAAGAAGAACGGAAGGTTCGCATTGGGGGAGCTGCCGCGAAGACGGAAGGAGAGCTCGTCGATACGCTCGATCGGGGTATCTGGATCGAAGGCTGGCCGGAAGACCAACGAAACGAGCGGATCGCCGAGGAACGCTTCCAAATTTCGGATCACCGCGTCGGCGTTGAGCGGCGTTCCGTCACTGAACAAGATGCCCTCGCGCAAGGTGACATCCCAGCTGGAGAAATCGTCCGATGGTGTCCACGACTCGGTCAGGTTGTTGTGCCAATTGCCGTCGGCGTCAACCACGACCAAGGTGTCGAAGATCGCAGTGCCGAGAAGAATCGGGGCTCGATTGAATGGGGTATTTGTTGGGTTCAGGGACCCAGCCTCGGTTTGAAGCGCCATCCGGATCGTTCCGCCTTGTTGGATTGCTTCGACCTCGTCGGCGCTTGCGACGTCGCTGCCATCGGCAGTTTCATCGGCCCCCGCTGTGGCTTCGGTGTCAGAACCCTCTGCACCCCCCTCGGAGGCTTCGGCTCCTTCTGTGGCGCCGCTGCCTGCGGCATCACCGTCTGTGGAGCCTCCTCCACATGCGGTTGCGAACAATGCGAGCGCTGTGAAAAGCGTGAGTAAACGCACGACACGACGAGATTCGAACACTGGATTCTCCCCCAAAAGACATGTTGTTCAGGACCCCACCCGTTCCAAACCGTACTGACCTGTAGCTATTGCACAACACTAGCTCCCCAAATCGTTGGTGAGGGGCTAGACCAATTGCGGCGTACTACTCGCTGCCGGAGGAGCGAAACCTCCGGATCAGCCATCGCAGAATCATCAAGACCCCGACTGCGCCGACGGCTGGGGCAGCACGCTTGGCAAGAGCGCTACCGACACCGATGTCTCCGAGGTCCAAGACATCGTCGTCGTTGGAGGAACTTGCTGGCGAAGCAGCGTGTGCAGGAGTCGGGGTCGTGCCAGTAGCACTGCTTGTTCCGGTGGCTGGAGCTGTAGTTGTAGGCGCCGCAGCATCGTGCAAGGGAGTGCCGCCGTTCGTGGGGGCTGCGGCTGCCGCCCCTGCCGTAGCCGCGCCAGTCGTCGCTGCGGCTGCGGGACCTGGCGCTGCGGTCTTGGTTTCGGCAATCTTGGTTTCCAAGCACTCTGCGAACTGCCCGAGCAGCTTCGTGGAGACGTCCTGCATAACACCGCGACCGAACTGGGCGACCTTTCCCGAGATCTTCAAGTCGGTGATGATGTCGACCTGAGTGCTGGTCCCCACAGGCACCATCTGCGCCGTGATTAGCGCCTGGGCATTGCCTGCACCTCGGGTGTCACGCCCCTTGCCATTGATAACGGCCTTGAAGGTTGTGTCGTCTTTCTCCACGAACTCGGCGGATCCCTTGTACTCCGCGGTCACCGGACCCACCTTGATCTTGATGCCACCCGAGTAGACCCCATCGGCCTCGTCGGTCAGCTTCGCACCGGGGAGACACGGCGCAATGAAGGGAATGTCGGTAAGGAGCTCCCACGCCTTCTCGATCGGTTCATCAACGGTGAACGAGTTCGCTATTTCCATTCACTCAAGGTACCCGACCGTTGTTACATCGGGCACACCGTTCGGCGATGAACTCACTGAGCTAAGCATCGTTCCCAAGACTCTGAGCCTTGAGGCTGGCTTATAGCGTTGGGGCGTGCAGCTACACATCGCTCTCGTCGCCCCGGAGATCGCCCCGAACACGGGGAACATCATCCGGCTCTGCGCCAACGTCGGGGCATCGCTCCACCTCGTCGAGCCGCTGGGATTCTCCCTCGACGAGCGGCAACTCAAGCGTGGCGGACTGGACTATCACGAGCTCACCGACCTTACGGTCCACGCCGATTTCACCGCGCTAGTCGAGGCCCTCAAGGGCCAACGGATGTTCACCTTCAGCTCTCATCACGGGACCCGCTACGACACGATTTCGTTCGAGGACGGCGATGTTCTGGTCTTCGGCGCCGAGCGTCATGGCCTCTCCACCGAGGTGGCAGCGAGTGTCCCCGACGAGCAACAACTGGCAATACCTATGCAGCCAGCGAACCGGTCGCTGAATCTGGCCAACGCAGTATCTGTGGTCGCCTACGAGGCGTGGAGGCAACAGGGCTTTGCCGGCGCTGGTCCAACGGGTGCGACCACTGGCGAGACGCCAGGTGCGCCCGACTTTGACACCTAGCTGATCTCTACTTGATGTTGAGGCCCTGACCTTCGAGGTATGGCCGCATGTGGGGTCGACTCTCTTTGCCGAGAAGCGCAGACATGTCTGCTGACCACGTTCGATCAACCTCACCATTGGTTCGTTCCAGGTAGTACTCACGCATCTGGGCGTCGTAGGCCTCGATTCCGTCACGGTCGCCGGACTCGTTGTAGGTCTCTTCTTTGAGCGTGACCGAGACCGGCAGTCGGGGCTTGAGCGCGGGGTCCTGGTCGGGAACCCCGAGACACAGGCCAAAGAGCGGAACCACCTGGTAGGGCAGCTCCAGCAGTTCGGTCATCTTGGCTGGGTCGTTTCTTATGCCGCCGATGTAACAGATGCCAAGGCCGATCGACTCGGCAGCCACCACCGCGCTCTGGGCCGCAATCGCGCAGTCGGTCGCAGCGATGATGAAGTGCTCGGTCATGCCGGGATGGAACTCACCACCGGCCATTTCGCATGCAACTGCCGACCGATGCAGGTCAGCGCACCAAACCAGAAAAGCCGCTGCGGTTTCCACGTAGGACTGCCCACCGGCAAGCTCCGCGATCGCGGAGC
>CAYUKM010000062.1:0-16023 GCA_964445255.1 uncultured Acidimicrobiales bacterium
CTCAGCGCTCCGAAGAGTGCGTTGGCCTGCTTGGGTTGTTGGGTTGCTCCGGCGAGTGAGCCGAGCAACATTGGCAACGATGCGGCCACCGCTTTGCCTGCGTCCTCGTTTGAGGCGCCGAGGAGTCCGGCGATCTGGCCTATTGTGTCGCCGCTGAATTGCTGAGCGAGTCCGCCGAGTAGTGAATCTGACATTGTTGCGCCTCCAAGGGTGGGTTATTGCAGAGAGAACCTTATAGCGGCGGGACGCTCCGAGGGGCTGAGTATCTAATTTGTGGCGATTACGAGTGCTCTTGGCATGAGCTCGACCGTGGCCGGGGTGAGGCCGATGCGCTCGCCGTCGCCCCAAAGTTCCACCCCTGGGCTCCGTAGCTCGACGCGTGTGCCGACGTGGCGTTGCACTTCGTCCCAGTCAGAGGTGCCGCCCTTTTGGCGCTGGATGTGCTGAAGGATTCCTGCTCTGCCCACACCCTCGATCGAGGTGAAGTGCAAGAGCCCATCGTCAGGAGTGGCATCGGGGCAGGCGAGCATCCCGCCACCGAAGAAGCATGTGTTCCCGATCGCCAATAGTCCGGCGTCGGTGGTTCGTTTGATCGTTTCTCTTGCGCTGCTTAACTCGTAGTCGACCTCGATGCGTGAGTACCTCGGAAGCTCAACAATCGCCGCTGCCGTGTACACGGCCGGGCCGAGCGGCAGCGTTATCGCGTTCGCCCGACGGTTGACCGATGCGGGGAACCCCGCAATCAGAATCGACGCAACCCACCGCTGGCCATTATCGGCGGTGGTGACTCGCAACAGGTCGACGGGAATCGTTCCATCAGGTGATGCAGGCCCGCCCGCTCGTTGAAGACCCATGGCGAAGTCGTTGCCGGTCCCAGCGGGAACAACCCGCATAGGGATAGACGTGCCCGCAAGGTGCTGAATGGCTAAGTGCACGAGTCCGTCACCTCCAGCCACGATCAGGCGCTCGACCTCGCCAGCCTCGATCGCTTCGGCCAGGGCGTCAGAGGAGGCCGTCGGAGATCCTTTGGTCAGGTCGATCGGCTCGTCATCGCCGAGGACGAGCATCAGTCGTTGCGCCGCGTCTACGTGGCGCGCTTCGGTGCGCCCACGGCCTATCCCTGCCTGAGGATTCCGAAGGAGATGGACGACCACGCCAAAAGCCTAGGTCTGGCGGCGGAGTTCGTCGAAGATCAGTACCGCTCGGCCTGCGGCTTTCGAGCGGTCGATGTCGACCCAGCCGAGTAGAGCCCATTCGTTGAAGCCCTCCGGATCCACCACGACTTGTCGCACGCCGATGCGGTCGCCGTCGGTGTCGGCTGCCGAGGTGGCGATCGGTACGTCCAGTTGGAACAGCTCGGGAGCGCGGGCGTCGGGTCCTGCCAGGACCTCATCGTGCTCCTCAAAGTACGCGGCAAGCATCGACTCGACCTGTTCCACCGAACGCAGCGGCGAGCGGGCACGCTCAATCTCCAGCGCATGATCGGGGTCGGACACCCGAGAGAGTTCGTCGCTCGAGCGTCGACTGAGAACCTGCACCCAGCGGAACGCCTCGTTGCGGATCATCACCGCGAAGGCACGGTTGTTGGAGGTGACGTCACGGGGGGCGGCTTCGATCGAGGCGAACCGGCTGTCCTGCACCGCCGCCGAATCGTCGTCGTCTGGGTTGATCATGCGCTCCCATTCATCGATGAGACTTGAGTCGACTTGGCGAACCATCTCGCCCAGCCATTCGATGAGGTCGACGACTGCGTCGGTCTTCTCGCTGTCCGGTACGGTCTGGTTCATCGCTCGATAGCAGTCGGTCAAGTAGCGAAGGACGAGGCCCTCGCTGCGTTTCATCCCGTACTCCGACACGTATTCGCCAAAGGTCATGACCCGTTCGTAGAGTTCACGGGCAACCGATTTGGGCTTCACGTTCTCCTGGCCAACCCACGGATGCTTGTCTCGAAATCCGTTGAAGGCTTCGTACAGGTCATCGCGCAGCGGCTTGGGGTATTCGACCTCTTCGAGTCGATCCATGCGCTCGTCGTACTCGACCCCGTCTCGTTTCATTTCGGCCACGAGATCGGTCTTGGCCTTGTCGAGTTGCGCAGCAAGGATTGCGCCCGGGTTCTCTAACACCGACTCGATCACCGACAACACGTCGAGCGCGTGCTCGGGGTCGTCACGATCCATGCTCTCGATCACTTCGAGGGCAAACAGTGACAGTGGCTGGTTCAGGGCGAACTCGTCTTGGAGATCGACCGTGACCCGCACGGTGCGCCCCTCGTCGTCCGCAGTTTCGAGATGTTCGACGACTTCGGCGTCGAGCAACGATCGGTACATCGAAATCGCTCGACGGATGTGTGAGCGCTGGGCCTTGCGGCTTTCATGGTTGTCCTGCAGTAGCGCTCGCACCGCCTCGCAGCCGCCCGGTTGTTCAAAGTCGCCGTGTACAGGAGGCCGGTCGAGCAAGTTCAGCAGCATTTGGTGGCTGACGTTGAAGCTCGACACCATTGGTTCGGGTGAGCCGTTGACGAGCTTGTCAAAGGTGTCCTCGGTCCAGTGCGCATAGCCGCGTTCGGGTGGTTTCTTCTTTTGTACCTTCTTCTTTTTCTTTGGGTTCTCTGCCGCCTTGCGTTCTGCGGCCAAGTTCTCGATGACGTGGGGCGGGGCCTGGACCCACACGGTGCCTTCGTCGTCGAAGCCCTTCCGCCCGGCTCGCCCGGCGATCTGTTGGAACTCGCGAACGGTCAGGATTCGTACCCGCTGTCCGTCGTATTTGAACAGTTGCGTCATGAGGACCGAACGAATGGGAACGTTCACGCCAACACCGAGCGTGTCGGTGCCGACGATCACTTTCAGCAAGCCCTGCTGGGCCAGCTTTTCCATCAGGAGCCGGTACTTGGGGAGTAGGCCCGCGTGATGGATCCCGACACCGTGTGAAAGGAATCGCTTGAGGTCCTTGCCGATTGGTGTATCGAACCGGAAGTTGCCCACTTCTTCACGAATGGCCGCCTTCTCTTCTTTGGTGCAGATCGACAGGCTGGTGAACGACTGGGCGGCTTCGAGCGCGGACTTCTGCGTGAAGTAGACGACGTAGGCCGGGGCTCGGCCCGACTCGAGCAGCGATTCGACCGATTCGTGCACCGGTGTGTTTTGCCAGGCGAAGTCGAGCGGTACCGGGCGTTCGGTGCTCGACACGGTGACGGTGTCGCGGCCCGTTCGGGCTGTGAGGTCTTCTTCAAACCGTGCGGTAGGGCCGAGGGTCGCGGACATCAACAAGAACTGCACCTGGGGGAGTTGTAGCAGCGGCACTTGCCACGCCCAGCCGCGTTGTGGGTCGGCGTAGTAGTGGAACTCGTCGACGACGGCGAGATCGATTTCGGCACCGGCGCCGCGACGTAGTGCAATGTTCGCCAGAATCTCTTGCGTGCAGCAAATGATCGGAGCATCAGCATTCACCGATGCATCGCCCGTGATCATGCCCACGTTGTCGGATCCCAACGCCCGGCTCAACGCAAAGAACTTCTCTGACACCAACGCCTTGATCGGCGCGGTGTAATAGCTGCGCTTCCCGCGGGCCATGGATGCGAAGTGGCCGGCCATACCGACCATCGACTTCCCCGACCCGGTCGGCGTCGCCAAGATGACGTGATTTCCCGTAAAGAGTTCAAGGATCGCCTCTTCTTGCGCCGGATAGAGGTTCAAGCCGATCGACGCCGAGTAGGTCAAGAACGCGTCGATTAGCGCGTCAGGGTCCGCCTGACCGGGTGGGAGATGCTCGAGGAGAGACAGTGCGCTGCCCGGCTAGCGGGTGACGCCGGCCTTCTCGAGCGCAGCCTTGGTGCGATCGAGCAGGTACTGGGGGACACCGAATGGTGTATCGCCGCCACCGGAATCGCCACCGCCACCAGCATCGGCCGCGGCGCTTGCGCCAGCAGCAGCTGCCGCAGCAGCCGCCTCTTTCTCTGCGAAGAAGCGGTCCCAAGCTCGTTCGATGACGATGTTGTCGTGGTCTACATGGCCGAGTAGTTCGCCGTTCTCGAACCGGACCCAATAGCGCTTCCACGTGATGCCGTTGGACATCGCAACTTTGCCTCGCGTGCCTTTGGGAACGCCAGGTAGATCGGTCGTCGCGAGCACCTTGGCTCCCGACTTGATGCGCTGAGACAGATCGACGATCTTTGCCATGGCGACAGGTTAACGGCGAACCCATCCTTTAGCAGAGCTTAAAGAGTGGGGAATTCCTGTTCGCCGGGCCGAGTTAGCCTGACCGTCATGATGCGTTTGTTACCAGCCCTCCTCGCGTTCGCCCTTTTGGCAACCGCCTGTTCGTCAGACGTACTCGATGAGGTGGCCAGTAGCGGCGACAGTTCATCGGAGTCAGAGGTCGCGGAGGAGTCTTCGGGCAATACCACCGCTCCAACCGTCGCCGAGGCCGAAGAGGAGGAACCCTTCGTCGTCGAAGGGCCTACGACCACATTTGTCCCACCACTCGATGGTCCGTTTGCCGACGGCGGAATCAGCACCGCAGACTTCGACCAGTCGAACGTGATCATCGAGGACCCACCTGCTTTGCCGCAGGTTCTTGCCAGTCTTCCATGGGACACCGATTGGTCTCGCCGCACGGTGGACAACTGGGACGAGTTTCTCCGTGGTCTCCAAACGCCTGATCCTCGTGACGGCATCCCACCGATTGATGCCCCGGTGTTTGAAAGCGTTGCGCGCGCCGCCGAATGGATTAGCCCCGATGAACCGGGTGCTTTGGTGCAGCTCAACGGTGAAGCCCGCTTCTATCCGTTGTCGATCATGACCCGTCACGAGATCGTGAACGACGCCTTCGGCGATGTCCCGGTCGCCGTCACCTTCTGCCCGCTGTGCAACACTTCCATCGCGTTCGACCGTCGAGTCGACGGTGAAGTGCTGCGATTCGGTGTATCCGGACTGCTTCGCAATAGCGACCTCGTGATGTGGGATAACCGAACCACGTCGCTGTGGCAGCAGCTCACTGGTGGAGCCGTTGTTGGTGAACACGCTGGTGTCGAACTCGAATGGGTCCCAACCTCGGTCGTTTCGTTCCGTCAGTTCGCCGAGAACTTCCCCGAAGGCGCATCGCTTGCGGGTGAAAGCGGTTTCGGACGTCAGAGCTACGGAGCCAACCCGTATGCCGGGTACAGCTCATCAGCGCGTCCATTCTTGTTCGACGGTGAGGCCGACGACCGCCTTCCCGCGCTTAGCCGAGTTGTGGGCATCAGCGAAGGCGCGACGGTCGCCGCCTATTCATTCGACGCAGCAGTCGCTGCTGGTGTGCTCAACGACGAGGTCGATGGTCGTCCAATCGTGGTATTCACCGGTGGTACCACCACCGACGCGCTCGACGCATCGAACATTGCTCTCGCCGACCAGATAGGTTCCGCGATCGCCTACGAGGCTTCGGTCGACGGGCAGGCGCTGACCTTCACCGCAAACGGTGATGAGACCTTCACCGATGACCAGACCGGTTCGACATGGTCGATCGTTGGTGTCGCAATCGACGGCGAGCTAGTGGGAAGCGAGCTGGGGCCGATCGAACATCGCAACGAGTTCTGGTTTGCGTGGCAAGCCTTCTTTGGTCCAGACACGCTGCGAGAGTTATAAGCAGCGAGCGTCAAACGCTCCGGGAATCTACAGGTAGGTTCCGGGGCGGCTCGACGCGTCGATTGCGTCGCCGCTCGGAACGGCCCCTTGGGGAAGCCCCGGCTGTGCGCCTTGCTTAAGTTGTTGCAGTTGTTGAATGGCAGCGGCTTGTTGAGCCATCGCCATGGCCTGGAAGCCTTGATGAAGGCCTTGAAGCCATCCAACGAGCTGTGCCTGAGCCACCCGAAGTTCGCCTTCCGATGGCGGCTCATCACTGCAATCGATGCACAACTGGAACTCTTTGAGCTCGTCGAGGAGGTCATCGCTCATGGTGTCCTCGAGCGCTTCCATCGTTTCGCCGTGGATGCGGGCGAGCAATGCTCGACCCTCTTCGTCGAGAGGAGCCTCGCGAGCTGAGTTCATAAGTGACTGCGTCATCGTTCCAAGTCGGATCAACTTGGCGGCGTCGGTGATCGTTGGGACGCCTTCGCCCTCGCCTTCAGAAGCCTCCGCTTCGTCCTGTACTAATTCGGGTTCGATATCGCTCATGACCTGTGCTGTCTCCGGGGTGATGCGCTCTTTGGCTGCGCAGGGCCTACGGTCATTGTAGAGCGGTCCCGATCAAAGGTTTTGCGAACGATGGCCGATAGACAACGCATGCGTGTTTTCGTGGCTCTTTTGGCGCTGGTCATGATCGCGTCCGCGTGCTCGGATTCAGGGGAGAACCCGACCCAGGCAACTTCGGATGCCGCCGCGCTGATCGAGGACGACACTCAAGATCAGACACGCCAGATCGGATCCCCCGAGGGTGAGCAGGATGGTGAGAGCTCCTCGGCCGACGCCCTCGCAAGCATCGAAGATGAATCCGAACCGGTGAATGACACACCCGAGACCGAACGGGTTGAGCTCGAAGCCGAGCAAAGCCCGGGAGACGTGCAGGACGAATCATCCGATGAGTCCGCATCGGATGAAGGCAGCGAGTCGGAAACGCCTACGGCTTCGCAGGCCACACCGGCAGAAAACGCGCTGGACGGCCCACCCGTTGAACCGCTCGACGCATTAGTTACCGAGTTGATGGCCTTCGTACAAGCCGAGCGGGGCCTGACCTTCATCGAACGCCCCTCAGTCGTTGTGCTCGACTCCGGCAGCTTCAATGACGCGTGGCAACAAGTCGTGGTCAGAGATGCCCAAGCCAATCCGGCAGACTTCGCCAACTTCACCGACATCTACCAAGCGGTCGGAATCATTGACGATGGCAGGGAACTAGACGAGATCTGGACCCGCTTCGGAGATGCGGGCGTGGTTGGCTATTACGACACCCAAACGGGTGGCATCGTGCTGCGTAGCGGTGAGTTGACCGCCTTCACCGAGACCGTCCTGGTCCATGAACTGGTACACGCCCTCGAAGATCAGGTCTTTGGGCTAGACCGAGACGATTCCGGTGCCAGCAACGACGAGACCGCGTGGACATTCTCAGCGCTCATCGAGGGCTCGGCTCGAGTCATCGAGGGCCGTTACCGGGCCACCCTCTCTCAAGCGGAGCTCAACGAAGAAGCTGCAGCCCGCAACTCAATTCCGCGATCGGTTTCCTTGAACGAGTTCACGCCGTCTTTCTTAGAGCTGCAATTTGGTCGCTACGACTACGGCGAGGACTTCGCGGCCACACTTTGGGAGGTCGGTCAAGACGAACTCGATGCCGCATACGTCGACCCACCAGAAACGTCCGAGGCTGTGGTCAACCCCGACGCCTTCTTGTCAGGTGCTGATGACGCCGAAGCGCTCGACTTTCCGCCAGCTGACGGTGAAGTGTTCGAACAGGGGATCTGGGGACAGGCCGGTGTCGCTGCACTCTTGACGGACATCTACACCCGGGACGATGCGCTCGATATCTCGCAAGGTTGGGGTAACGACCGTTTCGTCGCCTGGCGTGACGGCGACGTGAGCTGCGTGCGGATCCACGTCAGCGCTGATTCTCCCGATGCGCTCGATCGATACGCCGATGCCTTCGAAGAGTGGGCACAGCTTGGTGATCGACAGATCTTCTTCCCAACCGCTGACCTGATTCGAGTAACCAGCTGCGGGTAGGCCCCTAGCTGGTTTGTAGCGCGGTGCCCTCGTAGGGGGCGGGGTCCTTGGGGCCGGGAACGTTGAGACCGGTCCAACCGGTCAGCTCGTCAAGGGTCGTGGTCACAGCACGCCACGCCTGAGGGTCCCATCCCTCGGCGCTCGCAAGAATCTCACCGTCTTGGCGTACCAATACCAAAGAGGGCAGCGTCTGAACGCCGAGTGCCTTAGCTGCGGCACCGCTCGGATCGGCAAAGGTCAAGAACTCCTCGCCGTAGGGGCCGAGAAATTTCTTCACGCCATCGGTCGGGCCGGTTGCAAGCCAGGCCACGCGGACATCGGCGCCTCGGTAGTGATGAAAGATTCGCTTGATCGTGTCGAGTAGCCAGGCGCTTTCATGGGTATACGGGTCGATAACACCAGCAAGCATCGGAAACGTAGTCATCCAGTCGGAGAACGGACGAGCGTCGCCGTTGATCGGGTCGAGTTCGGGGTCACCTTCGAGTACTGCCACGGCCGAAACGGTAGCGGATGCATATGCCCAACACACGCTTGTAAGGTCGGTGTGTGCATCCAATCGAGCGACTTCGATATGTAGCGAGGGCCGGACAGGCGCCCGAACACATCTTGGTTCCAGAGTCCATGGCTGCGTTGTCAGCCTTCTGCTCCGACAAGAACGCCCTGCTCACAGCCTTGCGTCGACTCACTACTCGACAGCCCGAATCCCCGGGAATCGTGTGCTTGGGAGCGCACATGTTGCACGAGTTGGACGCCTGCGATGCTGGGTGGGCGCTCACCGACAGGTTCGCGCTGGACCCCACCGCGGAGATAGCGGAATCGATATCCGTCGGCAAGTCGTCAGGTATGGACGTCATCGATTCGGTCGCTTCGGGGCCAGGTCTCGTGTTGTGCCCTGCAGGATCCAAGGCATGGATCGACCATGCTCGCGAAGCCGGTCGCAAAGTTGTCATCGTCATGCCGTTGGGTAGCCGCCTACCGGCGCGACTCTGGGGTGCGTACCTTGCCCGCAACGGCATCGATGTCGCAGCTGATGAACAGCCTGGATCGATGGAATTGATCGAGATCGATCAATTCGACGAGTTGATCGATCCCGAAGGTCTTAGGACACTTGACGAATGGGCGGCGGATTGTCCGGACGTGGCCGAGCTCGCTCGCGGCTGAGGTCGATCTCATCGAGTTCGAGTTCACCTCGGCGAGGACGCAGTAGCCGTATCATCGCGTCGATCACCCGTTGCTGGTCATCGTCGGTCATGGACGACCCGCTCGGCAGGCAGATCCCACAGCGGAAGTGATCCTGGGCGTTGATGCCGCCGGTAATGGGGTAGTTCTGGTACGGCGCTTGGAGGTGCATCGGCTTCCACGCTGGTCGAGCCTCGATCTGCTGATCGTTCAGAATCCGACAGATTTCTGCTGTTGGGCGATGACGAGTCGGATCGGTCAGCAGCACGGTCAACCAGCCATTGCCACGTCCATCGTGTGCGTCTTGCGGCGCTACCGCAACGCCGGGGAAGTGGTGGAAGGCTTCCAAGTAGCGCAGATGGATATTGCGAGTACGGCCGACGAGTAGGTCCAAACGCTCGAGTTGGGCGTTTCCAACAGCTGCCAACAGATTCGACATCTTGTAGGCGTAGCCAACTTGGTCATGTTCGAAATGCAGCCCTGGCATTCGGGCTTGACCCGCCAGATGGCGCGCCTTATCGATGAGTGATCGTGGCCCTACGAGGGCTCCGCCGCCGCCGGTAGTTACCAGCTTGTTGCCATTGAAGCTCAGCGCGCTCAGCCTTCCGAAGGAGCCAGCTGGCCGACCCTGATGGCTGGCACCGATCGATTCGGCGGCATCCTCAAGAATTGGAACTGCGTAGCGATTGCAGATGGGTTCGATCTCGGAGTAGTTCGGGCACGCGCCATACAGATCGACGGTGATAACCGCCTTGGCACGGTGGCCGGACCGCTGAAGGTCGCCAAGTGCCTGAGCGAGCGCAGCAGGATCCATGTTTCCGGTAATTGGATCGCAGTCGACGAAATGCGGAATCGCGTTGACATAGCGAACGACATTGGCCGTCGCGATGAATGTCACGGTCGGCACCACGACGACGTCGCCCGGTCCCACGCCAAGGCTGAGCAGCCCAAGGTGTAGTGCGGCTGTTCCACTCGTGAGCGCCACAGCATCTTCGGTTGCAGTGATCGAACGCAGCCGGGCCTCGAACTCATCGATCGCCGGGCCGATAGGGGCGATCCAGTTGCTCTCGAAGGCTTGCAGCAGGGACTCTCGTTCGCGCCAGGTCATATCGGGAGGGGAGAGATGAATGCGATCCGGTACTTCGGACATGAGAACTCCTCTAGGCCACTTGACCTACTTCCAGTCGGCAGCAACGCTGCAGATATGAACCAGCAGTTCTCGGTTAGCGAGATCGATTCATTGTTCGTCTCGGGGCTGTTGGGGTGGTCCGATCCGCACCAACGAGATCTGCCGTGGCGCCAAACCCGTGATCCATGGGCGGTTTTAGTGAGCGAAGTGATGTCGCAGCAGACCCAGATCGAACGTGTCGTGCCCAAATGGCGAGAGTTCATTAAGCGTTATCCCACGCCGCGACATCTCGCAGCGGCGCCACTTGGTGATGTGATCGCGTTCTGGGTGGGGTTGGGATACAACCGCCGAGCGAAGTACCTGCATGTCTGCGCGCAGGTGGTTGTTGATCAACACGAGGGAGCGCTGCCCTCTGATCTCGATGGCCTGCTGTCCTTGCCGGGGATCGGGCCGTACACCGCCCGGGCCGTGCTGGCGTTCGCCTTTGAGCACGATGTGGGCGTTGTCGATACCAACGTGGGCAGAGTTCTGGCGCGGGTAGGCGGCTCCTCGCTGTCTAGTGAGCAGGCCCAATCCCTGGCAGACGCCCTTGTTCCGGAAGGTCGAGGCTGGCAATGGAACCAATCCCTTCTGGACTTTGGTGCATCCGTATGCACAAAGCGGAACCCCTCCTGCTCTGAGTGCCCGATGCGCGAGAGTTGTAGTTGGCGGGGGTCGGGTCCCGATCCAGCGATCGGTTCGGCGGGAGTTTCGGTTCCTCAATCGACCTTTGCTGGGTCGGATCGACAAGGTCGTGGCCGTTTTCTACTCAAGCTCGCCAACGGGCCGATCGCGCAAAATGAGGTGGCGGACGCCATGGGTTGGCCTGATGATTCGGTTCGAGCTGAGCGAGTCCTCGCAAGCCTCGTCAACGATGGGATGGCTCAGTCCGATGGCGATTTTGTGCATCTTCCGATGTAGACCAATCGCGTCAACTTCGTCACATCATCGCTCTGCCGATCCTTCCATCCCTTACCCTCTTAGACACGTGAGGGAAGAAAAAGCATAAGAACTAGCGGGATTACGGTCCAGAGGGAGGATGAAGGTGCAGGCTGGGGCCACTATCACCTTCTACGGGGTTCGGGGTTCGACCCCATGCCACTGCTCCAGCATGTCGCGCTACGGGGGCAACACGGCGTGCGTCGTAATCGAGTCTGAACACGCGAAACCAATCATTCTCGACGCCGGAACAGGATTGCGCTACTACGGCCTCGATCGTGGCCCTGACGCCTTCGACGGCACCATCCTTGTGACCCATTTGCACTGGGACCATGTGCAAGGCCTACCGTTCTTCACTCCGTTCCTCGATCCCGCATCCTCCGCCACGGTCTATGGCCCTCCCGAGCCTGACGTCGACTTTGCGATGGCGATCGGCGGCTTCTTACGACCGCCGTACTTCCCGGTCTCGATCGAAGATCTTCCCTCAACGTTCGCTATCCGATCGATCGCAAATGAGAACATCGCTCTTGACGGCGACGTGTCGATAACGGCACGACCTGTGCCGCACAACGGGGAAACGAATGGTTACCGCATCGACATGGGCGATCTCTCGATTGCCTACATTCCCGACCATCAAGAGCCCGATAACGGCACCGATATCGCCGATTCGGTCTTGGAACTCGCCCACGGCGTAGACGTGCTGATCCACGACGCACAGTTCACCGACGAGCTATTGCATAGTCGTCAGGACTGGGGTCACTGCACCCCGCGGTATGCCCTCAAGGTCGCCGAGGCGGCGAATGCGAGCACACTCGCCTTATTCCACCACGACCCACTCCACGACGACGAGGATGTTGATCGCCTCGTAGAGACGACCGCAGCGATGTCCAGGTCGGTGAAGGTAATCGGCGCGGCCGAAGGCCTGAAGATCAGCCTGTAGGAACCTTGCGGCGGCGGCGCTGGCCGATCGCCGCCCAATACGCCTGCTCGTGGACTTCACCGGTGCGAGCCGGGTCGTAACGATCGTCCAGAACTGACGCAAATAACTTGGCCCCGAACTGCTCGTCAGGTAGGTTCCCCTCAACGAGGGTGAACATCTTCGACAGTGAGTCGGTGTCGCCTTTGCTGTAGATACGTCGGCCGTCGCTACCCACGTCGGTATCGAGGATCTCTCGGTGTGGAGCGATGTCGCTCGCGATAATCGGTAGCGCCGCACGTCCAGCTTCGATCAACGCCGTGGGGAGGCCCTCAAGATGTGACGATGTCACGAACGCTCCTGCGTTGGTGATGAGTTCGGCGAGTTCGTCGCCGTACACAGCACCGGTGAAGATGATGGGATTCGGGGAGTCCTCAGCCAGCTGGTGGAGGTGCGCAACGTAGTCCTCGGTGCCAGCGGCACCGCCGATGATGACCAACGGCATCGTGGTGAGTGCTTTGCGGTATGCGTCGATGGTCTCGTGGGGAGCCTTCTCTGGGACCAACCGACCGACAGAGGCAAAGTATTTACCCGCGGTGAGACCCAGGCGCCCCAGGGTCGGTCCTGGTTCAACGTGTTTGATCGGGTGGGTCGAGTTGGGCACTACGGTCGTCGTGCGACGGAACTCATCTGCGTACTCGTCGGCGAGAGTGCCGCTGACGACCAGCGTCGAATGCGGGATGCGAGCACTTACCTTGGCGGCGAACCGGAGGACCTTCTTGGCGGTTCGACCCCACTTCTCACGCCTGTCGTCTCGACCGTGCACGGTGACGAGCACGGTGGCTCGGGAGAGCGGACGGGTCAGCAGCGACATGAGTCCTGGTCCGATCGCATGAAAATGGATGATGTCGAAGTCGCGGCCGAAACAGAACATCGCTGAACGAAGCGCGTGTGTCATGGCCCCCACTCCCGGGGACTTTGCAGCTGGCAAATACACCAGACGAACCCCATCGATCATGGACGGGTGGTGCTCGTAGTCCTCGGAGCGGCAAAACACCGTGACTTCGTGGCCGCGAGAGACGAGTTCGCGCGCCAAAACGTCAACGACAGTCTCGACCCCGCCATAGTTGGCAGGGATCCCGCGAGTGCCAATCATGGCCACTCGCAATGTCGTTTTGGAAGCCCGCTGGAGCGCCACGCTCCTCCTCCCTTTGCATCTGCCTAAGTGATCCTATGGTACGAGTACGACGTACGGGGACCAAAGTCCCTGATCAAATAGTAAGATCCGTCAAATCCGTTGATTTTTCAGTCAATTTGGCGGAGATCAGCAAGGTAGCGCTTAGCGCGCGCAGCGTAGTTTTGGGCATTCAAGAGGTTGAGCTCAACCGAATGGGCATCTTCACGCACTGTCGCTGGAACGCCTAAAGCCATCGCGTTGGGTGGGATCACCTTGCCGCCCGCTACCAGAGCGTTGGCGCCGACGAGTGCGCCCGAGGAGATCACGGTGCCATGAAGCACGATCGCACCGGACCCAGCTAGAGAAGCATCCTCCAACGTGCAGCCCTCGAGATGGGTGTTGTGACCAATGGTGCAGTCGTCACCGATGGTCGTCGCATACTCCTCGGTGCAGTGCAGGATCGCTCCGTCTTGGATCGATGTTCGAGCGCCGATCGAAATGATGTTGTCATCGGCGCGGATAACCGCACATGGCCACACCGAGGACTCGGGTCCGATGACAGCGCGTCCAATAATGACGGCGTCGGGGTGGATGTACGCGTCTGGGTGAATTTCTGGGGCGTCATCGCCCAGTGCATAAATGGCCATGCCGTCTTCCTACCAGCCGCGAAGCATGCGGGTGGGTTGTTTGAACTTCTTCGCCACGACGGCCATACTCCGAAGCTCCTCAGCGCGATCTACACCCGCGGCCCTGATGGCACTGACGTAGCCCTTCATCACTTGACTCGCGAACGATAGATCCTTCGCTCCGTGCTGCTTGAGCTCTTCGAAGTTGAGGCCGTTGCGCCCCGAATTCTTGGCGTGGCTTCGCGAGGCGAAGAGTTGTTCCGGGACTTTTCGAAACGTCCCCCGCATGGCCATCTCGACGAGGAGCGTTCGGTCTCCTCCGTAGAACGGTCCGTGCAAGCGGGTTTGCATCATCGTTTCGCGGCGCATGACGCCGAAGATGTAGAAGTTGCGGTGGTTGTTGTTGATTACCGCATCGATCCGCTTGTGCGGATGCGGAGATCCGAACCGGTCATCACCGGGCGGAGGGGTCAACGTGATCGCCTCCATGAATCCGTCACCGCCAAGGTAGCCCTGTTCCATCTTCATCATCGGTTCGCTGTGGGGGTCGATCAGTTGGGCCTCGGAATGGCCGATCACTAGGTCCGGGTCGCTGTCGAACAATTCGATGACCTTGCGGAGATAGCCAGGCTCGATACGGTCGTCTGCCGCCGCCCAGCGAAACAGTTCTCCAGAGGTAAGCCGGAAGAGTCGGTTGAAGTTAGCCGGTCCACCGATGTTCGAGTCGGTCTTTGTGTAGGTAATCCGTGGATCTTCGGCGGCCAACGTCTGGACGATCTCGGGGGTTTCGTCCTCAGAACAGTTGTCGGATACGACGAGTTCGAAGTCTTCAAAGTCTTGCTCGAGGTGGCTTCGGATGGCCTCCGCGATGTAGTCAGCACCGTTGTAAACCGGCACGCCAATCGATAGGCGTGGGACGCGTTGCGCTTGGGTCATGTGGGATGCGGTGAGGTGTTCGCTTCAACCTTGCGCACAGGTGCTGGCGCTGCAGGAAGGGCCAATCGCTCGTGGTCCGGAGCGAAGCGGCTGCGACGTCCCCAGGTGATTACGGCCAAGTGGGCGAAGGCGATGTTGAGGTACCACCACACGACGGTGTTCAGCAGCACGTTTTCGGTGAGGAGTTGCGCAGCGACCGACAGCAGGGCGGCGATAGCGCCGATGCTGATGAACTTGGTTCGATGGTCGAACTCGCCTCGCTTCGCTCGTTGCCATGTCTTAAACGCTGCGTAGGTAGCGACGCTGAGCAGCGACACGAATCCGATTGCTCCGAGGATCCCGCCCTCGAGGTAGGACTGCAGGAAACTGTTGTGCGGATCCTTGAATTCAGGGGTGAGGGTCTTCAGGGCGTCGATTCCGACCCCCGACACCGGGTTCCGTTCGCCAAGGGGCCAAATGCGCTCCCAATAGCCAAAGCGCCAACCGATCGAATCGTCGGTCTTTGGGGCGCCGCCGGGGCCGGTCGACGAGGTGAGGTTGATGATGCGGCTTCTGACGCCGGGGACGCTCACGCCGATGAGACTTGCGCCGCCGATGATGGCGAAGACGAGCGCCTTGTTGATGCGGGCAGCGAGTAGCAGCGTTCCCACCAGGAAGCTTCCCCACGCCCCACGCGCGAACGTGCTGACCAATAGAAACGCGCCAACACCTGACAGCCCGATCGCAAGGAGCTTGTGTTTGATCTCAAGGGTGGGGATCAAGCTGATTGCGAGCAGTATCGCGAAACTCAAGTACGTGGCGAACGTGTTGGGGTGGGCGAAGGACCCGTCGATGCGGACCAGGCCCGAGCCGCCGGGATCCAATGTTCCCGTGAAGAAGAATTGCACGAAACCGGTGACGATCGGGACGATCATGCCAAGGCCGGAGGCAATCAGAAGCTTGTAGAGGAACCGGGTGTCGTCGAGGAGGTGCTGCTCAATCGCCAGGTAGAGCAGCACGACCGATGCCAGCCCGAACATGGCGCTGAGTGAAAAGCTGCGATCGACCGAGGTGATGTAGCTCGGCACGAACAATACGAAGAAGGCCATGAACGCGAACCCGAGCGGGGTGGGCCGCTTCCACAACCCGGACATGCGGCGACCAATGAGGTGCAAGAAGGTCACGAGAATCGCCAAGATGCCCAAGATGGCAGATGGTTGGAATGTACCGAACTGGTCGGCGATGAGGTCGTCCAGCGATGGTCGAAGGGCGAGAACGATTAGTAGGAACCACTGGTAGCGATAGAGGCCCACGACGCCGAGAGCGGCTGCGGACAGCAAGGTTCCACCGAGAATGACGAACGGCGTGTCTGGTGAAAGCGACTGGAACCCGAAGGCTCCGCCAAGTCCGACCACGAC
>CAYUKM010000063.1:0-15600 GCA_964445255.1 uncultured Acidimicrobiales bacterium
AACCGGCTCCCGCACCCGTTGAGCCAGTCGCTGAGTTTGCTCCGGAACCAGCTCCCGCACCCGTTGAGCCAGTCGCTGAGTTTGCTCCGGAACCGGCTCCCGCACCCGTTGAGCCAGTCGCTGAGTTTGCTCCGGAACCAGCTCCACCGGCAGCAGACCCATTTGCCGAGTTTGCGCCTGCGCCAGAAACCGCCCCTGCACCAGAGGCTGCTCCTGTACCTGCACCAGAGGCTGCTCCTGTACCTGCACCAGAGGCTGCTCTCGCACCAGCACCCGCAGCCGAGATGCCAACGCCCGCCGCTGTCGAAAGCCCATTTGGTCAAGATCCGGCTGCTGAAGTAGCGCCTGACCTCGAGACGCTTCCTGGTCCACCGGTCATGGATGCCGCACCAGCACCAGCCGCTCCCGCGCCAGTCCCAGCGCCGGCGCAGAATCCATTCGCTGAACCTGCACCTAGCGCTCCAATTGCCGAGCAGCCGCAACCGTTCCCCGAGGAAGCTGCGCCAATGGCTGCTCAGCCCGAGCAGCCAGCAGGCTCCTTTGTTGACTCTCTCGCAGTTGCTGAACCGATAACGGAGGCGCCAGCTCTGGCTTCTGAAGATGACGGATGGGTTTCCAACGAACGCAGCTCGTTCCCAACGCCTGTCGCACCAGCACCAGCACCAGCTGCACCTGCCGCACCTGCCCCGGCCTTTGATGCTTTCGCTACACCTCCCGCTGTCGACGCTCCAATGTCGAGTGAAATTCTTGCTGGTCAGGTGATTGACGACCTCGGAAGCGTTGAGCAGTCGTTCTCTGCCCCACCACCCATACCGGCTATGGACCAGGGCTTTCCAGCTCCTGCACCCACGCCTGCCCCTGCGCCAGGTGAACTTGGCGCCGACGCGTTCGCTGAGGTTGAAGGTGGCGATGTGCGCAGCAGCGTAATGAACTTCCTGCGTCGCGATTAGGGTGTTTGCTCTCCTTATGGGGGCGGTCGGGCTTCTGGTCGGGCCGCTTCTCGCCCTCCTGGCGGAGCGCGTGCCAGACAACGGTGGCGGAGGCCGTTCGCCTCGTCAGTGCCGAAGCTGTGAAACGACCTTGCCGGTGCGCTCGCTCGCGCCTTTGCGACTGTCCGCGACGGCGTGCCCGTCGTGTTCTACCCCGGTGCCAGCTTCGCGCCTGCCGACGGTGATAGCTACTGCAGTGATCTTTGCGCTCAGCGCTTTGGTAGTGGGACCGAGGTGGCAGTTGATCCCAGTACTGCTCTTCGCATCGTTTCTCATCGCCTTGTCCGTCATTGATATCGTCCGGTACCGCTTGCCTGACCGCTTAACTTTCCCCGCCTTCACCGTGTCGATCATCGCGATCGCTGCTCTATCGAACTTGGGCGACGCTGGCGATCACGTCCTACGTGCCATCTTTGCCGCACTCGGCTATTTCCTGATCATGTTCGTGTTCAACATCATCGCACCGGGTGGGCTCGCCTTCGGCGATGTGAAACTCTCCCTACTGCTGGGGTTGTTCCTTGGGTGGGTAGCCGACAGCGGTATCGACGCTGCTCGGCTCGTGATCTGGGCGCTGCTGCTCGGCATGGTTCTCGGGATCTTCTCGGGCATTCTGGTCGGTGTTGGCCGTCGGATCTATGGAAACGGCTTTCTCCCCGATCCAGATTTCCCTCCCCCGGAGGACGGGAGTGTGCTCCCGCTGCTGAAGACCGCATTTCCGTTCGGCCCAGCGCTTGCCATCTCCGCGTTTTCGCTCGTTCTGTTGAGCGAACGACTGACGAGCGCAGGCATCCTCGCCTGAGCAGCGCCGAATACACTGGCGACGTGACTGACTATCGCTCTGTTCATGTTGATCTAGGAGACCGTACCTACCCGGTGGAGATCGGATCCGGTATCGCGCACCGTGTGCGTGAGCACTTGCCCCCGGCCGCTCGCAAGGCCGCGATCGTCACTCAGTCGAACATCGGAATCGAACTCGAGACCGGCCTCGATCAACAGGTCTTCACGATCGGCGAGGGCGAGGAGTACAAGTCGCTCGACACCGTCGGCAGTCTTTGCCGCGAGTGGGCCGAGTGGGGCCTGAACCGCAACGATGTGGTGGTTGGTCTCGGCGGAGGCATCGTCACCGACGTGGCGGGCTTTGCTGCCGCTGTCTTCCATCGCGGCCTACCGGTGATCCATGTCTCTACGACGCTCCTCGGCCAGATCGACGCCGCTATCGGCGGCAAGACCGCGGTCAACATCCCAGAAGGGAAGAACCTGGTCGGCGCGTTCTGGCAACCGAACGCTGTCATTTGTGACGTCGCGATGCTCGATTCGCTTCCACAGCGCCACTATCGGGCGGGTCTCGGCGAGATGGCGAAGTACCACTTTCTCGATGATGGAGCGATGAACGCACTCGGCAACGACGAGTTGGTTGATGGCCGGTTGTCTCCCGAAGCCCTCATCGATCGGGTCGAGGCATCGGTGGTGATCAAAGCGGACGCGGTCGCCGCTGATGAACGCGAAGGTGGTCGCCGGGCGTTGCTCAACTATGGGCACACGCTCGGCCATGCGCTCGAAACCGTCGGAGGCCACGACCTACTGCACGGCGAAGCGGTCGCAATTGGCATCGGATACGCGGCTACCGTGGCGAACTCGTTGGGGCGTATCGATGAGCAGCGCGTTGACGAGCACCAGCAGGTCTTGGAGGGCTACGGGCTTCCCACTCTCCCCGAATCAGCTCACGACTTCGATGACTTGCTAGCGGTCATGAAAAGAGACAAGAAGGCACTCACCGGCGGCGTGACGTTCATTCTCGATGGTCCGCAGGGCCCTGAGGTCGTGAATGACGTGGACGTCTCGATCCTTGAGGCGAGTTACGAGGCCTGGCTGTCATGAGCAGGCTGACGACACTTACGCGCAAGCTTCGGGTGGAGAGCCACGACGCGCTGTTGGTCACTTCGCGAACGAACATCCGGTACCTCAGCGGGTTCAGCGGTACCAACGGGTTTCTTCTTGTCCGGGTTGATGGGTCAGCCATAGTTGTTACCGACCCTCGCTACGCGGAACGTGTCGTCGATGAACTTCGAGACGAAACTGACCTTGACGTGCAGATCGTTGCACCGCCACTGTGGGACCATCTTCCTGGTCTTGTCACCGAAGCGAGTTCGATAGCTCTTGAAGCTGAACACCTCAATTGGGCGAAGGCCCGCGAGATCGCCGATCAACTGGGCGCCGACCGGTGCCACGCTACGCACGGATATGTCGAAGCTCAGCGTGAACAAAAAGACGATGAAGAACTGGCCCACATACGTAAGGCTTGCAAGGTAGCCGACTCGGCCTTCACTGCGGTGGTGGAGAACATGCGGCCTGGGCGAACCGAGCGCGACGTGGCGTGGGCCTTTGCGGAGGCTGTACACCGGTGCGGAGGCGACGGCGTCGCCTATGAACCGATCGTGGCGAGCGGCCCGAATGCCTCGCGTCCCCACCACGCGACGGGTTCCCGAGTGCTGCAAGCTGGCGACTTGGTGATCGTGGATGCCG
Source organism: uncultured Acidimicrobiales bacterium (assembly GCA_964445255.1). Classification (GTDB taxonomy): domain Bacteria; phylum Actinomycetota; class Acidimicrobiia; order Acidimicrobiales; family SHLQ01; genus SHLQ01. Next base: position 3,513 of record CAYUKM010000063.1, read on the forward strand.
GCGCGATGGTTACCGGATATCGATCTGACATGACACGATCCTTCGTTCTCGGTGAACCAACCGCCCAGCAACGCGAGCTCCTCGATGCGGTGGCGGTCGCCCAAGTGGACGGGCTGGCAGCGGTCCGCGCTGGAAGTCCCGCAAGCGACGTAGACGCGGCCTGTCGATCGTCGCTGGAGTCCGCCGGCCTGGCCGAGTGGTTTACCCACGGCACGGGACACGGGGTTGGTCTGGATATTCATGAGGCTCCGTGGGTGCTAGCGACGGCCACTGGTACGCTCGCCCCTGGCCAAGTGATCACCGTCGAACCCGGTGTGTACCTCCCCGGCGTGGGAGGGGTGCGCTGGGAGGACATGGTTCTCGTCACCGCCACCGGTTCGGAAGCTTTGACGCACACCCCGAAACAGCCGGTCATCGACCTGTAGCCCCGCCTCGAACGGAGTCTCATGCCCACCATCACAACCAATGATCTGAAGAACGGAATGCACCTCGACCTCGAGGGCGACCTGGTGCAGGTGCAAGCCTTCCAGCACGTAAAGCCAGGAAAGGGTCCCGCGTTCGTTCGAACGACGTTGCGGAACGTTCGGACGGGCTCGACGGTCGACCGCACCTTCCGTGCGGGTGAGAAGGTCGAGCGGGTACTGATCGACAAGCGCGACATGCAACTGCTCTACAAGGACGGAAAAGAATTCGTCTTCATGGACAACGAAAGCTTCGACCAACGCAACGTGACACCGGAGGCGCTCGGCGACAACGCCGACTATTTGATCGATGGTCGAACCGCCACCATGTTGTTCTACGGCGAAGAGATCATCGGGACCGACATCCCTGCTTCGGTGGAACTGACCATCGCTGAGACCGAGCCGGGCCTCCAGGGCGACCGTTCGTCGGGTGGCACCAAGCCGGCCACGCTCGAAACGGGAAAACAGATCCAAGTGCCTTTGTTCGTCAACATCGGCGATGTCGTGAAGGTCGATACTCGCACCGGCGACTATCAGTCGCGAGCGTGAACGATCCTTTCCAACTCTCCCGTCGCGAAGACCGCGAGGTAGCGCTCGCACTGTTGTACGAAGTTGACATGACCGGCGATTCGTTCGCTGATGTCTTCGAACGCAACCGCGCGGACGACGAGGACTATTCAACCCAGATCGCCCGGGGGGTCGCCGACCATCTCGTTGAGCTCGATACCGAGCTCGACGAGATAGCAGAGGACTGGACGGTCGCTCGAATGGCCGGCATCGATCGGTCCATTTTGCGGATGGGCCTGTGGGAGCTGCTCCATAGTCCCGACGTTCCGACGACGGCGGTGATTTCGGAAGCCGTAGCGCTCGCCAACGAATACTCCACCGAGCGTTCCGCGCCGTTCATCAACGGCATCCTCGTGAAGCTCGGCTCCTTGCGCCGCTCCGAGTAGAGCCATGCCTGGCCGTTCCCTAGATGAGGTATGCACATCGATCGCTCCTATCGATGGCGTGACGTTGCGGCCGTGGGAAAGTACCGACGCCGAAGTGCTCGTCGCTGCATGGAACGATCCTGAGATCGCTCGCTGGAACCCGGTGCCGCCCGACCGGTCGATTGCGTTCGCTGACGCCTGGGTCACCGGTGCAGCGGTGCAGTGGGAGGGTGATGTCGGCATCGACGTCGTGATGGAACGCGACGATGTTGTGATCGGAGAGATCGGGCTGCAGGTCGCCCAAGAGCGCGGACTCGCCGAGATCGGCTTTTGGATCGGCGAAGCTCACCGTGGCCAAGGCCTCGGCGCCACAATGCTGCAACTCGGCATCGCGCTCGGAACCCAGTTAGAGCTACAGGGCCTAGTAGCGATGGTCGACCCGGCGAATGACCGAACGATCGCGCTACTCGACGGCGCTGGCTGGAGCGAACTGCCCGCTACCCAGTCCACAAGACGAGCCTTCGCGTACCGGATCTAGCTCGGCATCGGAACTAGATCAAGACTTCGCCCGTGATAGCGGTTACTGCGTCGCCGCCGACCCAGATTTCTGCGTCGGCTTCGTCGATGTGTACTCGTCCTGCTCGGTCGAGTGCTGTGCCTTGGGCCGCAACGTAGGGGAGGACAGGCCGAGGTCGGACTCAAGATTTGTACGTAAAAAGGAACCTATGCGGTCAGTTTTTACGTACAAATCTTTTCTCCCAGTGGCGCGAAAAGGCTCGCAAACCACTACGGTGAAATTCGTTCGTGAAACCGGTCCCGTGAGGCTGGAACGAGCGGAGGAAACGTGGCTGAGTCAGATCTCCGGCGCCCGAGTGCGGTCGCCTTCGGAAGAGGCAAGCTCCACCGTTTCGTTCCACGCACCAAGGTGCTTGACGAGGATGAGATTTCTCGCGCTATCAAGCGCATGGCTCACGAGATCATCGAACGCAATCACGGCCTCGACGATGTTGTGGTCATTGGGCTTGAACGCGGTGGCGTACCAATCGCCGAGGCCCTCGCAGCAGCCCTGTCGACTATCGAAGACCACGAGGTGCCGCTTGGCAGCGTGGATGCCAGCTTCCACCGAGACGACATCGCCAGCGGCTCGGTACTTCCCGAGGTCACACAGATTCCATTCTCGGTAACCGACAAACACGTCGTGCTTTGTGACGACGTGCTCTATACCGGTCGAACCGTACGAGCAGCGCTTGATGCGGTAACCGACTTCGGTCGCCCGAGGACGATCCAACTCGCCGTTCTCGTCGACCGAGGGCACCGAGAGCTGCCCATCCGCCCCGACTACATCGGCAAGAACTTGCCCACGTCGAACGACGAGAGTGTGCGGGTCACCCTCGAAGGCGTCGAGCTCGGCGATCGGGTTCGGATCGAAGAAGGCACGCGGGAGGGCGACTCGTGAAGGACCTTCTCACGATCGAACAAATTGGCGTGGACGGCATCAACGAGATCATGCACGCCGCCGACAGCTTCGCCGAGGTGTGCGCTCGGCCGATTCCCAAGGTGCCCGCGTTGCGAGGCAAGACCGTTGCCTCGATGTTCTTCGAGAACTCCACCCGCACCCGGACCTCATTCGAAACGGCGGCCAAGCGGCTCTCTGCTGACGTGATGAACTTCAGCGCCTCATCGTCTTCGGTCAGCAAGGGCGAGTCGCTTCGCGACACCGTCGAGACTATTGAGGCTATGGGTGTCGATGCGATCATCGTTCGCCATCGGTCCTCCGGTGCTCCGGAACAGATCGCCCGGTGGGCGAATGCATCGGTCATCAACGCAGGCGATGGATGGCACTCTCACCCCACACAGTCCTTGCTCGACTGCTACACGATCCGTGCTGAAGGTCGTTCCTTCGAAGGCCAAAAGATCGCCATCGTTGGCGACATTCGTCATTCACGAGTCGCCCGCAGCAACATCGAAGCATTCACGTTGCTAGGTGCTGAGGTTACATTGGTCGCGCCCCCAACGCTTCTGCCTACCCACGTGGAGGCGCTCGGAGCGAAGGTGTCCTACGACCTCGACTCCGTGTTGGGCGATACCGACGTGTTGTACCTGCTGCGAATGCAGCACGAGCGTATGAACCAGGCTCTCGTGCCGTCGCTTGGCGAGTACCACCGAGCCTTCGGGTTGACCCTCGACCGGGCGAAGAAGCTGCCCGAGTCGAGCCTGATCATGCACCCCGGTCCAATGAATCGGGGCATCGAAATCTCTCCCGAGGTCACCCAGGACCCACGTGTCCGGGTGCTCAACCAGGTAGCGAACGGCGTGATTGTTCGCATGGCGGTGCTGTACCTCATCGTCGGCTCGGCCGCAGCCGACCGCGCTCAGGAAGTGAGCGCGTCGTGAGTATTGCGATCACGGGCGGAACCGTCCTGACCGAAGACGGTCTCGTAAGTGCCGATGTCTTGGTGACAAGCTCAACGATCTCTGGTGTCGGTACGGACATCCCTATCCCGGGCGAAGCCCAGGTAATCGACGCCACCGGATTGACAGTGACCCCAGGTCTCGTCGACCTCAAAGCACATCTTCGAGAGCCAGGCCATGAAGAAGCCGAGACGATAGAGACCGGTTCTCGTGGGGCTGCGCTCGGTGGCTACACCGCGGTCGTGGCGATGCCCAATACCGAACCAGCGATCGACTCGCTCTCGCTCGTCCGCGACGTACGCAAGATCGCCGAGACCGCCCTGTGCGAGGTCGTGCCCGCAGCTGCCATCACGGTTGGCCGCAAGGGCGAGCTACTGACGCCGATGGGCGAACTCGCAGCCGAGGGCGTGCGAATCTTCTCCGACGGTGGTCGTGGTGTGCAGGATCCCGCGATCATGCGGTCGATTATGGAGTACGGCACGGGGCTACACGTTGTTACCGGAGGAACGCCAGTGGTGCTTGCGCTGCACTGTGAAGTGGAGGCGTTGACCGCAGGGGGGCACATGCACGAAGGCGAGTGGGCTACTCGCCTTGGTATGAAGGGCCAGCCCCGCGAGGCGGAGACGCTCATGATGTCTCGCGACATCACCCTCGCTCGTATGACCGGCGCTCGAGTGCACCTCCAACACATCTCAACCGCAGGCTCCGTTGAGTTGGTGCGGGCCGCCAAGGCCGAAGGTCTCGCAGTGACGGCAGAAGTGGCCACGCATCACTTCACACTCACCGACGCAGCGTGTGCGAACTTCGATCCGGTGTTCAAGGTGAACCCGCCGCTTCGCACCGACGACGACGTTGCTGCGATCAAGGCCGGTCTCGCTGATGGAACGATCGACTGCATCGTCACCGATCACGCACCTCACGAACCACACACGAAAGAGTTCCCGTTTGATCTGGCGCCACCGGGAATGCTCGGCTTCGAGAGCGCCTTGTCGATCGCGCTGAGCGAGCTCGATCTTCCCCTCGAACGCCTCGTCGAACTCATGAGCACGCGGCCCGCGGAGATAGCGGGCCTCGGCGACCGACATGGCGCGCCAATCGCGTCGGGCAATCGGGCCAACCTCGCAATCATCGACCGCGATCGCACCTGGACGATCGACGGCCAAGCTATGGCGAGTAGAAGCCACAATTCTCCCTACGACGGGCGAGAAGTTACAGGCAAAGTCACCCACACGATCTATGACGGCGACCTCGTTGTCGCGGATGGAGTTGCAACCAAGTGAGGAACTACACATGACGATCAGAGAAGCAGCGCTAGTGCTTCGCGACGGCACCGTGTTCGAGGGCGAGGCCATAGGCGCCGAAGCGCCTGATGGTGTGAGCGCCGGTGAGGTGGTGTTCAACACCGTCATGAGCGGCTACCAGGAAGTGATCACCGACCCGTCGTACGCCGGGCAGATCATCACGTTCACCTACCCACACATCGGGAACTACGGCGTGAACGTCGAGGACTTCGAATCGCGCAAGTCCTTCTGCCGTGGTGTGATCATTCGCGACCCCGCCCGTCGGGCGAGCAACTACCGCAGCGAGGGTGAGTTCAGCGACTACCTGATCGGTCAGAACCTCTCGGGTATCGCCGGTATCGATACCCGACGCCTCACCCGCCACATCCGAGATCTGGGCGCTATGCCAGGCGCGTTCGGCACCGCGGATGAGGCCACGCTCTTGGCTGCCGCCAAGGCCGAGCCCGGTACGGACGGCATCGACCTCGTCGCAACCGTTACTTGCGGCGAGTCATACACCGTCGAGGGCGAAGGCGACCGTCGAATCGTTGCGCTCGACTTCGGCATCAAGACATCGATCCTCGACCAGCTCAAGCAATTGGGTACCGTCGAGGTCGTGCCAGCGGGAACGTCGGCCGCCGACATCATGGCGCGGAATCCCGATGGGGTGTTCCTGAGCAACGGCCCGGGTGACCCCGAACCACTGAGCCATCTGCGCGACACGATCGGTGAGCTACTCGGCCAGGTACCCGTCTTTGGCATCTGCCTCGGCCATCAGCTGCTGTCAGCAACCATCGGCGCGGAGACGTTCAAGCTGCCCTTCGGACATCATGGTGGTAACCACCCGGTGAAGCGACTCTCCGACAACAAGGTCGAGATCACCTCACAGAACCACAATTACGCGGTGACCGAGGAGTCGTTGAGCGGCGTCGCCGCCGAGCTGACCCACGTCAACCTGAACGACATGACCGTCCAGGGAATCCGCTGCACGGACGTTCCTGCGTTCAGCGTGCAGTACCACCCAGAAGCCGGGCCAGGCCCGCACGACAGCCGCTACCTGTTCGCAGAATTTGAACAACTCATGGCCGAGCACTCACCGAAGGAGACCGCCGGTGCCTAAACGTGAAGACATCAAATCGATTCTGGTCATCGGCTCAGGCCCGATCGTTATCGGTCAGGCTTGTGAGTTCGACTACTCCGGCACACAAGCGTGCAGAGTCCTGCTCGAAGAGGGCTACCGAGTCATCCTGGCCAATTCGAACCCGGCCACGATCATGACCGACCCGGACTTCGCGGATGAGACGTACGTCGAACCGCTCGATGTGCCGGTTCTCGAAGCCATTATCGCCAAAGAGAAGCCCGACGCATTGCTGCCGACACTCGGTGGCCAGACGGCGCTGAACCTGGCGATGGACCTCCAGCGTGCGGGAATCCTTGACGCTCATAACGTCGAGCTCATCGGTGCTGACGCGGTCGCTATCGATACCGCCGAGAACCGCGACAAGTTCAAACAGGCCATGATCGAGATCGGCCTCGACGTACCCAAGTCGGGCATCGCTCACGACATGGATCGCGCCCGAGAGCTCCGCGATGAGCTCGGACTTCCCGTCATCATTCGCCCGGCGTACATTCTCGGCGGAAAGGGCACCGGTATTGCCGAGACGCCCGAAGAGTTCGAAGAGGTGGCTTCGAACGGTATTGCGGCGAGTCCGATCGGCGAGATTTTGATCGAAGAGTCGATCAAAGGCTGGAAGGAATACGAACTTGAGGTCATGCGCGACCAGGCCGACAACCAGGTGGTCGTGTGTTCGATCGAGAACATCGACCCGATGGGTGTGCACACCGGTGACTCGATCACTGTTGCCCCTGTGCAGACATTGAGCGACGTCGAACTTCAGGAGATGCGTGACGCGGCATTTGCCGTCATGCGCCGAGTAGGCGTCGAGACCGGCGGTTCGAACGTGCAGTTCGCCGTCGATCCAAAGACCGGCCGTCAGGTCGTCATTGAAATGAATCCGCGTGTCTCACGATCTTCGGCCCTCGCGTCGAAGGCGACTGGCTTCCCGATCGCAAAGATCGCAGCACGGCTCGCCGTGGGCTACACCCTCGACGAGATCGAGAACGACATCACCGAAGAAACACCTGCGAGCTTCGAGCCGTCGATCGACTACGTCGTCACCAAAGTGCCGCGATGGGCATTCGAGAAGTTTCCAGGCACCTCGGGTGTCTTGGGTACGCAGATGCAGGCGGTGGGCGAAGCCATGTCCATTGGCCGAACGTTCCCCGAGTCGTTGCAGAAGGGGCTCCGCTCGCTCGAGCTGGGTCGTCATGGTCTGAACGCGGATCCCGGCGAGATCGAATACGACGAGATGCCCATCGAGCAGTTGATGGTCGAGGCCAACACGCCAACTTCGGACCGGATCTTCAAACTGGAAGCCCTGTTGCGGCGGGGCAAGACCGTTGACGAGGTATACGAGCTGACGAAGGTCGATCCGTGGTTCCTCGACCAGATGCTTCGAATCACCGAGGAACGCGAGGTCCTCGAGAAGACGACGATGGCCGATCTCAGCGCACGTGGGTGGAAACGGGCGAAGCAGCTCGGCTTCTCCGACGCGCAGCTGGCCTACTTGTGGGATGTCTCTGAAGCCGACGTCCGTGCTGCCCGCAAGGGCCATGGCGTCGAGCCGACGTACAAGACCGTTGACACCTGCGGCGCGGAGTTCGACGCCGAGACGCCGTACCACTACTCGACTTGGGAGGACACGACCGAGGTCCGACCGTCGGACCGTCAGAAGGTGATGATCCTCGGTTCTGGACCGAACCGCATCGGCCAGGGCATCGAGTTCGATTATTGCTGTGTGCATGCGAGCTTCGCGCTCGCCGACGCCGGGTTCGAGACCATCATGGTTAACTGCAACCCGGAGACGGTTTCGACCGACTATGACACGAGTGACCGGCTCTACTTCGAACCGTTGACGCTCGAAGATGTCAACAACATCATCGAAGCCGAAGAGCCGATGGGTATCATCGTGTCGCTCGGCGGTCAGACGCCGCTCAAATTGGCGAACGACCTCCCAGCTGAACTCATTGCCGGTACGTCGCCGAAGTCGATCGATCTGGCCGAGGACCGCGAGGAGTGGAACGCCTTGTGTGAGCGCATGGGCATTCCACAACCTCCCGGTGATACCGCAACTGACATCGAAGGAGCCCTCGAGATCGTCGGCGACATTGGGTATCCGGCACTCGTGCGTCCCTCATATGTGCTCGGGGGTCGGGCCATGGAGATCGTTTATGACGACGAGGGCTTGCGCGCCGCGATGGAGCAGTTGGCAAGCTTTGGTTCCCTCGGCAAAGAAGGTGGCCTGTCCGCTGAACGGCCCGTGCTCATCGACCGTTTCCTCGAGGACGCCACCGAAGTCGATGTAGACGCGATTCGAGACGCCACCGGTGAGGTGCTGATCGGGGCGGTCATGGAGCACGTCGAAGAGGCCGGAGTCCACTCCGGTGACAGCGCCTGCGTCATCCCGCCGCCGTATCTCTCCGCCGAGACCATCGCGACACTCGAAGACTACGCGTCCAAGATCGCCACCGAGCTTGAGGTCGTTGGTCTCATCAATGTGCAGTTCGCGGTCAAGGACGAGCAGGTCTACGTGATCGAAGCGAACCCACGAGCATCACGCACGGTGCCCTTCGTAGCAAAGGCGACCGGCGTGCCGCTGGCCAAGATCGCCGCTCGGGTCATGATGGGAGCATCTCTCGCCGAGCTGCGCACCGAAGGACTCGTCACGGCACCGATTGGCGGTCACGTCTCGGTGAAAGAGGCGGTCCTTCCGTTCAATCGATTCCCCGACGCTGATCCGCTGCTCGGCCCAGAGATGCGCTCAACCGGTGAGGTCATGGGCATCGACGCTACGACAGGTCTCGCGTTTACCAAGAGCCAAATGGCCGCAGGTGGCACACTTCCTGAATCTGGAACGATCTTCATGTCGCTCGCCGATCGCGATAAGGAAATGGGCATCGTCGCTGCGAAGCAGTTCGTGTCGCTCGGCTTCGACATCGTTGCGACTGCCGGTACCGCCGACTCACTGCGAGAAGCTGGCGTCGAGGTTGCCAAGACCATCGCAAAGGTAACCCCCGAAGGCCAAGATATCGATGGCCCGACCGCGGTCGATCTCATCGAGGCAGATGAGGTCCAACTGGTAATCAACAGCCCACGCGGTCGTGGCCCACGCGCCGATGGTGCCTACATCCGAGCTGCCGCAGGCGCAAAGGGTATTCCGCTGCTGACGACCGGTTCGGCTGCTGTGGCAGCTGCGAATGGGATGACCGATTGGCTCTCGACGCCGCTTCGGGTTCGCTCGTTGCAGGAGTACCACGCCGGGGAGTCCGCATAGTGGCGCGTTCGTCGTCCCCAGCGCGACGGGGTTCATCTAGCCCTGTCGCCAGGGTCGACCTTCGGACGTCCGTCGGCTCAGTAGAGCTTCCAAACCCGATCATGACCGCGTCGGGTACGGCGGGCCATGGAGCGGAACTGTCGTCGTATTTCGACCTTTCGGAACTCGGTGCGCTCGTCGTGAAGTCGCTGTCGGTTATGGAATGGCCGGGCAACGCGGCGCCGCGAGTGGTGCAACTACCGGGCGCCATGATGAACAGCGTTGGGCTGCAAGGCCCTGGTGTGCAGGGCTGGATCGATCACGATTTGCCCGCCATTCGTAAAACCGGCGCTCGGGTCGTCGTGAGCATCTGGGGACGCACTGTCGAGGAGTACACCGAAGCGGCTGAGGCCCTGGTCCCAATCCAAGATGAGCTGACCGCCGTCGAGCTGAACGTGTCCTGCCCGAACTTGAAGGACGGCAAGAAGATGTTCGCCCACACCTGTGCCGGAGCAGCATCGGTTGTGGAATCGACCAACATGCTCAGCATCGATCGATGGGCCAAGCTGAGCCCAACCGTCACGAACATCACCGAGATCGCAGGCGCAGCAGCAGAGGCTGGCGCTGACGCGGTCACCTTGACGAATACTTTGATCGGCTTGGTGCTCGACCCTGAGACCGGCGCCCCGGTACTCGGCGGCGGAGGCGGAGGTGTTTCTGGCCCGGCGATGCGCCCAATTGCCCTTCGAGCGGTATTCGATGTGGCTAGTGCCTTCCCAGAGCTGCCGATCGTTGGGGTTGGGGGTATCGCCACAGCCGAAGATGCGGTGCAGTACCTTCGTGCCGGGGCATCTGCGGTTCAGATAGGCACAGCAAACTTTGCTGATCCCCGAGCCACGATGCGAATAAAGGACTCGCTCGCCGCCTGGTGCGATGAGCACGGGGTCGATCGGGTCAGCGACCTCATCGGAACCGCCCACAAAGATCGTTGACCGAGGAAGAACGAAGATCATGTCAGAAGTCTCAGAAGAACTCCGCAACAGCTTGTGTGTCGCACTCGATGTTGACGACCTCGTCGAGGCCGTGCGCCTAGCAAAGGCCCTCTCGCCGTGGTTCGGCGTGGCAAAGATCGGACTCGAGTTGTTTAGCGCCGCAGGAACCGACGCCATCGGAACGCTCATCGGTATGGGCTACGACGTATTCCTCGATCTCAAGATGTACGACATCCCGACCACGGTCGAGAAGGCGTCGCGGGTGCTCGGTGCACTGGGCGTCACCTATGCCACCTACCACGCGCAAGGCGGCGTGGATGTTCTCAAGGCTGGAGCCGATGGACTGCGCAGCGGAGCAGCTAACGCAGGACTGGAAGAGCCCAAGCCGCTTGCGATCACGGTGTTGACCTCCGATGCTTCAGCGCCGGAGCACATCCTGCCCAAGCGAGTGATGGATTCGGTCGAAGCTGGGATGGCTGGCCTCGTGGCCGGTGCGAGTGATGTGAAGGACGCAAAGAGCTACGCACCGCGTCTCATGGTGGTCACTCCTGGCATTCGCCCGGAAGGCGTCGACGCCCACGACCAGAAGAAGGTCGCTACGCCCAAGGAGGCATTTGACGCTGGTGCTGACCTGCTCGTCATCGGGCGTGCTGTCACCTTGGCCGAGGACAAAGTCGCCGCCGCTGAGGCAATCGTCAACAGCTGCCTGTCCTAACGAGCGAGGGCGGGACCCCTTAACTCAGAAATTGCATTGAGTACTATTGGTTCATGACGTTGTCATCGCACCGGATCGAGTCCTCACAGGATCTCCCGCGTGCGGTGGAACGGCTGGGCAGAAACTTCTCACTGCCGGATCCAACCGTCCAGATTCTGGTCATCGCGTCGATGTCCGGAACGAAACGCCGACGAATTCGAGATCAATTGAGGTCTGCTGGTTACTCGACTCGACGGCTGAAGTGGAGCGATCGTCGAGACGGATCCGGGGCGCCGCCGAACTCGCTTTCGCCGGTTCAACAATTTCTGCGTGGTGTGGTGGCTGCGGTTTATATGGTGGTGTATGGATTGCTGGGCCTGATTCCGCGCACGCTGACTCTGCTCGTTGGTCGTGGCTATCGAGTCTACGTTGTTAAAGCACCGCCGAGCGCTGGAGGCGTCGCGCCGGCTGGCCCGTCGGGCGGCAACGATCCAGGCCCATTCGGTAGCGGCGACCGCGAGCCACGTAACCCACTATCGCCTCAACCGGCGATTGGAATGGACCCGCGACTTCCCTGAGATAGCGTGAGTCCTAGTGACTGACGTGAGCAACCCATTCGACCAGGCGCCCTACCCGGAACTCTTCGAAAGGGCAGCCGTAGTGCGCGCCCACCGAGACGCGTTTCTCGCCGAGGTGGTCGCCGGGGAGGTGTCATTGGACGACGTCTTCAGTCGGGCGAAGAATGATGCAGCGCTGGCGTCGATGAAGGTCCTTGGGGCGATCGAGGGACATCCAGACCTCAAGAAGGTCCAGACCCGTCGAGCGTTTGAGGAGCTCGACATCTCTGAGCGAGCACACGTCCAAGACGTCACCGAACAACAGATCGCAGCGCTCCCAGATGCACTGGCTAGGCACGCGCGATGAACGAGCCATCAGGACACATC
>CAYUKM010000064.1:0-14648 GCA_964445255.1 uncultured Acidimicrobiales bacterium
GGTGTTCGCCGCAGTCGCGGAGCCAACCGGGCTGTATCGCCACGGCGCTTCCGCCGCCTTCAGCTGGCCTGTGGCCGCCGCTGCCCTCGGTATCGCTGTAACGGGAATTCGTGACTTCGCCGCTCTCTTTGGACATCTGCCCGAGCGCCATGTCCAACAGGCTTGGCAGGAACGGGAAGCCTGGCGATGCCTAGCAGCCCATGACAACGCACCCAAACTGCCCGCCTGTGACGGACGTTAGTGACGCGCGAAACACCGGTTCGGAACAACTGGAGATGACCAGCAATACCTGAAATCGGTCAAGGGACAGCCCGGTTGTCTCATGCAATCCGGATCACGAAACCCCGGAGAAGCCCGAAACATCGGAGACCCAATGACCAAAATCAACCAACTGCTTTCCAAATTCGACGTGGCCTCATCCCTCGCCCCGCTGATACTGCGGGTGACCCTCGGCGCCCTGTTGCTGCTGAACGGGGTCGACAAGTTCTCTGCCGGTACAAGCGCCGTGACCGATGCATTCGCCGCCATGGGAGTCCCGCTTCCAGCGGTGACCGCTCCGCTCGCCGCTGTCCTCGAAGTGGGGATCGGTGCTGCATTGATCGTCGGTCTCGGAACTCGCCTCTCAGGTGTCGTCATGACCGGCTTCTTCGCCGTCGCCATCGCCACCGTGAAAGCCGAAGGTGGCATCCTCGGATCCGCCGACATCGACCTGCTCTACACCGCAGGCCTCGTAGCGCTCGTCCTGCTCGGCCCTGGCGCACTGGCAATCGACAACCTCATCGCCAAGGCCAACAACCGCAAAACCAAGATCGAGAAGTCTCCTCGGCGACGACCAAAGTCGTCTCCGTTGCGAGAGCCGATGCCCGCCTAGTCGGCTCTCTCCGGCCTCGCCCGTACCCCCGCCGCCTAGGGGTGCGGGCGAGGTTCAATCCAGATTTGTACGTAATTTCAGACCTATACGGTCAGTTTTTACGTACAAATCTCACACAGAGCTAACCCCGGAGAACAGGCCGAGAACTAGGACGGCAATTCGAATAGGTGCGATGCAAATCAGCGTTACCTAGACATCCATCAACAACCATCTAACAGTTGGAAAGGAAAATCGCCCATGTCATTGCTATCTGGACTCCTAAGCTTCGTGCTCCTCGTCTTCTCCGTGTGGGCGGTCGTCGACGTCCTGCTCACTCGCAAGGAAGACATTCGGAACTTCCACAAGATCTTCTGGGTTCTCATCACCGTGGTCTTCGGAGCATTCGCGGGCCTCAGCTGGCTATGGGTTGGTCGCCCACGAAAGGTTGGCTTCTTGCCCGGCGGTAAGAACGGCGCCCTCGCCGATATTGCCGCCAATGCCGGGGTCACCATCCCTGGTCTCACCGCTCCTTCTGCAACTCCTGCAGAAACCGGGCCGGTGGGATTCACGAACCCGGCCGATCAGAGCACTCCTGAAGACCTTGCCCCCGAAGCTCCTGCCCCTGAAGCAGCGATGGTCATCGACCTAACGGAACCAACCGTTGCCCCAACCCTTCCTCCTGCCCCTCTGGGCCCGGAGGACTCGGAAGGTTGGGCTGAATGGTCCACCATCGCCGTCGCTGAAAACCAATTCAACGAAGACTGATACGGGTCCCCTCCTCCCCGTCTCATCTGGTGCCGCCCTGTCAGGGGGCGGCACCACTGCGTTTTGGTCCGCTAACTAGGCGAGGCGTATGGAAATCATGGTAGCGAACGCAACGACCGCCTGTGACAACGATCGTTAGTAGTAAAGCCGGTCAGCCGGCCCGAGATTTGTACGTGATTTCAGACCTATACGGTCAGTTTTTACGTACAAATCTCAGAGGTCTTCGAACTTGTAGCCGAGGCCTCGGATGGTGACGATACGGGTCGGTTGCTTGGGGTCGGTTTCGATCTTGGAGCGGAGACGCTTGATGTGGACGTCGAGCGTCTTGGTATCGCCCACGTAGTCGGCTCCCCAGACTCGGTCGATTAGGATCTCGCGGGTCAGTACTCGCCCAGCGTTCTCCATGAGGAGCTGCAACAGGTCGAACTCTTTGAGAGGTAAGGCCTCCTTCTCACCTCGTACCCATACCTCGTGACGATCGGGGTCGACGCGCACGTCGCCCACCTCGACCGGTTCCGCAGGGTTGTCCTCTGAAGGCTCTACCGCAGCGGGCGCTACGTCTTCTGCACGGCGGAGCACCGCGCGCATGCGGGCTACGAGTTCGCGCAACCGATACGGCTTGGTGACGTAGTCGTCGGCACCTACCTCAAGCCCGACGACCATGTCGAGTTCTTCGCCCTTGGCCGAGACCATGATGATCGGCACCGTCGAGGTCTTGCGGATGGCTCGGCACACGTCGATCCCCGACATGGTCGGCAACATGACGTCGAGCAGTATCAGGTCGGGGTCCATCTCTTCGAAACGCCGCAGGGCGTCAGCACCGTCGGACGCAACCGTTACGGCGAATCCCTCGCGGCCCAGACCCAACGTCAACGCCTCAGCGAAGCTCGGTTCGTCTTCGACGACGAGCACCGAGATATCACTCATTTGCTTCGGCCCGATCGACTGGGTCTGCTCCCAAAGGGTCATCGTCACTGCCTACGTCGTACTCGCTATCGATCGTCGGAAGGATGATCGAGAACGTCGAACCGATGCCTTCTTCGGAGACCACTTCCACACGTCCACCGTGGTTCACGGCGACGTGGCGCACGATCGAGAGGCCGAGGCCGGTGCCACCGGTTGTGGCGTGGCGGCCCCGGTCGACCCGATAGAACCGTTCAAAGACTCGGTTGAGGTCTTTGCGGGGAATGCCCACACCCGAGTCGGCGATAGCGATGGCGATCTCGGTGGCGTGCCCGGCCAAGCGGGCGGTGATCTGGCCGTTCTCCGGGGTGTACTTCACCGCGTTGCTCAACAGATTGGTGACCGCCGAAAGCAACTGACCGGAGTCGCCGATGATGGTCGGAACTTCGGCCAGCTGGAGATTGATGGTCAGGTTCTTATGGTCCGCCGCGGCTTGGACTGCGTTGACAGCCTCTCGAATGACCCCACCGATGTCGACGTCTTCGGTGCGCTCGAGGATGCCTTCTTCGATACTGCTCAGATCGAGTAGGTCATCGATTAGCGTCGACAACCGGCCGCTTTCGTCTTGAATCCTAGAAAGGAAGTTGGCGATCACTGCCGGGTCGGTCTCCCCCTCCAACGTTTCAGAGAGCAGGCTCAACGCGCCTACGGGCGTGCGTAGCTCGTGGCTCACGTTGGCGACGAAGTCGCGGCGCACAGCGTCCAGCCGCTTTTGCTCGCTGACGTCGTCGACCAGCACGACGGCGCCGAGCAATTCGCCCTCTTCGAGGAGCGGGCTTCCCACAACGACGAGGTGACGTTCGGGCGGACCGTGCAGGCGAAGTTCTTCGTCTGTACTCTCGCCGTTGAGGGCGTCTTCGAGCCTGGTTTTGATCACGCTCTCCACCAGCGCGTCGCCGTGGCGTCCAGATGCGTAGGGCTCTGCAGCACGGTTGCGTGCCACTTCGGTGCCGTCGACGTCGGTGATGACCGCTCCGGTCGCCATGTGATGGAACGCCGAGTAGGCGCGTCGGGACTCGAGGTCGGTCTCGTCTGAGTGCAGGACGTTCTCGAATCGGTCGAGGGCTGCATTGACCGTGCGAGGCGGAACACCGTCGTCCCCAGCGGTACGAAGCGCGACATGCAGTCGGTCGAGGATGGCCTTCTCGCGTTGCGCGTTCGTCAAGACCGTCAGGATCAAAACGATCACCAAAGCTGCCGCGAGGATGATCCAGATCATCGGCTACTCGTTCTCGTCTCCGGCGTTCTTCGCTTCTGCGGCTGCACGTGCGCGAGCGGCTCCGGCCGACTCGGGGGACTCGCCGGTCACCATGTACATCACTCGTTCGCCGATGTTCACGGCGTGGTCGCCAATGCGCTCATAGAACCGAGCAATCAACGCGAGCTGCACCGTCTCCTGCAGCTTCAATTCGCCGTCGTTGTGCGATTGAAAGATCTCTTGGATGAAGTCGGCCTGCAAGTCGTCGAGACGATCGTCGATGTCTGGCAAAGCCGCTGCCAGGCCAACATGTTGCTCGGCGTAGGCGTCGACCGAAAGCCGGGTGAGCCGCACCGCTTCTTCGCTCATCGAGGTGATGAGTCCACGAAGGGTCGGGGTGAGCTGCATGCCATAGGAACGGCGAAGACCCTTAGAAATGTTGACGGCCAAGTCGCCGGAGCGCTCGTACTCCCCGTTGATCTTCATCGCCGTGACGATCGCTCGCATGTCGCCGGCCATAGGCTGTTGCAACGCGATCAGGGCATAGCAGCGCTCTTCGATCTGCAAGCTCAACAGGTCGAGTTCGTCATCGTGGCTGATGACTTCCTGTGCGAGTTCGAGGTTGTTGTCGATCAGCGCTTCGGTGGCCCGAGGGATTGCCTCGGTCACGTGAGCTGCGAGGGTCACGATGGTGTTACGAACCTCATCGAGTTCCTCGTGATAGTTCATTCGTAAATCGCTCATCGCAAACCTGCTGACTCGCCGCTATCCGAAGCGGCCGGTGATGTAGTTCTCGGTACGGTCGTCGTCGGGGTTTGAGAACAACTTTTCGGTGTCGGTGTATTCGACCAACAGGCCGGTGCGGCGGTCGCTCGTGTCGTCGACCTCAACACTGAAGAAGGCCGTACGGTCTGAAACGCGGGCGGCTTGTTGCATGTTGTGGGTCACGATCAGGATCGTGTACTCGTCTTTGATCTCAGCCATGAGCTCTTCGATGCGGCCGGTCGCGATTGGATCGAGAGCCGAGCATGGCTCATCCATCAGGAGAACCTCGGGCTCGTTCGCAATCGCTCGCGCAATGCTGAGGCGCTGCTGCTGACCGCCGGACATGCCGATCGCCGACTCACTGAGGCGATCCTTTACTTCGTCCCAGAGTGCGGCTTTGCGAAGGCTGCTTTCGACGATGTCGTCGAGGCCCTTCTTTTGGCCAGAGACCCGAGGGCCGTACGCGACGTTGTCGTAGATGCTCTTGGGGAACGGATTCGGCTTCTGGAACACCATGCCGATGCGGCGACGAACCTCGACCGGGTCGACGCGCTCGTCGTACAAGTCGACGCCGCGGTAGAGCAGGTTGCCGACCACACGAGCGGTCGGGATCAGGTCGTTCATGCGGTTGAACGAACGAAGCACGGTCGACTTGCCACAGCCCGATGGGCCGATAAGCGCAGTGATCTCGTTGCGACGGACTTTCATGTTGACGTCGCGCACGGCACGGAAGTCGCCGTAGAAGACGCTCAGCTCGCTGGCGTCAAAGACCAAGTCTTCGGCCGATGGCTCGTCGTCAATTGGAGCCTCCGTTGGTGCAACGGCGTCCTGGGAGACGGGGTCCACAACTTCGACATCGGTGGTGTCTTCTGTGCTCAAACCCAAGCCTTTCAAAATCTCGTCTGCATTTGAGGTTACGTCTGCCATCGGTCAGCCCCTCTTCTTTTCAAAGTGGTTTCGGAGAAGTACTGCTACAGAGTTCATGGCAATTACCAATGCCAGCAGTACAACGATTGCCGCTCCAGCAGCTGCGGCAAACCCGACGTCGCGTGCAGATTCCTGCACCCAGCCAACGATCACGATGGGCATCGCCGTGAAGCGATCGTCGAGTTGTTCGAGCGAGAAGATCGAGCGATCTCGGGCGGCGAGGCGGCCGGTGATCGCCCCAACCAGAATGAGTGGTGCTGCTTCGCCGACAGCTCGGGAGAGCGAAAGCAGCGTGCCGGTCAAGATCCCTGGTGCGGCAAACGGCAGCACCTGGGTGCGGATGACATCCCATTGGGTGGCTCCGACCCCATAGGCACCTTGGCGGAGGCTGGAGGGCACTGCTCGGATGGCCTCTGCCGAGGTGATCACGACGATCGGCAAGACGAGAATGGCGAGCGTGACGCCACCTGCGAGCAGTGTGCTCTGTCCGCCGCGGGTGCTGACGAGCAGGAACAGGCCGAGCAGGCCGTACACAACCGATGGGACACCAGCGAGGTTGCGAATCGCAAGGTCGATCGTCCTCGTGAGGCGGTTGTCCTCTGCGTATTCCTCCAGATAGATCGCTGAAGCGATTCCGATGGGAAACGAAAGCACGATCACGAAGATCGCGATCCACAGTGACCCGACGAGACCTTGGGAGATCCCGAGCAGCGGGTCGCTCGACTGACTGCGCAGCGTGCCGGACAAGAAACCGCCCAGGCGGGTGCTGAGCACCGGCCAACCGTCGGCAAAGACGTCGATGATGAGCACGATGAGCACGAGGATCGCTACACCGAGGGCAGAGGACATAAGTGTCTTGAACGCTGACCCCCGCAGATCACGTCCCTGCTTGAAGATCTCTTGTTCGACTCGAGCTGTCGTATTTGCTGAGCCGCCGAGAGTGCTAAGTGCCATTGGATCCTCCTAGTACCGTTCACGCACCCGGTTGACGAACCGGCTCGCGATCAGATTGAGCCCGAGAGTGAGCACGAATAGAACAAACCCGACGAAGAAGAGGCTCTGGAAGGTGAGTCCCTCGCCTACGACGTTGTCGGTGCCAGTGGCGAGCGATGCCATGGCTGCGGTCATGGTCAGCCCACCTTCAAACGGCGAGTCGGTGAAGCGGGCGGCGTCTGCTGCGCCACCAGCGAGGAAGACCACCAGCGTCTCGCCGAGCGCACGGCTGACGCCGATGATGAAGGCGGCGACGATGCCCGAAACAGCTGCCGGCAGGACGACCTGCACGGTGGTGGTGAGTTTGCGTGCGCCAAGGCCCGCAGATGCGGTTCGTAGTTCCCGCGGCACCGATGCCAAGGCGTCTTCGGAAACCGACGCCACAAGCGGAATGGTCAAGATCCCCACACCGACGGCGGCTGCGGCCAAGTTTCCACCGCGCTGCACGAAACTCTGACCGTCAGCAACAGGCTCACCCACCCGCAGAATCCACCAGATAAGGACGAGACCGAACACGACCAGCCCGGTAAGCACAGCAACCCGTTTGAATTGCACACTCAACGGCGTATCGGTCTCTCGCTTCATCAGCTTGCGAAGCCATGTCACGACAATGGCGAGGTAGACCACCACGACCAGTCCACCGATGACGAACCAACCATTGCGGCCGACCCGTTCGACGACCTGTGGGCTGATGAAGAACAAAGCGAAGAAGCCGAGCACCACCGAGGGAACACCAGCCAAGATCTCTAGGACCGGCTTGAGAAAGCGCCGGGTCTTGGTGCTGGCGTACTCCGAGAGGTAGATCGCGGAACCGAGGCCGAGCGGCCCGGCGACCAGCATCGCTACAGCGGTGACGATGGTCGAAGCGACGAGGATCGTTGGAATGTCGTAGACGCCCTGGCGTGGGAACCAGCCAGCCTGACCCCAGGTTTGGGCGTAGTCGATGTTGAACGCAAAGACGCTGGCCTCACGGACCAGCGAGAGAACGATCAATATCGAGATTGCGATCGAGACGAGCGCTGCGAGCAGGAAGGCGAAGCGAATCGCCTTCTCTTTGCGGGCCCGCTTCGCTGGCGCCGTGAGTGCGTCGACGGTGATCGACCCGATCGCTCGACCGCCGAGCGGTTCGGAGGTGATTCCTATGTCAGCCATTTGCCGAGAACCTATCTGTGTAACTGAGGGGACTATGAATCGGACTGCACGAAGGGTCGTGCCGTCCGGAGACGACACGACCCTGTTGCAGAACTTCTGGCCTTAGCCGGCCCAAGCGGCTCGTACTTCTTCCTTCGAAGCGTCGGTGAGTTCAACGTAGCCAGCCCCGGCTACTGCGGTGTCGAGACCCTCGTTCACGTAGAAGTCGACGAACTCTTGGAGTCCTGGCTTTTCAGCAGCGTTTCCGTTGTTGACGTAGATGAAGAGGTTACGGCTGATGGGGTACTCGTTCGATGCGATGGTGTCAGCGTTCGCCGGAACGCAGGTACCTTCTTCGTTCTCCACTTCGAGAAGCTTGAGATCAGCGTTTGTAGCGAAGGCGAAACCAACCCAGCCGAGGCTGGTGTCAGAGGTTTGGATACCACCGAGGATCTGGCTGTCATCGGCCGAGGGGCTGTAGTCGGTACGGGTGGTTGCTTCGACGCCCTGCTCTTCGGCGATGTCTTCGATAACGATCTCCACGAAGCTGTCGAAGGTGCCGGACTCAGCACCTGGGCCGAAGATGCTCAGCGGTGCGTCTGGCAGGCCTTCGCCGAGCACGTCGTTGCCGCCTGCCCAGCTGTCGATGCCTTCGGACTCTGGGCCGATGAGGCTGTAGAGGTCTTCGAAGCTCACGCAGTCAACGGCGGTGTTTGCGTTGTTTGTCATCACGGCGATGCCGTCGATACCTACAAGGATCTCCGTGAACTCCACGCCGTTTGCGGCACAGGTCTCGGCCTCGGAGTCACGAATTGGACGAGACGCATCGGAGATGTCGGTGAGGCCATCGCAGAAAAGTGCGAATCCGTCACCGGTTCCTGGACCGTCGACGTCGACGAGGACGTCAGGGTTGACACTCTCGAACAGCTCGGCGACTTGCACTGAAATTGGCTCGACCGTTGAGGATCCGGAAATTAGCACCTCGTCAGATGCGCCACCGCCGCCGGATGCGCCACTGTCGCCGCCACCGCCGCAAGCTGCCGCTACTAGCGCCAGACCAAACATGACGGCCAGTAGACGGACCAGCCGATTCGTTCCTTGAAACACGAAACCCTCCTCAGGGAGTCGGAGGCGATCCTTTCGCCTTCCTCTCGCAGTTTCGAAGGTAAAGAGCGCGATTGACGTCCAAGAACCATCAAAGTGAACAACAAGTGAACGCCGTTCCTCGATCGCTGGGCGATCTCGTCTCTCTGCGCCTTTTCCTCCGCGTCGCTTCGGAAAACGCACGTTTTTCAACACGAACGCCAAGCTGACTGGGACCGCCCCCACAGTTGGGGGAATAGTTATTCGAGGACTTTGTCGATTCGGCCGGACCGAACCAATTCCGCGTAGAGCTTGCGGTCCTTGGCGTAGGTGAGGCGGTCTTCGACTTTGTCCCAGCGGACCCAGGCGATCATGTCGACCTCGTCGTTGGGCTTGAACTTGCCGGACAGCACGGTCATCAACCAGTAGCGAACTTCCTTGGAGCGGCCGTTGCGATCCTTGTATTCGAGCGAGGGCAGCGACGGCTTGTGGGTCTTGCAGCGGAATCCGGTCTCTTCTCGGACTTCGCGTAGTGCAGCCTCTTTGAACTTCTCGCCCGCGTCGAGTTTGCCCTTGGGGAAACTCCAGTCCTTGTAGCCGGGCCGGTGCACCAGAAGCACCTTCGAACCCTTCTTGGCAGACCGGACGATAATCCCACCCGCTGCGCGCACCTCTGCGCCCTTCCCGGCCTTCCTCTTTTGTTTCTGCTTCGATTTCGTC
This sequence comes from uncultured Acidimicrobiales bacterium, assembly GCA_964445255.1. Lineage (GTDB taxonomy): Bacteria > Actinomycetota > Acidimicrobiia > Acidimicrobiales > SHLQ01 > SHLQ01. The sequence continues at coordinate 9,396 of CAYUKM010000064.1, forward strand.
TTAACCATGGGGGGTTTGGTGCTGTTTTCCTACCGCGGGGTAGCCGTCTTCTGCAACTCCTTGCGCTCGAGGGCTCGCTCCTCGAAATACTTATGGAGATCGAGATGTCCGTCGCCGGTCGTGCGCTTCCAGGATCCATCGGAGCGAAGCATCCACCCTTGAATGCTGTCTTCCAGCTCTCGTTCAAGCGATGAGACGAGTTCGTCTGCCACACCCGCATGAGAAATCGCAATGAGAGTTTCGACTCGACGATCGAGATTTCGAGGCATGAGGTCGGCCGATCCCATATAGACCACGGACTCACCCACCCCCCATGCGTTAGCGAAGTAGTACAGCCGGGAGTGTTCGAGGTACTTGCCGATCAGCGAACGCACTCGGATGTTCTCCGACAGCCCAGGCACACCCGGACGAAGACCGCAGATACCTCGCACGATCAGATCGATCTGCACTCCGGCTTGAGAAGCCTCGTAGAGCAGCCCGATCATGCCTGGGTCGACGAGGGAGTTCATCTTCATGATGATCCGGCCATTCTCTGCTTCCATCTCTCGACGAATCAACTCACTCAGACCCTTACGCAACCCGGCTGGGGCAACCAGCAGATCGTCGTAACTCACGTCGCCGCCATAACCGGTCAGCGTGTTGAAGAGCACCGCTACCTCGTCGCCAAGTTTCTCCGACGCGGTGAGCAAACCGAAGTCGCTGTACAGCCGCGCGGTGCCGTGGTTGTAGTTACCGGTCCCAAAGTGGCAGTAGCGCACCAGGCGGCCGCTCTCACGGCGCACGACCATCGTGATCTTGGCGTGAATCTTGAGCCCAGGCAGGCCATAGGTGACGTGAACGCCGGACTGCTCAAGCTTCCTCGCCCAAGCGATGTTCGCTCGCTCATCGAAGCGGGCCTTTAGCTCGATCAATACCGCGACCTGTTTGCCCGCCTCTGCAGCACTCATAAGCGCTCGAACGATCGGGCTATCGGTAGAGGTGCGATACAAGGTCATCTTGATCGCCACGACGTCTGGGTCCTTCGCAGCGCGAATGATCAGCGCCTGGGTCGAGGCGGCAAAGGACTCGTATGGATGATGGACGAGCAGGTCACGGCTTCGCAGCACCTCGAAGAGGTCGACCTCATCACCTGAGCGGTTCGACACCCGAGCGGGCACGACAGGAGAGAAGGCCTCGAAGCGGAGCTCCGGACGCTCCAACTTCATCAAGTCCCACAGGTCTCGCATCGCCAAGAATGCGTTCTCCACGTAGATGTCGGCGTCGTCAATAGGGAGCTCGTCGCGCAGCAGGGTCCGAATGGAGTCCCCAGAGCTCGTACCGATCTCAAGGCGGACTGCATTACCGAAACGGCGCCGGCGCAACTCCATCTCGACGAGCTCGAGCAGGTCGTCAGCCTCCTCGTCGGCGTAGTTCAAGTCAGCGTTGCGAGTTACCCGGAACGAGAGATGTTCAACGACCTCAAGCCCAGGAAACAGTTGGTCGAGGTGGGCGACGAGTAAGTCTTCGATTCGAATGAAGCGGCCCTCTTGAGAGAGCGGCACCAATCGGTGCAAAGTGTCCGGTACTTTCACGCGTGCGAATCGGGTTCGGTCGTCCCCAGGGCGGCGAACTTGCACACCAAGGTTGAGCGAAAGGTCGCTGATGTAGGGGAACGGATGTCCGGGGTCGACGGCCAGGGGCGTCAGTACCGGGAAGACCTGCTCGTCGAAGTAGGCATCCGCGATCTGCCGGTCAGCGGCACCAAGCTCGCTGTAACGCGGAATGGCGATACCGACGCTCCCCAATGCAGGAATGACCTCCTCGGTGAAGACCCTCTGGCGGAACCGCTCTAGCTTCTCGACGGCGACACGGATGTCTCGGAGCTGCTCTACCGGCACACGCCCAGCAGGAGCCCGAACTCGAACTTCCGCCGCCACAAGGTCACGCAGACCAGCGACTCGCACTTGGAAGAATTCGTCGAGGTTGCTCGCATAGATCGCGAGGTATTTGACCCGTTCGAGCAGCGGCGTGTCCGGGTCGGCTGCCAACGACAACACTCGGGCGTTAAAGGCGAGCCAGCTCAACTCACGGTTGAAGTAGTTCGTGTCGTTGATGTCTAGCGGCGCGATCTCGAAAGAATTCGGCGAGATCTCAATCACACTGTTGGAACTAGGCGTATCAGCGGTCACGGATTGCCCATCGGATATTGCTGCCCCACCTTGAGTTGGAGCGACGTCGAACCCCGTCATCGTCGCAGTCGGGCGCGATCAGCGATCGCTTTTCGACTCTTCCTCTTCTTCATAGCCCAGGTCCCATTCGACGTAGATTCGCTCGCGCTCACCGTCGCGATTTACTCGCTCACGGTTGCGACGGAACTGCGGATCATGAGGTGGCAAAAGCAATAGTCGCGCCGAAACCCGGTCTCGGAAGCCGTCCATGAGGCCCGAATCACCCGAGATAGTCCGAATGTCCCAATGCGGGGCGATGGGGCCGTTGTACACGATTTTTGCGTGGCCTTGAGCCGGAAGCTGCTCTTCGGTGGTGTCTGACATGAAAAATCCTCGAAAATCGCACTGCTGGGTGCTGACTAGTGCACCGCGAGTCATCAGACTATCGGTGGAACTACATCACTTCGCAATTATGAAGATTTCAAGATCTAGGTCAAAAGTCTCTCTTTACGGGAACTTTCGGCCGACTCTGGGCGTAGTACTCTTGTGAACACTTGGAGGTGCTTCTCATGGAACTAACTTGGATGGCCAAAGGCCTGTGTGCGAACCAGCCACCAGAGACCTTCTTCCCAAGCGATGGCGTCGGCGTAGAGATCGCTAAGCGCATCTGTGTGAAGTGCCCGGTGCAAGAGGGGTGCCTGGAGTACGCCCTCAGCAATCGGATCGATCACGGCGTCTGGGGCGGTACCTCAGAGCGCCAACGCCGCCGAATTCTCAAAGCTCGCCGCAAAGAGGCCGAAAAGTCAGAACGTCGGGAACGCAAACTCCGCCTCTAACGCATCAGTTCCTCCAAAAACTCAGAACCGCTCTCGCCACACGGCGGGAGCGGTTCTACGGTTTTAGGCCAGAAAACGCAGAAAATCCCTCGCCTGGACGCGCTAGTGGCACGTCCCGCCGCAGGAGTTTTTCAAGTTAGACAGTCTTGTCTTCGGACTCTTGATCTTCGTCGACTCCGGTCGAGAGGCCGTCTTTGAATTCCTTCTGGGCCTGACCGAGCGAACGGGCGAGCTTAGGCAGCTTTGCGCCACCAAACAGAACAAGAATGACTACGAGGATGATTAGTAGTTCTGGTGCACCTATTGATCCCATACATCAAAGGGTACCAGTTCACGCCGCTCTCTTCCCCCCGTCGCCAGATGAAGTCGGGGTTAACCGCTGGCTTCGGCTGCGGCCGCAGCTCGAGCAAGGGCACGTTGACGACGGATACGGCGACGCTCTCGCTCGCTCATTCCACCCCAAATCCCAAACTTCTCACCATTCTGAAGTGCGTACTCCAGACAGTCATCACGCACCACACAACCTCGGCAGACCTCTTTTGCTTCTTTGGTGGATGCGCCCCGCTCCGGGAAGAACAAGTCGGGGTCGACTCCTAAGCAATTTGCGAAGTCATGCCATGTCGGTTCATCTTTTTCCGACGCGCTGAGAAATGCCATTGGTCCGTTGCTGCTCCTGGGTTGCCGCCGATTGTTCGCGCGCGGCCACGGCTCAACACCGTGCCCCGCGACTCACACGACGCCATCGCCGTATTTCCTTAATGTAATTACAACACTGTAACTAGACAAATGTAAAGTCGGAATCCTTGAAATTGGTGCACTTTTCGGCAACATTGGCAACACAAGCAACATGGGGCGCGTGAATCACACCATGCCCACCTCTAGGAGCCCTTCGTGCCAGACCCAATTGATGAGCCTCTCGCTCTGCCGCTCGTACCAACTTGTAAGGAGATTGTGACGGCTTCTGAGTTTCAGATGCTGCTCGATAGCGGTGACACCAACACTCCTCTTGCCGTCCAAGGCATTGACCTATGTGGGCTCTCTGACGAGATCATCGGCCACAAATGGCCCCGAGCGGTCTTTCTCGGATGCCCAATGACCGAACGAGCCGCCGCGCACATCAGGCAAAGCTGCGGGACGGTATTCCCACCCTTCGGTGGGATTCCCTACAACCCATATCGAGGTTCGTTGTACACAGCAGACGAACTCCGCGCCGATGGTCTCGACGAAGCGATCTACAAGCACCAAGTCACGTGGCGCAACGAACCGCCAGCCCCAATTCTCGAAGCGCTCGCACAGCGAATCCATGATCATGCGATCGACAATGCCCTGAATGGCTACCTGGCCAATCACCCCAAGGTGGTTGCGATCATGGGTGGCCACAGCCTCAAAAGAGACGCAGATACCTATCGAAGCGTCGCCGTAATCGCCCGAGCGCTAGCTCGTGCCGGGTACCTGATCGTTACCGGAGGCGGCCCAGGAGCGATGGAAGCAGGCAACCTGGGCGCATGGCTGGCGCCAGCTGAGGAAAGTGCGCTCGACGGCGCCATCGAAACATTGGCAGTGGCCACTGACTTTTCGACCCAGGAATACCTCGATGCCAGCATCGAGGTCGTCGAGCGCTACCCGGGGGGTGCCGAAAGCCTGGCCATCCCGACCTGGTTCTACGGCCACGAACCCACCAACGACTTCGCCACTGCTGTTGCCAAGTACTTCTCCAACTCGATCCGCGAGGACGGTCTCCTTGCGATCGCCACTCACGGCGTGATCTATACCCCAGGTGCTGCAGGAACCGTCCAAGAGGTCTTTATGGACGCCACCCAGAACCACTACGACGTGTTCGGCGTGATCTCGCCGATGGTCTTTGTCGACTCGGCGTATTGGGCCGATGATCGGCTCGGCGCACCGAAGCTGCTCAAACAACTCGCCGGTGAGCGACCCTACGCGGAACTCATCGGCGTCTTCGACGACCCAACAGACGTCGTCGACTTCATCGAGAGTCACCCGCCGATCACCTGATCCCTAGGCACCAGCAGTAGTGAACGGAATCTCGAGAAGCTGGGCGATCACGTGGGCATAGTGCGTGGCGTGGGGTCGGCCATCTGCTGATCCAAAACCATTGCGAAGTCGCCTTGCCAATTCGGGAACCACTCGGTGCCCGCCCGATACCGTCGCCACCTGTGTCCGCGTCCGAGGCGACCCGTGTTGGCCGGCAGCGGTCTTGGCCGATGTTCCAAACACTCGACCCGGGCTGGACCATGCCAACGTGACCG
>CAYUKM010000065.1:0-14511 GCA_964445255.1 uncultured Acidimicrobiales bacterium
CGCCGCCGCGCGAGACGCGACCGATATCCACGCGTCAAGCGCCGGGTACCCGGCGAGCTCCCTACTTACATAGACCACCGCAGCGGCAGTCCCGGGCCGAGGTGGAGACAGGCGATCGACGACCGTATCCACAACAACGAGTCGTTGAGCCTCACCGTCGCCCTCCTGAGACAGGTCAAGCGGTTCGCTTTCTGGCGGGAGCGTGGACAATGGGCGGGGCCAAATGTGAGCGAGTGCTAGCGGCCAAAGGCTGGCCCAGTCGGCAGGATCTTCGCTATAGACCGCGACGGATGAATCGGAGTCCTTCAAACCCTCGGCGAGTCCAAAGGCGGTAACGCTCGAATGGAGCGAGCCGACGATCAATGCCAGTCCAGCATCGTCCGATGGCTCCAAAGAAAGGATCGGGTCAGGGTTACTCAGACCGAACGCGACCGGCTCGTACATGAAGTTCGGGACACTCTCGCGGTTCGTTCTCGGGAGCAACTCCTCGTCTACCTCGGAGATGTCGGTCTCTTCGCTGAAGAACCCTGGAGGAGAGGGCGCATCCCAACTCATGCGCCCAAATGGATACGGCGGGCGACCATCGAGCCAGGCGTCGAGGGCACCGCCGCCGGCCAAGGCAACCTCATGGTCAGCCATCCACGAGTTGATCTTTGCCACGTAGTCAGCCATCACCACTACCCCATCGCCTCGGAGCATGGAGTTGGGTCGCTGCCGGTAGGTGGCGACAACGTGTGCAACCGGGGCGAACACTCCGCCGGCAGCGATCATCTTGGCCCACAGAGCAAAGTCTTCGAGCATCGATAGGCCCTCAGGGAATCCGCCGGCGTCCAGTACAGCGCTTCGCTGAACGAGAGGCGCAGAACAGATGAAGACGTTCTCGCCGGTGTAGTTCTCCCGCGAAACCACCGCCATGTCAGTGCGAGCGGGACGGACTTCGGGATAGTCGACGGACTCGGCGACATGCTGCCAGTCTCCATAGACGGCGACCAGCGCCTCGCCGTGGACCTCCTGGGCTTCGTCCCAAGCCGAAAGACGTGCGGACAATGACCCCGGAAGCAGGTAGTCGTCGGAGTCGAGGAAGCACACATAGTCGCCCTGGGCATGAGCCAAACCCATATTGCGCACCCGACCGAGACCACCGTTCTCAACAGCCTCAATGACGCGTACCCGTTCGTCTCGATGGGCAGCGAAGGAGGCTGCAACACCAAGGGATGCGTCTCGTGATGCGTCATCGACAACGATGACTTCAAGATCCTCGTGGTCTTGCTCCAAGCAGCTCTCGATCGCCCGACGAAGGAAGTGTGGCTGGCGGTAGCTCGAGATGATGATGCTGACGCTGCTCACACGATCACCAACCTCGGATAGCTGCGAACACCAAGACCGTGAAGTCGGACCAACGCACGAGGCAGGCGATCACTTGCCCGCGCTTCATACAGTTCGTCCACGTAGCGTTGTCGGTCGGCACCAAGAGCCAACAACATCGCCGGATCGGTGCAGAGCGCGAGGTCCTTAAACCACATGCCTGCGACCGCGTGGTAGAGGTCCGAGGGAGCACCGCGATGCGACGACACCTCTTCGAGCCCAATCTGTCGCAGCAGAAACCGCGCCTGCACATTCGCTCGGCGAATACCTTGGCGATACTCACGAAACGATGAAGGCAGTGCATCGGCCCCCAGCGCCTCTGGGCGTTTCCCCGAAGGACTACCGGTCGCGACCAGCGCCGCCACCTCACCGCTCGTTAGGCGGTGCGCCAGTTCAGTAATGGAAAGCGCGGCGCCCGATCGGTCGAGCACCTCGTTACCAGTGCCAAGCACTTTCTCGATGGGTGAACCCGCACTGAGGTAGGCCACTCGGCTATTGCTGCCGCTCTCGGCACCGACCACCACCCCGGATCGACAAGCCACCGCTGTGTCAACCCAAGCATCGGATGCCGCGATATCCCACGCTGCACAAGCTCGTTCAGTCAAGAGGCGCTCATCCATCGGCTGACCCCTTTGCACAAAGCAGCTCCAGGGCGTCCACGACAGCGCTTTGGTGCTTCTCGAGCGAATAACGCTGAACTTGGATCTCTCGGCGAGCTGCTCGGTCGGCCTCGGTCTCCGACCACGACTCGTCGAGCGCTTCACCTATGCGAGCTCCCAGCTCGTCGATGGCGATATCGGCCGGAAACAGGTCACCGGTGTCGGCGATAGTCTCGTTCGTCCCACCCACGTCTGAAGCCAAACATCGCGTCCCAACTAACCCGGCCTCGATGGGAACGGTCGGGAGGTTGTCGATTCGGGAAGGATGAACGAGGACGTTAGCTGCGCCGTACAACGTCGCCATGAGGGAGTGTTCTAGATCGGACACCACCACTGCCGGGCCGTCGATGCCGAGATCTCGTAGCGGGTTCGACGTCGGGCGCAACACGTGGTCGAGCAGTGGCCCCGGTCCAAGCTCTGCCTCCAGACCAGCGGTTGCGACAGAACCGCTTCCGCCCACGACAAGGCGCACAGGGTCTACCCCTGTCGAAACTTTGACCGCTCGGCAGCTCGCTTCAAAAACGTCGAAGCCCTTGCGCACCTGGGTCGGGTTTCCGACAAACATAACGATCGGCCAGTCCTGGGGAAGGCCCAGCGACTCACGGGCGTCATTGCGATCTTGCAAAGAAAATCGGTTGCCGTCGACGCCGTTGGGGATGTGTTCGAAGGCGATGGTTGGGAAAACCTGTCGGGCTCGGTCGGTGAGCCATTGGCTCGGACCCACGCCGAGGAACGTGCCGACCTGGCTTGGCAGGTCGAACAGCGCTTCGTAGTCGTGCGGGATGAGAGCTTCACCGTACCGAGGCTCGTAGGTCCGCTGCACCTCCCCGTTCCGCGAGGTAAACGTGTAGTGGGCATCGGTGTAGAACCACTCATCATGCATGGTGTGCATCACCGGTAGACGGTGGCTGAGTTCGGCGAGATCGCGTTGGTCGAATACCCGTCCGCAGTTGTGCACGTACAACGCGTCGAGTTGGAAGCTCGTCACCTGGGTGCCGAACCAACGCCGAAACGCGTGTAGCAGCATCGCGTGTTCACCGGGACTCACACTGTTGGCCAACGACGTTTGGTCGTTGGTAAAGCTCGTTGCGCTATGGAGCCGGCGTTGCATCTTTGCCTCGACTCCGGCATCGAGTGCTCCTACAACAAGGACCACCTCATGGCCGGCATCGTGAAGCATCTCTGCTGCCGTAAGTGCCATCACGCCAGCACCATTAGCTCGTATCAGATCCGCCACTACACCAATACGCATTCAATTACCGCCGACGTTGCAGGATCGACGATGCTCCTTGCCGAGCTCGACCAGCGACCCGCTTCACCAATTCCGCGGCATCGGTTCGACGTTCGCTGTGGATGTGCACCGAAGATGGACGTCTACGTCCGCTTCTGTCGGTGAGCGCAGAGGACGGCCCACCGACCGTCAGCGTCGTCAAGACATCGCCGCTCAGCGTCTCGGTGATCGTGCACGATTGTTGGGACTCTGCATTTCGTGCAGAGACTTCGAGGCTGATGCCGCCCTCTTGGATTGTTGGGCGCATGGTGACAACGACGGCTGGCGAAACGCCGACTGGACACTCGGCGCGTCTTCGCGGACCAGCGAGCATGAGCCGACCATCGAGACTCTCGGTCACCGTGATCATGGTTTCGCCGCCGACGAGGGCGAATAGGCACTGGTCAGTGGATGCGGATCGGAGATCTCGAAACATTTGTACTTGCAGCTGTGCGTACTCGGCCAGCCTAAAGGGTGTCGACTCACATGGGATGGTGATCGGCGGACCGTTCTCCCACGGCCGAATTTCGCTCGTCACCAGATCGAGCAACTCCGGGTGGTCACCGTCGAGAAAGAGCACGCGTTGCTCGCTCGTAGCGGGACGCACGGTGGAGACAGGATTCGTTGGTCCCGCAGCGAGACTCGGGTCAAGGTGCACGGTTCTACTGTGCACTACATCCCAGCCTGGTGCCTAGACGTTCGTGTGCAGCCCAGTTGATCTTGGCTTCGTCGATGAGCCCAACTAGCGTCTCGCGATTGTCGCGAGCAGCGTTGTTGAAACGAAACGAGCTACCGGCCACAGCGCTCAACACATCATCGATCGCCGACGCCGAAGGTGGTTCCTCGCCAAGCTCGTGAAACAGTTCCCCTGGGCGTGGCGATCCGGCGACCAGATCGTTGTACGCAATGACCGAAGCACGTTCCGAGTGCTGCTTCGCGACGGCTAGGAGGCCCCGATAACGGCGGATCCAGCTCCGCGACATCTTCGATAGCCGCTTGCGGGCTGCCTCACGTCCCTCATCTGAATCAAAATCGAAGCTCGTGTTTCCAAATGCGAAGAACCGTGATTGGGCGAACCCACGAAAGTCCCTCGCCAAGATCACCATGTGGGCCTCGGGGAACATCGTCATCAACGTGGCGAGTTCGGCTCGGCTATATCGAATCTCCTTGAAGCCCCAGCGAATCGATGGGTCGAGTCCGTCGGTGAACAACCCGAGCACCATGTCTCGGATCTGATCCTCCGCATCGACTGGAGCGAAGGGCGATACCCAAGGCTTGAACGATCCCTTGTCAGCGAGTTCACCAACAACGTCATTCTTGGATCGGTTGCCCTCCTCCAGATTCCGCGCCGTCATGGGCTCGGCCAAGGCGTCGTAGCTCTCAAGCAGACCGGAGAGAAAGCCGCCATGCTCACCCCAAATGGTCACCTGTGGGTGCACATTGAGTACCCGCTGCAAGAGCGTTGAGCCTGACCGGCCCATACTCGCTACGAAGATCGGGCGGTTCCAGCGAATGGGGACATCGTCGCGCATGGCGACGCCAGACTATCGGCTCCCCACCCGCTGGCTGTAAAGCGGGCGCTTAGGCTGCGATTTGGGAGCGCTCCTCTTTGAAAACCGCTCCCTGCTCGACTTCGTCTTGCGAAGTCGATGGGGCCTTTGCAGCTTCACGACGCTTGACAATCTGTGAGATCACAACGCTGACGACGAAGAGCACGATCGAAGCGATCAGAACGATCGGATCGACGCCGGCTGGCCCGTCAGACAGTGACTCGATCGAGGCGCCAGCGAGGCTGAACGAGACGGTTCCAGGGAAGGAGCCGATGGCGGTTGCGAGTAGGAAGGCGACGGGGCGAATCTTGAGGAAACCCGCTGCGTAGTTGACGCCGTCATAAGGGAGGAAGGCGAGGCGCATCAAAAGGACACTCTCGAAGCTGTTCCGACGCATGCGGCCAGCCCATTTGCGCATGATGCCTACGTGCTCGTCATCGTCATCGAACTCGAACCCGAATGCTCGGGCGATGAAGTACGCAACCATCGCAGAGGCGTTCGCTCCAACGACCGAGGCTGCCACACCGACGACGGGTCCGAAGAGAAGGCCGCCAGCGATGGTCATGAGCGAAGCCGGGAAGAGTACGACCGGCCGGAGTGCATACACCGCAACGAAGATGAGCAGAGCCAACGGTTCCCCTCGAATTCCTTCGATGAAGGCTTCGAGGGTGCCTACGGTTCCGAGTCCGGTGGAACGCTGGTAGAGGATCCAGCCCACCACGGCTGCGACCCACAAGATGACAATAGAAATGCGCTTCAGGATTTGCTGCATATAGGGAGAACAGCCCTTGACAGCGATCTATTCGAGCTTGTGAAATGTTTCTCATGCGTTCCTAGATAGAGGAAGAAACACGAAATAAGCGCCGAAAAGACTCAGTGCGTGAAGTGACGTTCTCCGGTCAACACCATGGCAATACCAGCCTCGTTCGCTGCCTCGATGACCTCTTCATCGCGGACCGATCCCCCAGGCTGCACGACAGCGGTGCACCCAGCCTCGATCGCTGCTTCCAAACCGTCTTTGAACGGGAAGAAGGCATCGGACGCGCACGCCCCTCCAACTGCTCGACCGTCGGCCTTCTCGGCTGCGATCCGACCGGCGTCTCGGCGGTTCTGCTGCCCAGCACCGATTCCTACTGCTTGGAGATCCTTGGCCAACACAATCGTGTTCGAAGTGACCCTCGCTGCGACCTTCCACGCAAACTCGAGGTCGGCGAGTTCAGCTTCGGTTGGTGGCCGCTCGGTAGCTACCGTCCAGTCGCCCGGACCGGTGAGGAGCCGATCTGTAGTCTGCACCAACAGCCCACCGTCGATCGAACGCATCGTCAATGTCGCTGACCCAGGTGACGGCGCTTCGATGATTCGCAGGTTCTTCTTGGTGGTAAGCACCTCCATCGCATCGGGGGCAAAGCTCGGTGCGACAATAACCTCGGTGAATACCTCGACGAGCTGTTCTGCGAGCGCCTTGGGGACTTCACGATTGATGGCAACGATTCCGCCGAATGCCGAGATCGAGTCACACGCGTGGGCTCGCGCGTAGGCCTCCACGATGTCACCGGAGGTCGCCGCGCCACAGGGGTTTGCGTGTTTGATCACGACCGCGGTCGGCTCTTCGCCGAGAGCGTGGACCAACTGCCAAGAAGCTTCAGTGTCGAGCAGGTTGAGATAGCTCAACGCCTTGCCGTTGTGTTGCACCGCATCATCCCACCAGCTCTCCTGGCCAGCGAACCGGTAACGGGCCCCAACCTGATGTGGGTTCTCGCCATAGCGAAGATCCTGGACCCGATCGGCAGCGAGGTGCAGTGACTGCGGCAGCGGATCGTCCGAATCTAAGCCAGGATCACTTTCGTCCAACCATTCGACGATGGCTGCATCGTAGGCAGCCGTGTGAGCAAAGGCTTTGCGGGCGAGTCGACGCTTGGTCGAGTCTGCGAGGCCCCCCGATGAGATCTCTTCGGCGACCGCTGCGTAATCGTCGGGGTCCACAACGACGCCAACGAACTCGTGATTCTTGGCCGCTGCTCGAACCATCGTCGGGCCTCCAATATCAATGAGTTCGATGCCGGGGTCAGAACTGAAGGGATACAGGTTCACGACGACGAGGTCGATCGGTGCGATGTCGTGGGTGTCCAGATCTGCCTGGTGTTCGGCATTGTTTCGGTCGGCCAAGATGCCACCATGAACCTTGGGGTGAAGCGTGACGACGCGGTGTCCGAGCATGATCGGCGACCCGGTGTGGTCGGCGACGTCGGTGACCGGCAACCCCGCATCGGCGATGACCTTGGCGGTACCGCCGCTGGAGAGCAGCGTCCAACCTGCATCGACGAGTGCGGATGCGAGTTCGGTGATGCCGGACTTGTCGAATACAGACAGTAGGGCAAGCTTGTTCATCGTGTGTGTGCTCCAGATAGCTAGCGTTCAGTGATCCAGCCGCGTTCGACGACGGATCGAATGGTTTCGATGTAGAGGCGCCGTTCGACAACCTTGATGCGTTCGTGCAGTGACGCTTCGTCGTCGTCCGCGAGGACCGACACCGCCTCCTGGGCCAGGATCGGACCGTCGTCCACGACCGGGGTTGCAACATGAACCGTGCAACCGGTTACTTCGACCCCGTAGGCGAGCGCATCTCGAACCGCGTGCCAGCCTGGGAAAGCGGGCAAGAGTGCGGGATGGGTGTTGATAATCCGACCGCCGAACAGGTCGAACATGTCACCACTGAGGACGGTACCGAACCCGGCCATGACGACAAGCTCGATCTGCCGCTCGACCAACTCCGCGGCGAGAGTGGCGGAGTAGGCATCGCGGTCAAAGTTCTCGGAGAAGTCAGTACGTTCTACATAAAGGGACTCGATGCCCGAGCCGCTGGCGATTTCAAGACCTCGACAGACCCGGTCCGCGATTACGAGCTCGATAGGAAGGCTGTCGGCGATCATCGCTTCCAGAAGCGTTCCCGAACCCGAGACGAGAACAGCCATTCGCATGGACCGCAACGTAGCCGAGCGCCCCTGCGTTCCCAACCTCTCGAACACCCGTCTAGCGATGCCCGACCGTCCCCCAGACCGCGTCGGCGACAGGCGTTCCTCGATCAACGAGGACGTTGGTTGCACGGCCGCACAGCGAGAGGGCATCGCGCCAGACCATCCGAGCGTCGAAGAACTCCGTTGTGAGCGGCTCGGGAGAACAAACCCAATCGCGCTGTTCATGGGACACGAGCCCCATGACCTCACTGACGGTGTGACGCTTCCACGTGTGCTCGGGACCCACGTGATAGAAACCGTAGCCGAACGCAACGAGTGCGGTCAGCGCTTCCTCCATAGCCGCGAGGTCCGATAGTGGCAGTATCTCCAAGGTGACCACGGGACGAGACTTTTCGATCGTTGCTAACGCGCCGCGTATGACATTGGCCTCAAGGGTCTCAACGTCAACCTTCAGGATCGTCGGTGCCCGAAGGCCATCCTCGACTAGGCGGTCAATCGTGGTTAGCGGAACCCGCAGGGAGGCGCTGTGGGGACGAAAGTCGGGGTTGAGTGAGTTTGATGATTCTGTCTTGTCCGACAGAAACAGCTCCGCTTCTCCCTCAACGTCGGAGACCGCAACCTCGACCACCTTGTACTTCAAACCGTTCGCTCGACGGAGGCGATGCGCATCGCGGGCAGTATCAGGTGTTGGTTCGATCGCGATGATGTATGGATTCTGCGACCGGAAGATGCATGAAACGAGCGCGGAGTACAGCCCCATGTGAGCGCCAACATCGAAGAGACGGATCCTTTTGCGAGAGGTTTCGCACAAGGCGAGCAGGGCCGATTGAAAATCGATCTCGTAGGACCCCAAGCCACCTCGGCGGATCTGACGTTGCACAGCATTCTTCTTCCGCCCCAAGACATTGAGATGCGTCGGGTACGCGCCGTGAGCGTCGACGAAGGACTTGTTGAGTGGGAGCTTGGCTATCAGGGGCATCGGAACCTCGCCGGGACCTCCGGTAGGATCTCGGCCATCTGATGCTAGCGGCGCGGGCAATGCTCTTCGAAGCCGTTGTAGGAGAATTGATGAACGCGAAGACATCTCGATCAACGCGCCTCGCGGCCTTTCGAGACCTCTACCTCGACGGGGGTTGGTCCGGCACCGATGGGGAGACGGTATCGGGCACCGGATCGACACTCGAATACACCGAGAGCGTTCGCCGACTGTTGCCCTTCGTATTCGAGACCTATGGAATCACGTCGGTTGTCGATGCTCCCTGCGGAGACTTCCATTGGTTCAAAGAGATACCGTTGCCCGACGTCGACTACACCGGGATCGACATCGTCCCCGAGATGATCGCCTCGAACAGCGAACACTTCACGTCCGAACAGCGATCGTTCCTTCGTGCGGACGTCACCTGCGACCCCTTGCCAGCCGCGGACCTGTTTTTCTGTCGCGACCTGCTGTTGCACATCCCGTGGGAAGACTGCACGAAGGTCATGAAGAACGCGATGGCATCAGGCTTCGACTGGTTCATCTTCTCCTCGTACGACGTCGGAGAGAACAGCGACGTCGACGCTGCCTTCGGCTATCGACCGCTCAACCTGCAGCGCTCCCCTTTCAATCTGCCCTCGGCGGAAGCGAGCATCCCCGACTTCATTGACGGCTTCCGCAGCCGTCATTTGTTGCTGTGGCACCGCGAGCAGATCGAAGATGTCGTAGCCGCTCTGTGACCGCGATCAGATACGCGACATTGGGGCCGGTCACGCTCGGTCCTACGACGGTGACACCGTAGGCTAAGGGGGTACTAAGCGTGGTTTACGAGGAGCACAGTTGCGCTGCATTCTTCACATAGGTACCGAGAAGACTGGTACCACCACGCTTCAGAGGTTGATCCGCCAGAACGAGGACAACCTTGCTGCACATGGAGTCTTCGTTCCGTCAACGTTCGGGAACCTCGAGCACGTACACCTCGTGTCCTATGGAATCGGGAACAATCGCTTCTACTCCCCGCTCGCACGCGCTGGTGTCTCCACACCGGCGGAGCGAAAGAAGTTTCGTTCCAAACTTCGGTCGCGATTCGAAGCCGAACTCAGCGACGTACCATCTGACGCGCAGATCTTGTTGACGTCGGAGCGCTGCTACTCCAATCTCCAAACCGACAATGCGATCGACCGGTTGGTCAGCATGCTCCAGTCTTTCTGCGATGAGATCAAAGTGGTGGTGTACCTGCGCCCCCAACACGATCTGTGCACCAGCCTCTACAGCACGGCGCTCAAGAACGGGTTCGTCGATTGGGAGATCTTGCCGAGCGACATCAGCACAATGTCGCACCTCGACTACGCCTCATCGCTGCAGCTCTGGGTCGATCGTGTTGGCCAGGACAACGTAAACGTGCGGCTCTATGACCGAAAGGAGCTAGCGGACGGCGACATCGGGACCGACTTCATTACGAGCGTCTTGGGCAAGGACATGAACGACTTCGATCAGGTGCCGAACCAGAACGAGTCGTTGAGCCTGGAGGCCCAGCTCTTTCTCATCAAGTTCAACGAGTTTGTGCCCCGCTTTGAGGGCAAGCAGTTGTCACAGAAGCGGGCAAACATCGGCAAACTGCTGAGCGGCATCGGAGACGGCAAAGCCATTCTCCCCACCGAAGCTGCGGCGCGGGAGTTCTATGGCCGCTTTGCCGAATCCAACGAAGCGGTGCGGGCTACATGGTTTCCGAATAGGGACGAGCTCTTCTCGGTTGACTTCTCCAAATATCCCGCGGAGGAGCCCAACCACGAGTTGTCCCAAGAGGACGCCTTCCAGATTTTCGGCGAGCTGTGGTCGGCCAAGCAAGAAGAGATAACGGAGCTTCGCGCCAAGAAGCGGAAGAAGCGCCAATCCAAGTAGCTAGTTCGTTTTGTCGTTGAGGGCAGCTTTGAGCTCCTCAACGAAGCGGCTGCGCAAACCTTCGTTGCTGAGTCCGTCGACCCCTCGAGAGGCTCGCCACGTTCCGTGGGTCAGCACCGTGTCGATATCGAGGCCCGCTCGCTCGAGGATCGCGAGATCTGACGAGAGCAGCTGTCCGATTCGTTGGACTTGACCGTCGTGATCACTCGCCTTCGCGAGGGCGAACGTTCGCAGAAGTCGTTGTGCTCGAGTGTGCTCGAGCTGATAGTGCGGCAACGGTCGGCTAAGCAGCGGCGCTGAATCGACGCCGGACAGGTCTTCAAATTGTCGTTCGATAATCGCCATCGAGAGCTCGGCATGTAGTGCAGACTCGGAGAACACCAGTCCAGCACCGTTCTGGCGGTACGCGACCCCGATCACCGGGACGTAGACGAAGGTGTAGCCGTCTCGCAGCACTCGGACCCACAAGTCGAAGTCCTCAGCTGCCGGCAGTTGTTCGTTGAATCCGCCCACCTGTTCGAGGACTTCTCTCCGTACGAGTGGCGCGGTCACGATAAAGGGACACTCTGGACCATGTGCGAACCCGATGATTCCTGCTCGGGATGCCGCCTCACGGTCGGGCGGGGTTTGGTCCTGCTGAAGCGCGGTGGGCTGCCAGTCGCAGTACGTTCCGGCCACCCACTCGTGCTCGGCTTCGTTGAGCGCTTCGACCCTACGGCCAATCGACCCGGGGTAGAGGAAGTCGTCACCATCCAAGAACGTGACCAGTGGAGCCGATGTTTGCGCGATTCCGGTATTTCGGGCCGCCGAGGGGCCCTTTGGAACAGGGTGTGACACGACTCGAAAGCGTGGATCTGCCTTCGCAAATTCGTTTGCGATCTGTGCGGTTTCGTCCGAGCTCCCGTCGTCGATAACGAGGCACTCAAAGTCGGCGAAGTCCTGGTCGCGGATGCTTTGCAGACAGTCGGCCAAGAAGCGAGCCTCGTCTTTTGCTGGGACGATTACGGCCACCACCGGCTCGGGCGAAGGTTGGCTCTTCTTACGTCCGAGAATCATTGCCCGTCGTCTTCGTCAGCCAATGCGAGTTCGGCGGTGAGTTCCTCGAGTCGAGCGGGCTCAACCTCCACGGTGGAGCCGAGGTCTGGGTCATCACAACCGGACAGCCCACCGCCGCCGCCGCTCGAGCGCAGCCCAAAGCTCGGCTCGACAAAGCCGCTGCCTGGATCATCGGTGACAAACCAGCGCTCGACGGCTGTGGCGATGGCGACCGCCGATGCCTCTTGGAGCTCGCCGCTGCGGAGCAGGTCGACCTCGGCCTCATTGCCCAAGAACGCCATTTCCGCAAGTACGGCTGGGACGCGAGGGAGCCGGACCATCCCGTAGAAGTCCAGTCCAGTGTCTGCATTTGGCCGGTAGGTTGCGCCGGCGTCGGTCCCGGCGAACCATTCGATGTCGAACTCGCCAAGTGTGGTTCGAGCCTCTTCGACGAGAAGACCGGCGAAGCGGCGAGATTCGTTGGAGTTCTGTTGGTAGTACACCTCGGTGCCTGGTTCGTCGGACCGTGGAATGTTGGTGTCGGTGCCTTGGTGGTGGATACTGACGAGCAATTCGGCCCCGACGCTCTCGGCGATCTCCACGCGGGTCACTAGTGGAACCCGAAAGTCTTCGTATCGGGTGAGGAGGACCTCAAAGCCTCGCTCCTCCAACAATTCCTCAGCTCGGATCGCTACTTCAAAGTTCACGTCCTTCTCCGCGATGCCATCGTTGGTGACCGCGCCGGGTTCGAAACCGCCGTGACCGGGGTCGAGAACCACGTGTGCCCGTTCGGTGACATCACCGTCGTCGGTTACTGCCACGGCCTGGCATGGCGTGCGGATAACCAATCCCTCTTCGACCTCTGAGAGCACGGGTGCAACAACGTCGGTTTCGGTACGCACTACGCGGGCAACGCCATCGAGATCGAGCGGAGGCGCGATAGTCGTGGTTGTCGTCGTTGTGGTGGTGGTGGTTGTCGTCGTGGTGGTTGTCGTGGACGTCGTCGTCGACGGTGTGACCACCTCGCGAGGTGCGGCCGACTCCTCCGCCGACCCGCACGCAACTACGACAAGGGCGAATGCCGCCCAAATTGACCAAAATGCTGGACGACGACGTGGCCTCCGCTGTGGTGCTCGACAGCGAACGGTCTGGGGCGCGCTGTTCAAACCGTCCTCCATACCTTCAGTCTTGTGCGGGAGATGGCCAACCGGTGGGACCACAAATGATTCCCACCGACAGTAGCCCGACATCCGTCTTTAGCATCGGCGCCCAAATACCGAAGTCAAAGGGAGTTCGTTGGATATTTAGGGAATGCGCTCTGGCAATACCGGGTTCTTTCTTGCGGACTCTGAACACCGCAACTAACTGTTCAACTTGCCAGAAAGGCTGAATAGCAAATGAGCACCGTAGACATCACCACAGAACAATTCGAAGAAACCGTCCTCGCCGACGGCATCGTTCTCGTTGACTTCTGGGCTGGCTGGTGTGGACCATGCCGATCATTCGCACCGGTTTATGAAGCCGCTGCAGAAAAGCATGAGAGCGTCACCTTCGCAAAGGTCGACACGGAGGCCGAACAAGCCCTAGCTGGCGGCCTCGGAATCCAGTCGATCCCGACGATCATGGCCTTCCGAGATGGAATCCAGGTCTTCTCCCAACCAGGAGCCCTTCCCGAAGCCGCTCTCGAGGGTCTCATCTCCCAGATCGAAGCCCTCGATATGGACGCTGTCCGTGCCGAAATCGAAAAGCATGAAGCTGAGCACTCCCACTCCCACGGCGACGCCTGCTGCAGCTAGACCTCCCCATCCGAGAGGATCCTCTCGCCCGCAACTGAAAACACCCCGACCCAGATGGGCCGGGGTGTTTTGAGTCTTTAGATACGAGTCGGGCGAAGTCGTTTACAGGCCGGCGACAACCTCTGCCATCAGGTCTCCGGCTTCGGTTGGGTTGAGTCCAACCTTCACACCGGCTTCACGCAAGGCGTCCATCTTCGCGGCAGCGGTGCCCTTGCCACCGGAGACGATGGCGCCAGCGTGACCCATCTTCTTCCCGGGAGGCGCGGTGACGCCTGCGACGTAGCTGACCACCGGCTTCGAGACATTGTTGGCTATGTATTCCGCTGCCTCTTCTTCGGCTGATCCGCCGATCTCGCCGATCATCATGATCGCCAACGTGTCGGGGTCAGCCTCAAATGCTTCGAGGGTGTCGATAAAGTTCGTGCCCGGCACGGGGTCGCCACCGATGCCAACCGAAGTGGTGACGCCGATGTCCTTTTCCTTCAGCTCAAAGACGGCTTGGTAGGTAAGCGTTCCCGAGCGGCTAACAACGCCAACCGGGCCACCGGGCTTGGCGATATGGCCTGCGGTGATACCCACGTTTGCCTTGCCGGGGCTAATGATGCCTGGACAGTTCGGGCCGAGGAGGCGCGTGTTCGGGAAGTCGGCCTTGAGCTTGTTGTAGAACCAGGCCTCGTCGTGCATCGGCACGCCTTCGGTGATCACTACTACGAGTTCCATGCCAGCTTCGGCTGCCTCCATGACCGCGCCCTTTACGGCGACGGGAGGCACGAAGACGGCCGACGCCGTGCACCCGGTTGCCTCTTTGGCCTCGGTCACATTCGCGAAGATCGGCATTCCGTCTACGTCGGTGCCTGCCTTCTTGGGGTGCGTGCCGCCGACGACCTGCGTCCCGTATTCGCGGTTCAGGTTGCCGTAGTAACGGCCGGTGCTTCCGGTCAGCCCTTGGTAGACGACCTTGGTGTTCTCATCGAGAAAAATTG
>CAYUKM010000066.1:0-14367 GCA_964445255.1 uncultured Acidimicrobiales bacterium
GTTCCAGAGGCCATGTCTCGCCCGGATATGGCGCCTGCCGGTCCAAAGACATGGGAGCGTCAGGGCGTCACGATCAACTCACCAGGTTTCAAGCTCTCGCCCGAGATTGCTTTCCGCTTCGGTGGCATCTCGCTGGTCGTGCTGTCGGCGATCTTCTTCGTGTCGACGGCGATCAATCGCGAATGGATCGGGCCGACAGCGCAGCTCATTCTCGCAACTGTCGTGTCGCTAGCGTTCATTGCTCAGAGCTTCCGCTTCGATGAGCAGCGCTGGCGAATCACGTTCGCAGCGGGCGGAGCTGCGGGTCTGTTCATCTCTGGCGTCGTCGGTCATCTCGGACTCGACATCTTGTCGATGCCAGCTGCGACGGCATGGCTCGCGGTCGCTATTGCAGCCTTCCTCGGCCTTTCCCGAGCGCACAAGGCACAACTCATCGCCGTCCTAGCGGCGCCCGCGACCTTCATTGGTTCGGTGCTGCTCATCGCCGCTGGCGTGGACTCGCCGTCGGTCATCGCAGCTACCGCAGCGATCTGGGCGCTCGCGCTAGCGGGTGTCTGCCACGGTCAGGGTTGGTCGATCGCCCGGTCAGTCGGTGTTGCGGTCGCTGGACTGTTGGTGACTATCGCAGCGACCGCCACAGGGGCATCCAGTAGCCCATTGGTCGTGCTGGTTGCTGTACTGGCTATTGGAGTGCTTGTCGTCCAACAAAGCGTCGAGCTTCGCAAGGGCAAAGACGGTAGGTACCCGCTCGCAGCTGCTTTCGAAGCCCGGGTGTTCGCCATGTTCACCTCAGGTGTCGCACTCACCCTCGCCTTGTTGTTGGATGGCGCAACGTTGTTCAGCCGGCCCGGTGATGACTACATCGGGTGGGCCGTGATGGCTGTCGGCGTGTTCGGTGGCGCTATTGCGACGGTTGCTCCCGCCAAGGTCGATCGCCTGATGGTGATCTTGCATCAACTTGCAAGCATCGGTACCGCCGCTGTTGGCTTGGCCATCATCGTCCAAGGACCAGCCTTGCTTGTAGGGCTGCTTGGGGCGGCCGTGGTATCGGCGGCTCTGGCCCGTACCACGAAGCTCACCGAGGCGACGGGGCTCGCGCTGACGCTGGCCACGATCGTCATGGTGTGGAGCACCGGAATTGTGCTCAACGGTCTCGTCGACGGTGGCCTGTCTCTCGGGGAAGCTCTTGCCACCGGCGCAGTCCTGGCGTCGCTCTACGGCGCCACCTGGCTGGTACGGCATCGCGAAGAGATCAACTTGACGACCGCTGGGCTCTCATGGCTCGCAACATTGTTGTGGGTGGCTTCGGTCTGGCAGGCCGCGCCGCAGGCCCAGATGTGGATCAGTATTTCGTGGGTCGCCCTGAGCATCGGACTGCTCGCTAGTCGACCGCTTTGGACTGAACAGCTCGCAGGCGATCACTTCGCCAAGGCCATCAATCTTGCGCTCGGGACGCTCGCGGTGACCGGCCTCAAGCTGGTCTTCGTGGACCTCGTCGCCGTCGACATCTTGTGGCGCGCAGGACTGTTCTTCGTGATCGGTGGCACGTTCCTGCGGCTGGCATTTGTGCTTCCCGGGATGCTCGGAGGCCAGAGTTCGGCGGGGTCTTCTGCGAGGCCCGACGTCGAATCCAGTGAGCATTCGATGATGTAAGCAGCTGTTAATCGCCAGCAGGAAATGGGGGCGGGTCGTCATGTTCTTTCCCCTAGGTGCCCAGGACTTCGAAATTCCAGCCGACGTCGACCTTGACCTGTTCAGCGAAGTCCAGGTCTGGTGCGAACCGTTCGGCATAAACTTCGGCAGCGCCTTCCTCGGCGCCTAGTGGTCCCACAGCGAGAAGAGAGAGAAGCGATATGACTGAAACCGGACCGGAACGGGAGAAGACACTAACTCCGTTCGGCGGGCTTGTGGGGCTTGCGGTACTCGGTGGTCTTGCGTGGGTAGCCTTCGGCTTCCTCGGCATCCACACCGCATTTATCGACACCGAGGTCGACCAGCCCGTGCCCACATTCTCCGCCAGCCAGGACCGAACCGCAGACGAGCTCAACACCTTGCTCGAAAGCGAAGAGTTCCTTTCGGCGATGGAAGAGGCGGACGCCAATCGGACCGAAACGAACCAGTCCGTAGAGGCCACCGGGATGACCGGTGACATTGTCACCCAATTCAGTGGCAACTTTTCCGGGGAGCCCGCCTACACCATCGTGGGTGAAGCCCTTGTGCTCAACGACGGATCAGAACAGCGGTTCCTTCGGTTCGAAAACTTCTCGACGAACAATGGCCCAGACCTCAAAGTGATCTTGCGAGCCGAGAACGGTGAACTGATCAATCTCGGTCCACTCGAAGGAAATATCGGTAACCAGAACTACGAGATTCCGCCCGGAGTCGATCTGGACGTGTTCAGCTTCGTAGAGATCTACTGCGAACGCTTCAGCGTGACCTTCGGCGGAGCGCAACTCTCACCGACTGCCACATGATCTACCCGAATACCGTTTGTGAGGTCGGACCATCTGTCACTGCCCTTCGAGGTAACTAGCCTTAGGTGACAATGACCGGTTGGTTGAATTCTTCTCCTAACAACCAAAACAATTCCGATAGCAGCAGTTCCCGCGTCAGTGTGTCGACGTGGGGACTGCGTCTGCGTCACGGCGGCTTTGCAGCGCTGCGACTGAGCCCAGCAGGGTGGCTCGCTCTGCTATCTCCCGGGGTGGTTATTGGGTTGCTCATCGCTCGTCTTACCGGGGGATCGTTCGTCCTTTGGGGAGTCATCGGCGGCGTGACGATATGGATCTTGGCGGCGATAGGGGAGCGAATGTTCGCTGGCAATCGACCAACGCGCTTCGACGTTGCACCGGCGGTGTCACCCGATGAACTCGAACGAGTAGCTGAAGCGGCCCGCTACGCAGGTATCAAGTTTGAGCACCATGAAACAGCGGCCAACGAACCGGGTCAGGGTCTTTCCGACGACGCGAGCTCGATGTTTGTGACCAAGGCCAAGTACGCAACTCGGCTTCAGAACATCATCGCTCTCAAGCAACACCCACAATCGGATTGACCGACTCCAAGCAGAATCCGGTAACTTGATTGGGCTTGCGGGGTGCTGAAACCGGTTGAGCATTAAACATGTCCAACTCCAGCGCCGACGGCCCTAGTAACGATTCAAAAAGCGGCTTTACCCCTGGAGGGCATGCGATGACCAACGAACGAGAGCCCATGGGATGGGCGTCGTTTTCGGCTGTACTTTTCGACCTGGACGGTGTCATCACCCCTACCGCTGAGGTTCACCGTCGGGCATGGGCAGAGTTGTTCGCTCCATTCGATTTCACCGAAGAGGACTACCTGCGAAGCGTGGACGGCAAACCCCGCTACGAAGGGGTAGAGGGCTTTCTCGCTACCCGCGGGGTCACGCTGCCATATGGTTCGCCTGACGACGGGCCAGATGCAAACACCGTTATTGGCTACGGCAACCGCAAGAACGTTATGTTCAAGGCCATCCTCGAACGTGACGGAGTCACGGCTTACCCCGGAACGGTCGCATTGATGGACGTCCTTGACGAACTCGGTGTGAAGAAGGCTGTGGTCTCGTCGTCCCGGAACGCAAACGCAGTGCTGCAGGCTGCAGAACTGCATCACCGTTTCCCGTTGATCGTCGATGGTCGCACGGCTGAAGAGAAGGGTCTTGCGGGCAAACCTGCCCCGGACGGTTTTCTCCATGGTGCAGAGCTACTGGGTGTTGACCCCAGCCAGGCCGTCGTGGTCGAGGATGCCGAAGTCGGCGTAGCAGCTGGCGTAGCCGGCAACTTTGGATTGGTGCTCGGTGTCGACCGTGGCGGCAACCGCGCGGCGTTGACCGAGGCGGGTGCCCATGTTGTGGTCGATGACCTTGACGAAGTGCTGGAGGCGGTCTGATGTCTCGACGACTCCAACACCGGCCTGAACGCGACTACACACGTTTCCCCGTCGATCCCTGGAGACTGGTCGAGACCAGGCACTGTGTCGATGATCTTGGCGAGACCGAGACCCTGTTCGCGGTCGCCAACGGCTACCTCGGTATGCGGGCCAACCCGCCCGAAGGTCGAGACGCTCACGCCCACGGAACCTTCGTCAATGGTTTTCACGAGACGTGGCCCATCGTGTACCCCGAGACGGCCTACGGGCTTGCGCACACTGGACAAACGATCATCAACGCCCCCGACACCAAGCTCATGAAGCTCTACGTCGAGGACGAACCGTTGCTTCTTTCGTCAGCGCAGCTCACCGAGTACGAGCGCTCGATCGACTTCCGGACCGGGCTTCTCACACGCAACCTCATCTGGGCGACCAAAAGTGGGCACCGGATTGCGGTCCGTTCGACTTCGATGGCGAGCATGCGACATCGCCATCTTGGGGTTTTGACACTTCAACTTGAACTGCTCGACTCCGACGCTTCGATCACGGTGTCGTCCCAGGTGCAGAACCGCCAGGACGGCGTCGACGAGTACGGCGTCGAGGCAGCGGCTCTCGGCGAAGGCGATGATGACCCTCGCCAGGGGCGAGCCCTCTCGGGTCGAGTGCTGTATCCCGAGCATCAACTGCACGACGTTCATGATGCTGGCGATGGCGGAACCGTGGTGCTGGGCTTTCGTGCCGCCTCATCGGGAATGACCATCGCCGCTGGCTACTGCCACGCGGTGGAAACGCAGTGCGAGTTCATCGCTGAGACCGAAATGGGCGAGGATCACGCCGTCACGAACATCAACGTGGAGGGCAAGACCCGGGTTCCAATCCTCATCACGAAGTTTGTGTCGTACCACTCATCTAAGGGCGTCCCAACACCTGAACTCGCCCGGCGCTGCCAGCGAACGCTGGCTCGCGCTCATAAGAACGGGCTCGAGACAGCCCAAGCGGAGCACGCGGAACGCGTGGCGAACTTCTGGGATCAAGCCGACGCCGAAGTCGTCGACCAACCCGAACTCCAACAGGCGATTCGATGGAACCTCTGGCAGTTGGCTCAAGCAACGGTCGGTGCCGATGCTGACGGCGTACCCGCCAAAGGGCTGACAGCCGACGGTTACGACGGCCAATACTTCTGGGATACCGAAATGTACGTGGCGCCGTTCCTCGCCTACACCAACCCGATCGCGGCTCAGAACTTGCTTCGCTTGCGCTACAACATGCTCGGCACCGCGTGCGCCCGAGCCAGCGAACTGGGTCACCCCGGTGCCTTGTTCGCGTGGCGCACGATCAACGGTGAAGAGGCTTCGGCCTATTACCCGGCAGGCACGGCGCAGTACCACAACGGTGCTGCGATCGCGTACGCCATCGGCACCATCAACTGCGCCACCGAAGACACAGCGTTCTTGGAGAACACCGGGGCCGAGATCCTCATAGGTATCGCCCGCCTGTTCGAAGATCTTGGCTTCTACAAGGGTGACGGTGAGTCCTTCCATATCCATGGAGTAACCGGCCCGGACGAATACACCGCGATCGTAAACGACAACCTCTACACGAACGTGATGGCCCGTTACACCCTTCGCCTAGCCGCCGATGTCATCGATCAGCTGGCAGCTGAGAGTCCGGACGCACTTGCCGAACTCGAGCGGATGACCAATCTGTCGAGCGACGAGCCAAAGAAGTGGCGCGCCGCCGCCGAAGCGATGTATCTGCCCTTTGACGAAGAGCGCCAAATTCATCTCCAAGATGAAGCCTTTCTCAGTCGTGAACCTTGGGACTTTGAGAACACACCAGCTGACAAGTACCCGTTGTTGTTGCACTTTCACCCGCTGAACATCTATCGCAAGCAGGTGCTCAAACAACCTGACGTCGTGCTGGCGATGGCACTACGGACCTCGGAATTCGACATCGAGCAGCGTCGCCGGAACTTTGAGTTCTACGACCCGCTCACCACCGGCGACTCGTCGCTATCGACTGGTGTGCAGGCGCTCGCGGCTGCAGATATCGGTAAGGTCGAGTTGGCGGAGCGGTACTTCAACGACGCGGCGTTCATCGACATTTTGAACACCCATGACAACACCTCCGATGGTGTGCACGTGGCTAATGCGGGCGGTATTTGGTCTGCGCTTGTTCATGGCTTTGGCGGATTCGTCGACCGCGGCGACTATGTGGAATTCACCCCGAGGCTTCCCGAAGCATGGGAGGCGCTGAACTTTGCTGTGACCGTCCGTGGAACCCGCATGTCGATCAACGCTACGTCGGAGAAGGTGACCGTTACGGTCGTCTCCGGTGATCCCATGGATGTTGAAGTGAATGGACAGCACGTCACGGTGGCGGGCACAGAGACGTTCGACTGCGACTAGCTCCGGCTGGTGCTCCACTGCAGGAACCGTTCACGGTCCCACGTGTTGATCACGAGGTCTCGTGGCGCCCAGCCGCGCTGAGCGGTTCGCACGCCGTACTCCATGCGCCCGAGTTCACTGACGTGATGACTGTCGGTGTTGATCACCAGCTTCACGTTGCGTTCGACTGCCTTGCGCACAACATCGGAGGCGGCGTCGAGCCGTTGTAGAGCGCCGTTGACCTCGAGAGCGACGTCGTAATGCACGAGGGCTTCGATCAGCGCGTCGTAGTCGAGTTCGATGCCGGGCCGACGCCCGATGTAGCGCCCCGTGAGGTGTCCGATCGAGTTGACGGTCGGGTCGGCAATCGCCGTGATCAGTCGGTCGGTCTGGTCGGCAATGCTCTGGTCGTAGTGGCTATGCACCGAGGCCACCGTGTAGTCGAACAGAGCTCGGAAGTCGGCGTCATAGTCGAGTCCGCCGTCCTTGCCGATGTTTAGCTCGCAGCCCCAAAGGAGGGTCATGTCGGGGTAGCTGGCCGCAACTTCAGCGATGTGTTCTCGGTGCTCGAGCATTTCCTCGGCTGTCGAACCGTTGATGGCGAGGTCGACGCCATGATCGGTGATCGCCAGATAGTCGTAGCCCTGTTTTGCCGCAACGTCGACCATGTCTTCAACCGAGCTTCTGCCGTCGCCGGATCGGTCGGTGTGATAGTGCAGATCGCCGCGAATGTCGGCCCTGGTGATGAGGTCGGGGAGCCCATCGCCGCCCGCAGCGTTTACCTCGCCGGTTCCTTCCCGCATGGGTGGCGGCACGTAGGCCATCTCTAGCGCTTCATAGATCTCGGCTTCGGTAACGCTGGCCACTAGGGCCCGATCGGCGGGTTCAACGTCTTCGTCGCTGGTGTCGAACAATCCGTACTCGTTGAGCAGGAGGTTTCGATCGATCGCGCGTTGGCGTAGTTCGATGTTGTGGGCCTTCGAGCCGGTGAAATAGAGCGTGGCCGCCCCGAACTGATCGGGCGCCACCACCCGCACGTCGACCTGCAATCCAGCAGCGGTCAGAAACGACGTCTTCGTCTCGCCATTTACGACCAGGTCATCGACCTCTCGGTGGGAAACGACCGCAGCCATGACCTCAGCCGGCTTGGTGGAGGCGACGGTGATGTCGATATCACCTATGGTCTCCGACATCCGTCGCAGACTGCCACAGAACTTGGCGTCGTCGACGGCGTCGAGCGCCAGAAGATCATCGACGAGGCGTTCGGCGAGCGGCAGGGCGTCGGCGATCGGCGTGCGGCGATCCTTGCCGGTGAGGCCCAACCGATCGATGGCCTTTGCGATCTTGGCTTCGCTCGTGGCACCGAGGCCCGGGAGTTCGCGCAGTTTCTCGGCCTCGATGGCCTCTTTGAGTTGTTCGACGTTCTCAATGCCGAGCTCGGAGCGTACGAGCTTGAGGGTCTTCGGCCCTAACCCCGGGATGCGGCTGAGTTCGACGAAAGCCGGTGGATAGCCAGCGCGTAGTTTTTCGAGCTTCTCGACCGATCCCGTGTCGATGAACTCGCGGATCTTGCTCGCGGTCGCCTTGCCAACGCCGTCAACCTTGACCAGCTCCACCGCCGTGAGCGCGGTGAGGTCACGGCCATCGGCCTCCAAGCTGAGCTTGGCCTTCTCATAGGCCCGCACCTTGAATGACTGGGGGCTGCCCTCATCGAGCGCTGACAAGGTGATCAGCTCGCCAAGCATCGCCAAGACATCGCGGGTGGTGGTCATGACCGCATGTTATGCAGGATTTGTGACCCTCCAGGCCCCGTAACGGTGCCTAGAAGGTCACAAATCTTTTGGTGGTGGGCTACAGCTCTAGGTGAATGTCGAACCGGTCGCGAATTTTGGCGTCGATTTCCGGGGACAAATGGGTCGGGCGATGGTTTTTGAGTGTCTCGGTCACCCAACGGTGTGCTCGGTCAGTGGCCCGTTCGGCGCCCGCGTCCATCCAGTCGTCGGGGCTCTGGCGGTCGCCGATTATCGGGTAGGTGTATTCGGTCTGCATCATCGACAGGGTCTGTTCGTGACCGAGGAAGTGGCCCACACCTCGAACGACGTCCTTGATGACATCGGTGGACAGCGTTTCTGGGGTGATCTCGATGCCTCGCACGGTCCGGTTGATCGAACCCAACATGTCGTTGTCGATGACCAGTGCTTCATGCGACCCGGCCATGATGCTGGCGAGCATCCCGGCGGATTCAAAGATGACATTTGAGCCAGCTTGGGCGGCCAATGCAACGGTGAGTGCCTTCTCGTGCCCGGCTTGGTTATCTGCGACTTTGGAGTCGGCCATGCCCGCCGCAACGCCTGACGGTAGACCGAGCCAGTTGATGATTTGGGCTGATGCTGCGTTTAGCACGGCTTCCTCACCGCTGCCACCGCTCATTGCGCCGGTGCGGAGATCGGAGACAAAGGGCCACATGCCTATGATGCACGGATGGCCCGGGTTGATCAGATTCACACAGGTGAGCGCTGCGAGACACTCGGCAAGGGCTTGGGCGAGCGAGCCAGCGAGCGCTGCAGGGGACGTGGCACCGGCCTGGCCGGCGGACAACAGCGTGATCGGGAAACCGTGTCGAGCCTGCTCGGCCATAGCGAGGGCTGACTCGCTGGCCCAACGGAGCGGGGGAACGACGAAGGTGTTGTTGGCGATGCAAAACGGACGCTTCTTGAACTCGCCCTCGCCGCCGAGGACGATGTCGAACATTGCCGCGATCTCCCTGACGTGGGCTTGATCGAACATCGAGGTGCCGATCGGCTTCGACGTGCTCGCCAAGCACGCGTAGGCCCAGTTGATGTCGAGGTCCCGAGCCTCGACCATGTCGCGCGCCACCACGGTTCGGACGTAGATGTCGATGTTGTCGAGCTTGTCGATCAGTCGGCCCGTGTCATAGACGTCCTGGAGCTTGCTCTCCCGAAAGCGTTGGGTGTCGTGATCGAGCATCAGGACGCCAGCGCCACCGGTGGAGAAATAGACCCGGTCTCCACCGATCTCCATGCCCTTGTCGGGATCGAGCGCGTGCAGGGTAAAGGACTGGGCCGCGACGTCGGTGACGATTCGTTTCACGAGATCACGTGGGAAGCGCAGCCGTTCGTACTCGTCGACGTGTCCACCAGCCGAGGTGACCAAGTCGATGAACTCGGGCGTGGACTGACCCATCCCGATCTCTTCGAGCAGGTCGAGGGCCGCGGTGTAGGTGTCCTCCATCTGACGCTCGGTCAGTGGCGAGTACGCCCCACCGGCCGGTCCAGGACGGATTGCTCGTGCGGCGGGAGGAGCGGGGCTTGTTCGTTTCGCTACCCGAGCAGTACGTCCGCCGGCGCGACGGCCGCGTGAACCAGAGGTCTCAGACATGCCCGAAGTATAGAACGCGCCTCGAGTTGGCTCCGTGTTAGGCCGAGCTTCGCTAGTCCTTCTTATTGCGGCGCAAGCTAAATCGCTTCTTTGGCGCCGCAGCGTCTTGGGTGCGTGCCATCATCTGCTCCACGAGCTGGTGAGCCTGCTCAGGGGGAGCGCCCGCATTCACCAGAAACTCCATCACGGCGTCTGAATCTGCGCCATCGGAGGCCATTTGTTCAGCGGTGGCAACCGCCTTAGCAACGCTTCGTTCATCGCCGGCGACCGGATCGGCTTGGTTTGAGAGGGCCTCGGTGACGAGCATCGGCCCCTCCTTTTCGATTGCGTCTCTGACATGTGGGTCGATGTCGACCGGATGAGGGCGCCCCATCATTCCAGCGAAGAGGTCCGCTTCGTTGACGGCCGTGTGGGCCTCCAACTCACTTACGCCCTGCTGTGCCAACTGTGAGATGAGTGCCTGGCGCGGGTGGCCAGCCGCTCGCATTTCTGCAACCCACTCCAAGACCTTCGCCTCGCGAGCCTTGCGCGCAGCTTCAACATTCGGATCGGCGGCAACCGGCTGCTGCGACTGAGGATGGGGTGGAGCGCCGAGGGTTGCTGCAGCGCGAGGTTGTCCCATGCCGGCGGCTCCAGGCTGAGCCATTGCCGGGGCTGGTGCTGCGGCTGGGGCCGTAGTTTCAAGGAATGGATTGGTCACGAATGATATTTCGGCGCCGTGACAAGGGCCCCTCATAGGCCTTTCTACCTAGATGGCCCTCAAGGCCACCCACATTGACGCCGATTGAGCACTGTGGAGTTCCCCGTACCCGATGACTCGCCGGTCATGCGCCCCTCAATCGCTGAACGAGATCGAACTATCGTGCTCGGCGTATCGATCGCGATGCTGGTTCCGATTGGGGCCGTCTCTGCCTTCCTCTTCGACACGGTGCTGTCAGTGTTGGCTGTTACCTTCATTGTGGGCATGGTGCTCGCTACCGCTATTGCGTTCTTCCTCCGGTCTCGATTCATCGCCTCGTTTTCGCACGCAAGGCTCACCATTGCGCCAACCGGCCGATCGTTGAGTTCTCGTGCCCAGCGCCACGCTGATGATCTCGTCGCCAGTGGCTTCGCGTTGACGGAGGTTGTCGTCGTTGCCGATGATATCGACCGGGTCTTCACCCGTCCGCTCGGCTTGTTTCGACGGGTCCGCGATGATCAGGTGGCCATTGGTGGCGAACTTGGAGTGCAGATGGTCTCTCGGTATGGAGAGGATGCGCTCCTGGTCACGGCATCTCATGATGTAGTTAGCCACCCGGGGATCCTCGTCCAGTTGGAACCTGACGCGAACGCTTCTGAGGTTGCTGCCTCGCACAACGCCGCGATCTCGCAACTCCGATCACGCTTCGACCTCGAACCTGTACCACTGAGTCCATCAGAGGGGCTGTTGGCGATCGAGCAAATGGAACAATCCACGTTGCTTGAGCGCCGCGGACTCGACACGCTCAATCGGTCATTGGCTGCGACTCAGGACCCCATGAGCAGCGATTCGGTGATGGAGTGGCTCGGCGAGCGGTCAGTGCTCGATGGGTAGGGAACGGGTTTCACGAATGCCCGATGAATTTTGCTCATTTCGCTGCGGCCTTTGGCCGATAGGCAAAACACTGTAGGCAAGGAAGTCGAATCAGATGTCCCAGGACGAACTTCAGGCGGTACGAGCACGACTTGGCTCGTACTTCGATACCAGCAAGAGCATTAGAGATCAGGCTGTTGTAAATGCGCTGTGTATTAGCCTTGCTGAAGTACGCATGCAGACCGGGATCAGTAAGATTGCCGTCGTCGCATCAGGTGACAAATTCTCGATCACCACCGATGGCCCGCCCCTCCCGACCGACAAGGCGAACAAGTTCTTCCCTCCTGCCGAGGCGCTCTTCACCGAGCTCAAGGCATGCCACAAGCATCCCGGACACGCCGGTTTCGAAGCAGCTGTGTGCGCCAACGGCATAGCGGTCGTGAACGCTATTTCAAGCAGTGCCCGCGTGATCACCGGCTCGGGGCCCACCGCCATGGTGCAGAAGTACTCCGTAGGTCAATCGCTCGGGAACTTCACTGAAGTGAAAGCCAAGGTCGACGGAACTCGACTTGAGTTCGAACTCGACAAGCGTTGGTCGGGCTCCGATCAGTTCGATTTGGCTGCAATCGAACTCGAAGTCCGCTCGGTCGGCGTGGCGCTCGATGGCGTTGCTCTGACCTTCAAAGACTCCTAGGCCAGCATCTGTGCCAGCACTGGAAGCGCTGTTCGTAGCTGACGCTCCGGAGATGTGGGAGCGACTGGGTTTCACCGTGACAGACAACCGCGTTCGGTTGGGTCGAGTGGTGGTCGTCCTCACGGGAGCTACGTCAGATCGTGGCATTCGTGGGTGGTCGGTCGCTGGAATCGATGACACCATCGACGGCTTGACCTCGGTGCCCGCGCCGGAGATCGCCAATGGCTTCAACGACCATCACAACGGTGTGTTCCGGCTCGATCGAGTCACGATCCAAACCAACGATCTCGATCGCACGACGGCTGCCTTTGAGGTGGCAGGTCTTCAGCAACGCCCTGGTGTGTTCTGGGCGGGTCGATCGATCATCGAGCTAGAGACGCCAGTCGAGGGTGCCGGAACGCCTGCGGGTGTGGCCAGCTTTGGTCGGTTGACTCTCGGCTGCGACGACTTCGAGCGAACCGCAGGGTTGCTCGGGAGTCTGCTTTCTCCTCCACGCGAGGCTCCCCAGGAAGGGCAGGTGCTCGGGACCATTTCCGCCGAGGCTGGCCTCTCCGTACGGATCGACATCATCAGTCCGCCACCCAACTTCGGAATCGAACAGTTCGCTGCGGAGGCTAGGGCAGGCGATTGAACCTCCGTTAGGGTCAAGTCCATGGCTACTGACTCCGGCGCCTTTGAGCGAGACGCTTCCTACATCACCGACCGCATCGTCAATGACCCTGATGCCGACTGGCCCGTGGAGCCGGGCAGATATCGGCTTGTGGCCGCAGCAGCGTGCCCGTGGGCGAACAGGACCACGATCGTTCGACGTCTACTCGGACTCGAATCGGCGATCTCGTTGGGTTTCGCCGGTCCAACCCACGATTGGCGGAGCTGGCAGTTCGACCTCGACCCGGACCATCGCGACCCGGTACTCGGCATCGAGCGACTGCGTGACGCCTATCTGGCGCGAGATCCCGAGTACCCGAAGGGCATTACCGTTCCTGCAGTGGTCGACATCCCAACGGGACAAGTTGCCACCAACGACTTCCCCCAGATCACGGTCGACTTTTCCACACAATGGACCGATCACCATCGAGACGGTGCCCCGGAGCTGTATCCCGATCATTTGCGGGACCAGATCGAGGAGATTTCGCAAGGGATCTACACCGACGTGAACAACGGGGTTTATCGAACGGGCTTTGCTGGCTCGCAAGCGGCATATGAGGATGCGTACCTCACCTTGTTCGCAAAGTTGGACGAACTCGAAGAGCATCTGACGACCCGTCGATACCTGGTAGGGGACAGCATCACCGAAGCCGATGTCCGGCTCTTCACCACCCTGGTTCGCTTCGACGCGGTGTATCACGGCCACTTCAAGTGCAATCGCAACAAGATCAGCGAGATGCCCGCGCTTTGGGGCTATGTACGGGACCTGTTCCAGACTCCTGGGTTTGGTGACACCGTCGAATTCGACCAGGTCAAAGAGCACTATTACGCGGTGCACACAGGCATTAACCCGACGCGGGTCACCCCGATCGGGCCAGACCTTCGGCCCTTGCTCAGCGCCCACGGACGCGAGGCACTGGGAGGCAGTCCCTTCGGAGACGGCACGCCGCCGGAGCCTCCGCTTCCGGAGGAATCCTTCGGGCTTACCTCAGATGGCGCGACCCGGCCACAGCTAACTGCGGCCGATATCCCATAGCTCGTTATTGGGGGACGCTGACGTCTCGTACCGAGATGACCCGCGGCAACTCGTTGAGCTTTGCCACGATGACCTCAGGAATTGGGGTAGAGGTCGACAACGCGATCACCGCCAGCTCGCCGGTGGAGGATCTGCCCAGGTGCATATCGTCGATGTTGATCCCGGCCTCACCGAAGATGGTGCCAACTTGGCCAATCATGCCCGGTTCATCTTCGTTGAGCACGAACAGCAGATTCTCGCTTGAGGGAAGTTCGATAGTTATGCCGTCCACCGAGATGATGCGAGATGCCCCTGTGACCAAGTCGATGGTTCCGGCAATTGAATGACCTTCGCCTTCGACCTTGATGCCATTCACTAGCCCGGACGGGGTCTTGGTGGTCGCTCTAGTGTTGATCTTGACGCCGTGTTTTTCGGCGAGGTCCTCGGCGTTCACGTAGCTCACGGGTACGTCCGCTCGCTGACTCATGAGTCCCTTTGTGACGGCGAGATCCAGCATTCGACAGTCCATGCCGCCGATCTCGCCGGCGAACACCACATCGATCGAGGTCGGAGAGTCAATAAGTTTGGAGAATTGTGCGCCCAGCAGTTCGGCTAGGGGGAGAAACGGACGAACCACCTCCGGGACACCTCGGGCTGCGACGTTCACTGCGAAAGGTACGAAGTCGCCCGCGAGTGCAAGGCGCACCTGCTCGGCAATTGTTTCACCAGCGCGAGTTTGGGCTTCTGCGGTGCTCGCTCCAAGGTGCGGGGTCACCACGACCTGGGG
>CAYUKM010000067.1:0-14345 GCA_964445255.1 uncultured Acidimicrobiales bacterium
GGAGGTTCGAGCACAACTACTCCGCAATGGCCGACTTCCCGACGTTAAGTCGAGCACTCCGGGACCTCTTCCCCGCGATGGGTGGCGATCCAATCGATGGCGTGATCTACCTCGATCCATTTGCCCTGGAAGCGCTTGTGTCTACGACGGGACCGATCACAATCCCCTCGCTTGGAGGCGAAATTCAGGCCGAGGATGTCCCCGAACTGCTTCTCGTCGACCAGTACGAGCGATTCGCCCCGGGGCCAGAGCGAGATGCCTTCTTCGGCGAACTCTTCACCGGAGTACAGAGTGCCTTTCAGGCGGGAGACTTCAGCCTCGACCGTCGATCTACAAAACAGATTCTTGATGTGATCGAACAAGATCGGCTGCTTTTCGCTCCACTTGATCCGTTCGAGCTGGCTGCTGCAGATGCTCTTGACATGACGGGCCGAATCGCGCCGATCTCACCAGGGAACGACTACCTCGCTGTGTCCCACCTCAACTCTGGCGGGAACAAGCTCGACACCTACCTTCAGCGAAGCGTTAGCTACGAAGTGTCCCTCGAAGAAGAATCAGAGTCGCTCAATGCTGCCGTGGAGATTGAACTTCGAAACGAAGCGCCCCTGACACTGCCGGCCTACGCCGCGGGCGATGTCTCCGGGATTCCGGGGACGTCGCGAATCACTCTCGTCGTACACACTCCCCACGAGATCGTCAGCTGGGAAGGCCTCACCGAAGAACCCGAATTCATGCGCAGTTTTCGAGAGTTCGACCGGTGGCGCCATGAAGCCGTCGTGGTGCTCGAGCCACGCGAATCGCGAATAGTGCAGCTCAACCTAGAAGGCACCTATTTGGAGAAGACGTACAAACTTGCTATCGATCATCAACCGCTGGTCACAACCGACGACTTCTCCGTCAGCGTGCACCGAGGTGCAGAGTTGGAATCATCCGAGCAGTTCTCCCTAACCGAAGACACCTCGTTTGAGTTCCTCTTCGACGAACGTGAGTAGCACTTGTGGAGCCAACCAAAGGTGAGGAGGGGCCGTTTCCTTAGCCGCTGGCCACTCCGGAGTCGTCAGGCTGGACGACTCCCACTGACTAGGGTCGCCGACTCATTCCTCAGGACAATCGCAGGTTGTTGTTGGTATGCAGGTAAGAGCGTGTCCGCATCCCGCCGGCGAAGGACATAGAAGATTAGCAATAGCGGACCAATGACCTGAAGTGATGCAACTACCGTCATCGCAACACCGCTGCTCGGCAGTCGGAGCCCCGCAGTAATCACCAGCACACTCATCAGCATCACACTGGCAGGCCCTCGGTATCTTGAGCCTTCAATACTTCGGTCGATCACACCCAGCAACACCCCGTAGGCGACTGAGCCGAGAACAACCGCGGCCCAGCCCCAGTTGATCCACAGCTCAGAAATCAAGTCCGGTGAGTCACCGGTCAGGCGACTGGTCGAATCCAGTCCGAAGACAGGAGTAGCGATGACGGGTCCAAGCGATAGGGGTGGCTTCGATTCCCACACTTGTCGGGGAACCGGAGCAACCAAAACAGACACTGCAGATGATCCCCTAGTGAAAGCGAACTCATCCGGAACTCGCTCATGCACGACCGAGAGCGGCCCGATATCCACCCAATCCCGCGATCCGAAGAGGTCGTTCGCTACTGCGGTGACACCCTCGAATCCAGTCTCGTTTGCTCGTTGCTGACCAGCGAGCCGAGCATTGCCAAAGAGGGTGAGAAGGACAATTGCCGCGACAGCGACGGGTACAAGGCGCCGCAATGACATCGTTTGGTTTGTCGCAAGGGTCCTGAAGACGAAAGCAATTGCAAGTAGTTCAAGCAATGAACTTCTGCTGCTGGTTGTCCAGGAGACGAGAACCGCGACCGACCAGCAAGAAATAGATAAAACACGGTCGAGCCATTTCGCGGAAGTTGGTGCTGGGATTCGCCCAATAACGAGCATTACAAGGGCCGCCACACCTGCCATGCTCATCGCTAACCGGTGATACCCCAGCGGCGATTGTCCGCCTTCTACCTGCACGAACCGTTTCCGCGACACGAGCAACGAATCCAAGTCGGTGATGCCGACTCGAGGCAGGAATAGTACGAGGCCGACCAGTGAGACTAGAAGCAGTAGCACGACCATAGACCGAGCCCACGGCGCTCCAACCTCCGGAGCTCGCACTTGCAAACTCTTCGAGCCCATCGAACACAAGTACCCGACTCCAACGAACACCACAGCGATACCGACGAGGACGATTCCACCCTGCAAAATCTCCGACCGTTCACCGGAGAGCAGTTCCCCGTCGTAGGCCCCAACCAATAGAGCTGACTGTCCAAGAACGCCGACGCACAACGTGGTTCCGAACCAAAACATGGCGGTGCTACGAAAGTCGCGAGACCGTAGCCGGGCCAAAGCGAACGGGGCCAACGAAAACACTGCCGCAGGGATCAGATAGATAGGGTCTAGCGGCATCGCTGGCCTCCCCGTTCGTTTGTTGAACTTTGGCAAGGAAATCTGAGTCTCATGGGCGTTCCTTAGTGCGCAGCTGCGTTGTGCAATAGCGTTCTTCGGTCGTACGGCCTTCGCGGTTGCCCAGTACGACTCCTAACTCGTGACCGATAGTTTCCCGGAGGCGTCGATCATCGTCCTTGAAGTGGACATCGAGCCGCTGTCGCAACTCGGGGTGAAGCTCCGCCGGGGCGTTAGCACCGACGTTCGAAAAGAGCGACCGCTCTATGGCGGTAAACGACTTTGAGGCCACGTTGAGAAGCGGAACGACCTTCGATGTTTGATGGACGGAGCCATGCCTACCGTGGTCGAGAAAACGGGATCGAGCCCTCAAGACTCGAACTCGGCGGTAGTCGTAAACGCCCGGATTCCGCCGTCGCCCGCGAATGTGTTCGATTGGCTCTTCCAGTTCGAGCGATCGCTGAAGACGGTCGAGCAGATTGAATTGGACCGGGCCGTCAGGACGAGCGTGCCCAACGAGTATCTTCTTTCGATCGAAGCCCGCCTCCAGCAGCCGTGTGACACCAAGGCCATAGAGGCTGTAATCAACAATCTCCAATGCCCTGGGCGATGGGGGCTGTATGCCCGATTCCTTGCTGTCCAGTATTCGGGACAAACCCTCATTTAGCGGTGCGAACGGGATGAGTCGGGTCTGCAGGTACCAGTAGTACGCAGACACTGTGCGTTGTACTCGCTCACGCAAAGCGCAGAGGACCAAAGCATCGGGGCAGTGTCTAACCATTCGCGCAGCGGCTTCGGGGCGTCCAAGCCAGTCTGGTCGCTTGATTGCGCCGATCCGTCCTAGTGGGATCGACTTTCGAATTCTCTCCAGAGTCGCTTCACCACGGGTCGCGTAAATCGGATCCTCGAATAATGGAGTCTCACCCTTTGGCAACGAAAACCGACTGTCGCTGGCTAACGCCGCGGCCAGAGAGGTGGTCCCTCCCTTCTGTGCTCCGACGATCAAGACTCGTGGCTCAGCTTGCGACGTCACTTTGATCTCCACAACGTGCGGGCCATGAGCGTGAGGGTTGCGGCTGTGACTATCGCGCTAGCCAAGATGAGTCCTGGCCAACCGAACTGAATCGCGAGCAACGCACTTCCACCAATGGAGATTGGACCGGTAACTACGCGAATCCGTGCAAGCTCTGCGGTTCTTGATTGTGCCTTGAGGATGAGTCGACCGGCCAGAGTCCCACCTTGGAGGATCGCGAGAGCGGCAAAGAAGAGGATTGCTAGACGGGAGTCCGTAGAACTGAACTCCCCGAAGTCGACAAGCCGCAAGCCGAAGCTAAGCACAGCGCCATAGGCAAGACCGATAAGACCCACGCCAGCGCCGACTAGAGCTGCCCGTCTGATCGCAGCCTGCGCATCGACTCTTGCTAGACGTGCCAGGGGCGGCAACGATGCGGTAGTGGCCAACATCGACAATGACTGAAGAGGACCCATCGCCGAACGGCCGAGGCGAATCGGGACGAGCAGAACTGGCGACACGAGCGCCCCCACGAGCAATTGGCCGACCAGCAGTGCACCGCGACCGAGTACGGCGTCAACCAACATGTCGAAGGACCGACGCCCTTCTTGCCCGAACCACGAGAGATGCCGCGCGGCCCGCGCGGATGCCTCCCAAAGTTGACCAGACCACAATGGGAACAAAACAAGGCTCAAGACACCTGGCAAGGCCCAAGACACCCAAATCACAACCCCATCTCTCGCGATAGCACCGAACTCGATCGCGCCGACCATCACAAATTGAGCAGCCAACCAGACCAGATCAGCCCTCATCGCCAGAGAAGCTCTCCCTGACCCGATTTGCCAATAGCGACATAGGTCTTGCAACAGCAGGGCGGGAAGCATAACGAAGAACACCACAGTAAAGGCTGAGAGCCCGCCGAGCGCATAGGTGAGCGCCGTTCCCCCAACCGCTACAGCCAATCCGACCATACCCACCGCACCGATGGCCGACGCGACGAGCACGCGCCTCGTCTCAGCGCTGTCGGCGGTCGTCTCGCCTAGGCGAACCAGCAATCGCTCGGAAATTACAGTCCGAAAGACGACGAGACACCAAGCCCACGCGGTGTACAACAGCGCGAACTCGGCGAGATCTTGAGATGACCCAAAGCGTACGAAAGACGCGGTCAACAAGACGTTTGAAATCGCAAACGCTGCTTGATCCACGGCGTTCGGCGCAAACTTCCGTGCGCGAACGAGCTGCACGTCCTGGACTCGAATAACCTCACCAACCCGAGTCATCAACGGAGACCCACCGTTCCGGCGCTGCCGTGCGCCAGCTCAAGAGCATCTACATGGCTCCCGGTGCAAGTATCGACCGAAAGCCCGGCCGCCAACTCAAGTCCCCGTAGGCCCATCTCGGCGCGCAACAGCTCGTCGCGCCCGAGGTCCAACATGTGTTGCGAAAGCTCCTCGACGGTGCACGATCGATTCAGCCGGCCTGTGCTGTGGTCAATAACGGAATCCCGAAGCCCACCAACGTCGTTGACGATTGCCGGTAGTCCGCAGGAGAGTGCCTCGGCCGTAGCGAGCGATGCCCCTTCGCCTCGACTTGGGAGCACGAACACATCCAGAGCATTCAGAAACTCGGCTGCACGGCGATCCGGGAAGACCACGTCGATCGCATCTCGCTGATCCACTGGTAGCGCGGCAATCCTGTCGGACACATTCTCGCGGTACCAACGTGCGTGCTGATCGATGGGTGGGCCCCCAATAATTAGACGCGCATTTGGAAGCTCACGATGAACACGGCTAAACGCTTCGACCAGCAGGCCATGGTTCTTGTTGGGTCCGCGACCGCCGAGGGTCCCAAAGACGATCGCTCCGGATTCGGGAACGCCGAACTCACGCCGCGCTGAAGATCGAAGATCATCGTCGGGGAAAAACTTGGAGTGATCGACGGGAGCGGAGAACCCAACCGTTCGGTTCTCGGCGAACCGCTCAAGTCCGGGGTACTGACGAACTAGTGACTTGCCCGAAGTCAGTATCGATTCGGCCAGGAGCGGCATGACCGCACCCGCGATTCGTCGGATTACCAGAGGGACTTGGTCGCTATGTATCGTCCACAAAAGGGGAAATCCGAGTCGCTTGGCCACGACTGGGCCGAGCAGATGGTGTGTGCCATTAACCATCAGCACATCCGGGTTCTCCCCAACGACGACCGCCGCCAAGTCTCTGGCTTCTTTGGGAATCTGTGCTAGCGGTTTTACAAGGCCCGAGATGCCCGAAGTCCGCCGCAGACGCGACATCGGCACGGTCTGAACATCAAGTCCTGCCTCGACCAATCGATCGGCTGATGCTTGATCCTCGTCGGGCAGAACACACGTCATCCTCCAGCCGTGCTCGGGCAGATTAGGGGCTATCTGGGCTACCAGAGAGTGGACACCACCCCAGCCCGAGATCTGAATCACGTTGAGAACGTGGCGAAGTGGTGGCGCGCTCATCGTGGCTCCACGAGTCGAGCAATGGTCTCTTGAGTCGTGTTCACGCGATCTCGAAGGCTAGATACGTCTGCGGACTTCGGGGTTATCGACCCGAAAGGGCGTTCAGGGTCCACCACGGCGTCAACGATGCCGAGATCTGAGCCGAGC
The DNA here is from genome assembly GCA_964445255.1 of uncultured Acidimicrobiales bacterium. GTDB lineage: Bacteria > Actinomycetota > Acidimicrobiia > Acidimicrobiales > SHLQ01 > SHLQ01. Next base: position 6,103 of record CAYUKM010000067.1, read on the forward strand.
GAAGCGATCTTGAGGTTGTATGGCACCAAGACCAATGGCTTGCCACTGATCGCGGCCAGTATTCCGGCATGAAAGCGCGCTGCGATGACTGAGTCTGCCCGCTCAACCGACGCTCGCGCGTCGGTACGACCGACCAATACCGCTTCGACTCCCTCGTCTAAGAGTCTCTCGACAATCTGTTCACAGATCGGTACATCCGATTCGCGTTCGTTGTCCTTGAACGCCAGTACCTCAACCCGAGAGACGCCCCCGACTTCGCCCAAACACGCGTTGATCAGCCGGACCCACCCCCCGACTGGGTCAGCGTCATGCCAGCTGATGCCATATCGCTCAAGATCGACAGGTGAAACCGCAATTGTGTGTCCCTCATCGGCAGCGCGCGACGCAAGAGGCGTGGAGTGCCCAACGAAGGCGAGATCGACACCGAGAACCCCGCGGCGGAATCCAAGGGCTCTTGCGCGTTCGAGGGAGGGTCCGTCGCGAAATACGACGGGGTTCGAGATGTGGAGTGCCGCCAAAAGCGCGAGACGCGTCGTGCGGCGCTCAACCTTCCCGACACCGATTCCAAGCAACGCCGGTCGCGCTCCCACGAGCCGAGCCGCTGCCAACAATGAGACCTGCAGGGCATAGTTCATCGCCACCCGCATCTGGGGCTGACCTACCTCGTCGTGGAACACCGTCCCACCGCAGCGCACCAGTCGACGAAGCGACGGCAACCGACGCAGAATCGCCGGTGCCGACGCAGTCAATACCTCAACCTCTTCAGAGCATCCAGCCTCAACTTCGCTCGCCGCGCGGGCGAAAAGAACGACGTCGTCGCCGAGCGTCGGAAGAAGCGACTCAAGCATGAGATCATCGCCCAGGTTGCGCCCTCCGAAGTATCCGAAAACACCAATCTCCTTCGAGTCCCATCGCCTACTGGCAGCATTGTCGGATTTCTCGACGAGCGACGTCGCGTTCATATCACTATCCTCAAGCCGCCGTCGCGGACAGGGCGTCGCGCTCGGCAGCCCGATGCGAAACGAAGCTCGCTAGGTAGTCGACAGTCTCCCGGTACTTACGATCAATGAAGTCGAGATCTACCGAAACCGGCCGCTCTGCGATGTCCTCAGCCCCCGCTGCAGCGAAGAGTGCGTGACGCTTCGTGATTGGGTTGTGGAGCATCGCCTTACCGCCATAGGCCAGGGTCGCGACACATGCGTGAACACGATCCGAGATCGTCGTCTCAGAGTTCGCGTAGGCGGTCAGGTACGTATAAGGCTCGTCCCACGCAAAGCTATTCGGGCCGCGATAGATCTTGGCTGGAATATGGGGATTCGAGCGGTGTTCGGGCCGGAGAACAACCCGGTTTCCCACGGTCTCCGGGTACTCCCGAAGATCCGTAAAGTGCCCAAAGTACGCGTGAGCTTTGGAGGCGCTAGCCAAACGCTCTGCGACCTTTGGGAAGGACAACGTGAAGTGGTCCTCGCCAATCTGGATCCCTGCATCGAGAGCCACGTTGAGCGTCGGCTCCACGAAATGGTCGAAGCAAAAGGACACATAGCCGTCGGCGTTCTCCGGTTGAGCCAACCTTGGAGGCTGATACACCTTCGGAAGGAAGAAGGCCGAGCAGATACCCGATCGAGCATTCTCGCAAAGACTCTCGATCCGTTCATACGCTTCGTGATCGCGGGTGGAGACAAACAACGGGGGATACTCGAGGAAGAGCTCCTCGACAATCCGGAGTTCTTCGTTGGTGAACTTCCGGAACGACCCGGAGAGAATCGCCCAAGAGACCCCCCGTTGCTTCAATCGTCGTAGCGTCGGCCTCCAAATGTTGCCGAAGTTTTTTGTGAATAGAGGACCTTGAAGTACGACAAGGTCAACGTCAAGCGAGCCGATGAAATCAAAGGCATTGTCGAAGTTTCCCTTGGCCTCATTTCGGAACGTCGCATAGGCCGGCTGGTCCTGGATGAGAGAAACATCATGACCCGCCTCCCTCAATAGATGCTCTCCACCAAGGTTGAAGAACGCATTGCCAATGTTTTGGCCCCACGCTCCGTATACAAGTGCAGTACGCATTAAAGATCCCTTCAAGATCGGCTCGCCTCAGGCGGCCTTGACTTCTTCGACGTGCTCGGCGAGCTCAACGACCTCGGCCGTCTTCTCGGTTACATCGACCGTCGTGTTGCGGACCTGCTCGGAGATCCAGTCGTAGGTCTCGGTCATACCATCAAGCAGGCTGATCGACGGTTCCCAGCCCATCAGCTCCTGAATAAGCGTGTTGTCCGAGTTGCGTCCGCGGACGCCCTGCGGGGCGGTGAGGTCATGCTTACGCGTGATGTCGATGCCAGCGATCCCCGCCACCATCTCGGTGAGGTCATTGATCGAGATGAGCTCTGCTGAACCGATGTTGATCGGCTCCCGAATATCGGAGTCCATCAGCATCTTGGTGCCCTTGACACAGTCATCGACGTACATGAACGAGCGGGTCTGTAGACCGTCGCCCCACACGTCGATCTCGTGATCGCCAGAGAGCACGGCTTCGGCTACCTTGCGGCTGATTGCCGCAGGGGCCTTCTCGCGACCTCCGGTCCACGTGCCATCAGGCCCGTAAACGTTGTGGTAGCGCGCCACACGAGTCTCCAGGCCGAAGTCCTCGGTGAAGTGACGACACATCCGCTCAGAGAAGAGCTTCTCCCAGCCATAGCCGTCTTCGGGCATCGCTGGATAGGCGTCGCCCTCTGCCAACGCGGTGACGTTGGGGTCGGTCTGCTTACCAGCTGCGTAGACGCATGCCGACGAGGCGTAAAAGTAGCGCTCGACGCCCGCTCGTTGGCTGGCTTCAAGGAGATGGGTGTTGATAAGCACGCTCAGCATGCAAAGGGCCTTGTTGTTTTCGATGAACCCCATGCCGCCCATATCGCACGCGAGGTTGAACACTCGGTCCACGTCCTCGACGGCGCTGAAACACGCGTCGCGATACTGCAGATCGCTCACGATGTTTTGTGCATCGTCGTGGACCTGATACCAGTCCTCGAAATCCTTTCGATCAATGGAACGGACCTCATGCCCATCAGCCAATAGTGAAGAGACAAGATGGCCTCCAATAAAGCCACCTCCGCCCGCAACCAGAATCTTCATCTTTCTCATTCCCCTTTCAAAGGAATTGTTTTCCATATCCGCGGCACAAGTCCGCACCTGTGTTTCCACAGATCCACGCAGTGGCCGACTTGAGGTAACCTCAACCCAGACGTACTGACATGGCTCTTGTAGATCTGTTTCGTTAAGCAGCAATACGCTCAACTTGTTCGTCATCGAGTTGGATGAGATCGTCGACAAGGGCACCAGCCGCTGGCGAGAAGCGATCATCAATCGCACTGAAGAGATGCTGGAAGAGGTCTGCGATTGCCTCGATCGGGAAGGTCTTCTCGGCGAAGCTGCGAGCGTGAGTTCCGTAGGTCTCTCGCCGACTGCGGTCCAAAGCTAAAGCCTCAGCATGGTCAAGGAAGGCGTCCATCTCCGCGGCGACAAGGCCAGACTTTGCTTGATCGACGACGAGGCGCGTGGCTGCATTGTTTTCGGGCATGAGCCCCAAAACCGCCCGGCCAGCACAGAGATAGGTCAATACCTTTGAGGGCACGCTGAACTCTCCTGCGTCTCGCTCCAGCAGGCAGACGAGGACATCGGCCGAGCCCAACACCGATGGCAACTGCTCAAAGGGCTGGAACGGGAGGATTCTGAGATTCTCCATTGGCTCTTCAACAGATCGTTGGTCGGTTAGCCATTCAACACCGACGCTCTCGCTGATCACGAGGACGATGGCATCGGGGTCCACCAAACGAAGGCGCAGCGATAGTTCACGCAGTGCCTCAGGACGATGTTTCATTCCGAGGGTTCCCGAATAGAGATACACCGTGCGGTCGCTTAGTCCCTGTTCTGTCGCCCAAGGGTTGTCTTTGTCGACGAGCGGTAGTTCATCGATCGGTGCCCAGTTTGGAATGGTGGTGACTCGAGATGGGTCCTGCCCGGTAGCGATCGCCTCTCTCTCGAAGCCATCGGAGATGGTCACGACATGATCTGCACTCTTGATGCATTGGCGCTCCAGCCATGCCATCGCCCGATAGATCGGGTGTCGCTCGCTATCGAGCACCATAGCGATCAGGCCCGCTTGAAAGTCCTGAAGCCAAAGGACGTTAGGTATCCCAAGTACCTTCGCCACAGCGGAGATGATTGCTAGTGACACGATCGGCACGTTCGAGTTCAACGTGACCGCAGGGCGACGCCTAACCAACAACAACGCTGACGAAAGGCCGTAACGGATCTCTGCGACGAGCCGCTTTTTCGCGTCGTATTTTTCGAAGCCTGAACCCGTCGAGAGTCCAACGATCTCCAAGTGCTCCTGATCGTTGGATAGGTCGCCGCGCGGCGTGACGTTGGTGCTGCAGTATGCGTGCTGAACCACGAAGCCTCTACCCGCCAATTCACGCGAGAGGTCGACTTGAAATGGATGCCCGGCGTAGTCGTTGACCACGACCGACAGCCGTTGACTATCGCTTCCATCCAAGGAGCGCCTACTACGAGACGACTTCCTAAATCCACGAATGCCGCGATCGGCCAACTGTCCCCGCATATCCCGCACTTCTTCTTTTACCCTTCTAGGTAGTTCAACTTGATTGAACTGTCGGCACGGTCAAGTGGTTTGTAAGTCAAATGACCTAAAAACATTTTCGAAAGCAAGGCCCGAAGTTCCCCTCGGGAATCACCCGCCAAGTCACCGCTCAACGTTGTCCCCCGACAGACCGATTGAAGATGCGAGGATGGTCGCTACGGACCACAACCCAAATCACGAGGACAGCAATGTTCAGCAACGTATTTGACGGCAAAAAGGTGTTGGTTACTGGCCACACCGGCTTCAAGGGCACATGGATGACCATCTGGCTTCAGCAGATGGGCGCTGAAGTGATCGGTATCTCCAACGAGATTCCGACCGACCCGAGCCACTTCGCGGCGGCGGGCCTCAACGAAGCCATGACCACCCACTGGCTCGACGTGCGCGACGAGGAAGCCATTCCAGCTGCAGTCGCCGACATCGCGCCCGATTTCGTCTTCCACATGGCAGCCCAAGCTCTGGTGAAGGCCAGCTACGACGACCCGGTCGGCACGTACACCACGAACATGGTCGGCTCAGCCAACGTGCTCGAAGGCCTTCGACGTCTCGACAACACGTGCACGGCGATCATGATCACCTCCGACAAGTGTTACGAGAACGTCGAGACCTACTACGGTTACCGCGAGGACGATCGCCTCGGCGGCGCTGACCCGTACTCGGCATCGAAGGCCTGTGCCGAGATCGTCATCTCTAGCCATACACGCTCGTTCTTCGGCCAACCCGACGACGAACGCAACGTCCGCATCGGCGTCACCCGCGCTGGCAATGTTGTCGGCGGCGGCGACTGGGCTGCTGACCGCCTCGTGCCCGACGTGGCCCGAGCCTGGTCACAGGGCGAGAACGTCACCATCCGTCGCCCGCAGGCGACCCGACCGTGGCAACACGTCCTCGAACCGATCAGCGGCTACCTGCATCTCGCTGCCGAGCTCTCCGCTCGCCCTGAGCTCCACAACGAAGCATTCAACTTCGGTCCACCTGCAGAGGCGGTCAACCCTGTGCGTGACGTCGTCGTTGCGCTCAAAGAGCACTTGCCCGGCCTCGACCTCACGATCGATGAGAGCCAGGCCCACTTCCACGAGGCTGGCCTTCTCAAGCTGACGTGCGATAAGGCGCTGAGCTACCTCGATTGGCGGCCGGTTCTGGACTTCGATGAGACCATGGCGATGTCGGCCGAATGGTTCCGTCGCTACTACGACGATGGTGCCAAAGGCATCTTGGGGTACACCGAAGGCCAACTCGACCAGTACACGGGCCTCGCTACCGAGCGCGGCCTGTCGTGGGCGAAGGCCTAGAGGGCTGGCGTGCCCGCACACTTCACCGAACTGCGTCGCATTGAGACATCCGGTGGCGAGGTCATGAAAGCCTTGACCGCCGAGGAAGCTGACTTCAACGGCCTCGGCGAGGCGTATTTCTCTCGAGTGAACCCCGGATGCGTTCGTGGTTGGAAGCGCCACAACGAGATGACGGTGAACGTCGTCGTGCCCGTAGGCCACGTTCGATTCGTCGTTGCAGAAGAAGCCGAGGAAGCTGTCGAGGGCAAAACCGCCTTTCAGCACTTCGACCTGGGTCCCGATTTCACCCATGGCCGACTCACGATCGAGCCAGGAACCTGGTTTGGTTTCATGGGCGGCACCGAGGGTGGACTGGTATTGAACCTCTCCGACATCGTTCACCGACCAGATGAGGCCGACAGCAAAGAGCTCGACGAGTTCGACTATGACTGGAACAACGCATGAGCCGACCAACCACCAACGTGGGGATCTCGGCCGGAAGTGCCGAGGAGTAAACAGTGGGTATTTGGAATCGACTGCATCGGCGCGCTGACTCATTCGGCGATGCTTCAATAGCGGTCGTCGGCGCTGGATACGTGGGCACCGGAGTGGTGCATGCCATCGCCCAGTCGCCCGGCATGCGCCCAAGTCTGATCGTCAATCGCAACACCGGTCGCGCAATCGATGCCCTAACCGCCATGGGCGTCAAGGCCGACGACATCATTCATAGCGACAATGCCGCCGAGCTCGCTCAAGCGATTCGCGCAGGCCGGCCCGCAATCACGTCGCATTCGGGCATCATCGCTGAGCTTCCGATCGACGTCGTCGTCGAAGCCACCGGCGCTCTCGACTACGGCACCGAGACCATCCTGGCCGTGCTCGATGCTGGCAAGCACGTGGTGTCGTTCAACGCCGAGAGCGATGCCCTGCTCGCGTGGCTGTTTCATCAACGAGCCCGCGCCAATGACGTGATCTACACCATCGCCGACGGCGACCAACCCGGTGTGCTCTTCCGCCTGCAACAAGAGGTGGAGCGGATGGGCTTCGAGGTCACTGCGTCCCTCAACTGCAAGCGGCATTTGAACGTGCACCAGAACCCCGAGACCGGCGCCGCCTACGCAGCTCGTGACACCACGTCATCGCACATGACCACCGCGTTCGGCGACGGCACCAAGATGCAGGTCGAACAGGCTGTGGTTGCCAACGCCACCGGCCTGATCCCTGACAAGCGCGGCATGCACGGCATCGAATCGAACCTCGCGACGGCGAACATCGATATCCCTGCGGTCTTGTCCTCGCCTTGGCGAGTGGACTTCACGCTCGGCGGCGACTTCGGCGCAGGCGTCGGCATCGTAGCCCGGCACCCAAACTACGAACTTCACCGACAGGCGATGAGCTTCTACAAGATGGGCGACGGGCCTGACTATTTCTTCTTCCGGCCCTATCACCTCGTGCATCTCGAGGTTCCGATGACGATCGCCGAGCTGATCCTCGACAACGAACCACTAGCGACCGTCGACGCACCGCACGTGGCCGAAGTGGTCGCCATTGCCAAGAAGGATCTCACCGTCGGCGAAGACCTCGATTGCATTGGCGGCTTTAGCGCCTATGGCCACATCGACACTGCCGAGAACGCCGCGGGGTTCTTACCGGTCGGCTTGGTGGAGTACGCGTCCATGACCGGCGTCGTGCCCCAAGATGAGCCCATCCCCCTCAGCGCAGTGACACTCGACGAATCGAAGACTGTGGTGCGCGAGTGGAAGGCCATGCACGGAATCACGTGATATCGCGATTCCCCCTTTTCATTCACCTTTTTGGAGCGCTTCGAACTCCTGGGAGAAGTCATCGCCGATGGTGAACTGGCACCGGGAGCCTTCGAAGTCGAGTTCTATGTCGACAGTTCCGGTGCGTCCGGGCTGATGGTCAAAGATCTCGGGAAGGGGCTCGATTGGCTCGTCGCAGTCTTCGCCACCTGCCTCCACGCCTACCCCTGCCGGTGGGCCTCCTTGTTCCCAGGTGAGGGTGCCATCTTCGGCCTGCTGTACCTGTCCGAGAGTTGCAGCACAATCGAAGAAGACATCCAGCGTGTACAGCACCGACGAATCCTCCAAGGTCCATTCTCCGAGGTCTAGGTACAGATCTGGGTACTGCACGAATTCGACCCCGATGGGTTCCAAAATCACCTGCTCGCCGGTCGCACCGCCGTCGTCGGAGTTGGTCGATACGTGCGATCGACTCAGCCGGTTCCCTGCCGACTTTGTGCAGGCGTCACGTGCAGCATTGTCTTCGGTGATGGCGGCTTCGGTGATGAGGCTGCAACC
>CAYUKM010000068.1:0-10860 GCA_964445255.1 uncultured Acidimicrobiales bacterium
TCACGTCGGTTCACGCAGTCGAATCGAACTAAAGCACGGCGATGGCTTCGATCTCTACTAGGGCGCCGCGGGGTAGGTCCTGTACAGCAAACGCAGCGCGTGCGGGGCGGTGGTCGCCGAAGCTTTCGATGTAGGCGGTGTTCATCGCCGCGTAGTCATCGATGCTGTCGAGCAGCACCGTGGTCTTCACGACGTTGTTGAGGGTGCCGCCCTCGGCTTCGACAAGCGCGGCGAGGTTGGCGATGGCTTGGCGCACCTGTGCATCGAGCCCTTCCACAAGGGCACCGTCGACCAGACCGAGCTGACCGGAGATATAGAGCGTGTTTCCCGCTCGGATTGCTGGCGTGTATGGACCGACTGGCTTCGACATATGCGCGAGCGTAGTCGCTAGGCTGGCCGTCATGGTTGGAGGAATCATCATTGCTGTCGTACTGCTACTGCTCTTCCCGGTCGCGATCATCTTGAGCGGCGGCGTACTCGCAGCGATGATCGCCTCGATGATGACGAACTCAGTCGATAACAATTACGTCGGCACCGAAGCGTTGGAGCTCTCGCGGTTGAACCCGTACAACTAGCCGGTCCGCCACCGTTCCCAAAGATTTGTACGTGATTTGAGACCTATACGGTCAGTTTTTACGTACAAATCCTTCTAGAGCGGGCTGCAGGTGATCGTGACCCGGAGTTCGTTGGTTGATGACTCGATGAGCCACAGCTGAACGCCCTCGGCCCGGATCTCAAACTGCTCGGACGCGAGGCACGGTTTGCGCCATTCGATCTCGAGACGAGCGGGTTCCATCAGCGTCGTCGCACCCCAAACCTCCTCGGCCAATGCGAGGTAGGCGGCGTTGTTGACATGGCCGAAGGCATCCATGTCCGTGGCACGGAAGCGCCACGGTTGGGCCACGGCACTCTCTGGTATGTCGGTGGCGTGTCGTAGCTTCGCGTCGACACGGCGTCCCTGGGTTGCCTCGAGATAGCTCTTCTCGCCGAAGCCTTCGCCCCAACTCGACGGACGCCCGGTTTTCGGATCGATATGAATCCAGATAGCGGCAGCCTCGATATGGCCGTCTCGATTTCCCACTAGTCGAGTGCTTCGCTCCGCCCATCGACGACCAGCACCCGAGCACCACGTGGCAATTTCCAATAACTCACGCGCTTCGGGGGCTTGGCGTATTTCGATCAACGCCCGGCGGGCCACCCACACAGGCCCGAATTCGGCCCGCCCAGCGTCGTCGGTGTCGTCATTCCCAGCGTCCTGCAGAAACCGCGCTATCGCATCACACTCCATCCGGCCAGATGCAGAGGCGTCGTCGATTGACACCCGACGAGTTGTGCGAAACACCCGTCCATCGGAGGGAAGATCGACGATGTTTGACCCACCGCGCTCGATGGTGGCGTTAGCGCCGGTGGATTCAGAAGAGGTCACGAGCACGAAATGTAGGCCGTCACGGCCAAAAACCTCGCAGTTTCCGTATCCGAAACGTTCAAAGAACTCAGTTGCTTCTTACCTGAACGCGGAATCTCCAGCGCCAAAATGGGGGTTCACGGAAATTACCTACCCACAAATCTCTTGATGGATCGAATGATGGCTGAAAACAGGACCAAGAAGATCACCCGCCGTACCGCTCTCCTCGCCGGGCTCGCCGCCACCGCCGCGGCATGCTCCAACGGAGGCGACACCATCAACCTCTCTGACGGCGGGCTTCCCGTTCCGTCACCCGAGGGGGACGCACCTGCCTCAGGCGCTGAAGGCGTTGACTTCAGCTACGTAACCTTTGACGGCGAACCGGTCGTCTTCTCCGACTTCTCTGACGGACCGGTCGTCCTCAACTTCTTCGCATCCTGGTGTCCAACCTGCATTGCGGAGCTCCCAGACTTCCAGACCGTGAGCGAAAACCTCGAAGGTGAGGTCACATTCCTCGGCTTGGCGACACAAGACCGAGCCGAAGCCTCCGACGAACTGGTCGAAAACACCGGTGTTCAATTTGATGTGGGTCGTGACCCCGACGGCGCGATCTTCAACATTTTCCAGGGCCTCGGAATGCCGACGACAGTGTTCATTAACGCCGACGGCACCGTCGCCGATGTGCACACTGGAGTGCTCAACGTCGAGTCACTGACACAGGCGATCAACGAAGAGCTTCTGTAAGCTGTGCAGGCTTAGAAGGGTTAGCGAGTAGGACATGGGTTTCTTTAACGCATTCGCATTCGGTGTTGGCATGGTGGCCCTGATCAACCCGTGCGGATTTGGTCTGCTCCCGGCCTACCTCGGCGTGTTCCTCGGTCAGAACGAAGAGTCGTCGAGCAAATGGATTTCGCTCAACCGAGCACAGGGCGTCGGACTGGCTATGACGCTGGGCATGCTCGTCGTCTTCGGCTTCTTCGGACTCGTTCTCGGCGGATTGCAATCAGCGATCGCTACCCGCTTGCCGTACTTCAACATGGCGCTCGGCGTGGGCCTGATCTTCCTCGGCATCGCGATGATCCGTGGCTACCAACTCACCCTCAAAATCCCGAAGCTGCAAAAGGGTGGCAACTCGGGCTCGTTCGCCTCGATGTTCCTCTTCGGCATGTCATATGCAACCGCCTCGCTCACGTGCACCCTGGGTCTGTTCATCACCGCAATCAACTCGGCTGGCTTCGCTGCGGGTCCTGGTGGCGGTGGCTTCACCTCAAGCCTCGGGTCGCTGCTTAGCTACGGCCTCGGTATGGGCCTCCTCGCAACGATGCTCACGCTTTTCCTCGCCCTCGGAAAGTCGAGCCTCGTCGGCAGCTTCCGCTCGGTCCTGCCCAAGATCAACTTCATCTCAGGTGTTCTTCTTCTCATCGTTGGCCCGTACTCGATTGGCTATGGAATTTGGGAACTTCAGGTCCTCAACGAGTGGCCTTTCGGCGAGGGTGTCTGGCCATTCCTGCAAACCATCAACGGTGGCGTCGCCAACATTCAGGGCGACGTGTCTGGCTGGTTCAGCAATGAGGTCAGCCTCTTTGGTCGCTCGATGCGCCGCACTGAGTGGCTCGGATGGCCATTCGTGATCATCAACGCCATCATCATCGTCGGCGGCTTCATCGCACGCCGCCGACTCTCGGGAAGCACCACCGACCTTCCTACCGACACCGACACCGACACCGACAGCATCCAAGCTGCCGCTTAGTCAGGCGCTAGCGGTTCGCTACGAATCGCTGGAATCAGAATCCGGCGCCTGGAAGACCGCAGACCGGTAGTACGCCAACTCGGCAAGCGACTCGCGAATGTCGTCGAGGGCTCGATGTCCTCCGGCCTTCTTTGGAGCCTTGTTGAGGACGCCCGGATACCAACGGCGAGCGAGTTCCTTGATCGTCGACACATCGACTGATCGATAATGCAGGAACTCTTCGATCTCGGGAGTATGCACGGCGAGGAAACGACGATCAGTCCCGATCGAATTACCGCACAAGGGCACCGTTCGCTCTTCGGCGATGTGTTCCCTTAGGAACGCCATTGTTTGTGCCACGGCATCTTCGAGGCTGATCGTCGACTCCTCGATCTGCGTGAGCAGGCCGGAGTTAGTGTGCATGTCTCGCACGAAGTCATCCATCGTTGCCATTGCTTCGGGTGGTTGGTGGATCACCAAACCTGGACCCTCGGCAATAACGTTCAACTCGTCGTCGGTCAACAGCGTGGCGATCTCCACGATGACGTGCTGGGCAGGGTCCAGGCCGGTCATTTCGAGGTCCATCCAAGCGAGCATCAGGACACGTTAGGCGACCCCGGATCGAATAGGGTTTACCCGTGATCGATATTCCACTACGCAGACTCGACCCAGACCTCACCATCCCGGCCTACGCAACCGAAGGCGACGCGGGTGCGGACCTCGTTGCAGCCGAGGCGGTGACCCTCCCACCCGGGGGTGGACGTGCGCTCGTACCAACTGGCGCCGCCATCGCTATTCCGGCCGGATACGCCGGCTTCGTGCAGCCACGTTCAGGCCTCGCTCTCCGTCATGGAGTCACGTGCTTGAACACACCGGGGCTGATCGACTCGGGCTATCGCGGTGAGCTGAAGGTCCTTCTTGTCAACACCGACCCGTCCGAAGCGTTCGAGATAGCTCGCGGAGACCGCATTGCCCAGTTGGTCATCCAGCGCGTCGAGCATGCGAACTTCATCGAGGTAGACGAACTTCCTGACTCCGACAGAGGTGAGGGTGGTTTCGGCTCTACGGGAGTCGCGAGCAAGTAGCGCTTAGAGCAGCTTCGAAAACTGCACTGCACCGCGCTCGTCATCGACATCGACGCGATCGACTAGATCCTCGAGAACCACGTCGAAGCGGGTGCGGTCTTCCTCGACGATTTGCGGGGGGCCATCCTCCAGACGTGCCACCACGATCACAGCGACTTCGTGATCGTCGATTTCAAAGGTCACGTCGACCGCTCCGACGCGGTCGACGTCGCCGAGCAGCAGGGCGAAGGTCTCGTCGATGGCGAGGCGTAGGTCATCAATCGACCGGACCGACATGCCTTTACGCCTCGCCAGCGAAGCCACGCCGATGCGAGCGAGACGAACAAATCGCGTCGCGCTCGGGATCGTTAGCGAGATGACATCGGTGTCACCACCATCGCGCTCGATCGCTTCGTCTGGCTTCCCCATACGTTGAGTGTGCCAGCAACTTCGCTGAACGCCCATGATGCATTCGGCGCCTTTTTCTCAACCATCCGCGACGCGCGGTCTGGCCGTGCGTTTCATGGAGGTTTGTGTGGCTTGTGCACCGCTAGCGTGAAGCGATGGCCATCCTCGTTGATGCGGCTCGATGGCCGTGGCGAGACACGCTCTGGTGTCATCTCGTATCTGACTCCAACCTCGACGAGCTTCATGCGTTCGCGGCCAAGCTGGGTTGCCGCCGGGTGGGGTTCCAAGGCGATCACTACGACATCGATGTCGCCACGAGGGCGGTCGCTGTTGGGCTCGGAGCGATTGAGTGCGAGAGCAGGGAACTGGTCCGGAAGCTTCGTGACGCCGGTCTTCGAGTTCGACCTTCGACCTTCGAAAAATGGTCGCTCGTCAGCCGCGGCGTCGCCTTCACCGATGAATCGATTCGCGAACTCGGCGAGCTTGAGCATGCTCCTCTGGCTCAGCTGATGAAGACCTTGTCCACACTGACAGACGTAGCTGAGGCCTGTCGGCGAAGCTCTGGTTGGTTCGTCCTCGGTCGGGAAAACTCAGCCGCGCTAGTTGTTCACGGGACAGATCTGGGGGTCGTGGGACCGAACGGTTCGGTACCGGTGGGTGACGACCAATCCCGAGGGATCTTTGTACGAGTGGATCGTGGCGACCCGCCGTCGTGGGCGGTCGAGATCATCAACCCCAGTCCACGGCCCAACGAGTAGGCGACCGGGGCGATTACCGCTATCGAAACGCGGGCAATAGGCTCTATCTGCCATGTCGACCCTACGACTTTTCCTAGCGGGCTTCACCGCTGCTGGTTTGCTATTTGCCGCGTGTAGTTCCGGTCCCACCGAAGTCGCCGAGGCGGAGCCAACCTCGACGACCAGCGCTAGTGAAGCGACGGTTGTCACCACCGAGCCCCCGGCGACCGAAATCGAGGTCGTCACGACAGTGCGACGTGTCCCAGCTGCAGAACTGACGTCGGAGGGCACGATCTCGATCGGTGCGGTCGACTACGGATTTGCCTTCGAATGCTACGCCGCCGGTGCGGGAGACATATTGGCCCTAGGCATTGGCGCCGACCCTGACTCCGGGGAGGAGACTCAAGCCATCGTGCAAGCGTTTCTCGGTCAGGCTTACGTCGCGGTCTTGTTGGGCAATGATCGCGTCCAGGAGCTTGCTGTAGATCAACCAGCAGAACTCTTCGTCCAAGGAGATGCCATTCGTGGATCGGCACTACGCTTCGTGGATTCCGCCGGTGCCCCAGGTGTTGGAGACGAGCTTGGATTGGGCACCGTGGCTGTCGACTGCAACGGCTTCGCCCCAGGCCTACCGGAAGGCTATGACCTGAGCTAGCTCTGGTCCCTGCGGGGCAGCGACTCCGTCGCGATTTTGCCCTAGCCGCAGGGGTTGGTGGGCATGACTTGGGGGAGGCGTCCTGACCGGAAGGTCGTCACCATCGTGCCGTCGGTCTCGAAGATCACACGGAACTCCGCGTCCGATGCGTCGGCGGGAGTGAACGTGATCGTGTTGCCGCCCCCCTCGCGAGCCACGCTGGTCAAACGATCCCCGAACAAGTCGAACAGACCTTGCTCGGTCGTTCCGACCCCAGCTCCAGAACGGGTAGTGAGATCCACATTCGTGATGTCGACCCGCTCCACGGTTCCCGCGGTCACGGTAAGGATCACGCCGGCAGGACCACCGGTGGGGAAATAGACGTCACATACAGGATCGACAGGTTCAGACACCGGGGTGAAGTCTGCCTCCACCGCGTTACGCGCTTGGTTCAAGGTCATCCCGAAGAAGAGCGCGTCGATGCCGACGGTCGAAACCGATGACGAGCTGTCGAACGCGGGAGCTCCGACAAAGTCCGCCACAATCGTGGTGGTAGTCGTCGTGGTTGTTGACGTTGTCGTTGTCGCAACGGTGGTCGGAGTGACCGTCGCCGGCGGGACCGTTCCCACGGTCGCGTCGTCATTGCCGCCACCACAGCTTGCAAGCGCGACCGCGGCAAGCACCGTTATCACGAAGCGACGCAGCGGAAACCGTGGGGTGTGACGCATGTCCAAAGTGTAGGGCAACATCAAAACGCGGTCGAAATGACACTCAGGGTGACAAATCCGCGGGATCGGCTGACCGATGGGCTGCAGGAGCCAGACATGATGACTAGTAGGGGCACTCCCGACGTCCCCGACAGGGTGAATTGGCAGCATCGCACTACAGTTTTGGTGTGCGCTTCTCCGAACTATCCCGCGTCTGGCGAGTTTTGTGCGCCCTAGTTGTCCTCGGTGTTGTCGCGGCAGGCTGTTCTACGTCTACCGACGACGTCGTCGCCGCAGATGCCAACGCGACCGATGCAGCGCGAACTGACTCGGGGTCATCAGGCGACGACCTAATCAGTGAGCAAGCCGCAGCGATACCAACGACCGTCGCTCCAGCCGAAACCACGACCAGCGCTGCGCCAGCTACCAATCTCGAAGCCGACGACGCCGCTTCGACTACTGCCCCCTCTACTACGACGACCACGAGCACAACCACCACTACCACCACGACTCCGCCAGCTCGGACCCTGGCCGAGTGCGTCGCTGACATACCTCTCGACGTGCAAGTTGGCCAATTGCTCTTCCCCGTCATGACCCAAGGTGAGTTCGCGATCGCTGAATCGCTTGCGGCTCGAGGTCATCTGGGTGGCATCGTTGTGCTCGGTGCCCCGAACGCGAGCATCGGCGACGACATCGCCTCGCTGCAGGCAACCGCGGCTATCGGCTCGATGATCATCGCTGTCGATGAGGAAGGCGGCCGAGTCCAACGCGTCGATCATCTCGTCGGCACCCAACCGAGCGCTCGAAGCGTCGCCGCCAACGACACGACCGCCGACGCCCGCCAACGAGCCGCCGATCACGCAGTGGCGCTTGGAAACCTGGGCTTCACGATGAACCTGGCGCCGGTTGTAGATCTCGACACCGGCGTCTTCGTCGGTGATCGGTCCTACGGCTCTGATCCCGAGATTGTTTCGCAGTACGCCTTGAGCGTCGCAGAGGGAATTCTCGACGGCGGGCTCACACCGGTCATCAAACACTTCCCCGGCCACGGTGCTGGCACCGACAGCCATACTGGCCTACCGACGATTCCCCCGGTCGATGAGCTTCGCGCCACCGATCTGGTGCCATTTGAGCGCGCTATTGCACGTGGTGGTCTACCGATCATGATCGGCCACCTCGTCGTACCTGGGTTGACCGATGGTCGCCCGGCCACGCTGTCCCCGGCCGCGGTCGATGGGTTGCTGCGAAACGATTTGGGATTCGATGGCCTCGTAATGACCGACGCCCTGAACATGGATGCCATCGCTGCGACCACCACGAATGCAGAGGCCGCCGAGCAGGCACTTGCTGCGGGCGTGGATTTGATCATGTTGGGGTCGCTCAATGCCGTTGAAGGCACGGTTGCCCATGTTGTCGACGCGGTGAACACCGGACGACTTAACCAAGATCAGATCACGAACTCCTTCCTTCGAGTCATAAATCAGCGCGAGCTCGATATCTGCGCTTTCCCCCAGGATTTTCTTCAAGCGATTGGGTGCGAAACCGACTCTCCTGCGTGCCGCTAACGCCGCAGACCTATGGCTGATTTGGGGCTAACGCACTACTGACGACCGTCTTTGCGCTGCCGATTGCATATGAAACTGCCTTCTGCAAAAGGACACCAGTCGTGCCCACATTTAACCGAAACCGCATGCTTGTTTTGCTCGCCGGACTTGCGTTGCTCATCAGCGCTTGCTCCTCAACGGGCAACGCCCCAGACGCTCTCGCATTCGAGGATGATTCGTCGTCTTCATCTAGCGACGACTCGAGCTCCGCAGCACCTGAAACGACTACGGCGGCTCCAGAGACCACCACGGAAGCTCCGTCGGCACCACGTGTCGAGCGTCCGAACGCAACCTGTTCGAACTCGGACTACTCGGTTGCCTTCGCTGAGAACATCTGGTTCGCTCATCCGAACCGACCTGGCTCGTTCGGTCCGTTCCCCGTGAACCTTCCAGCTGGCACGTACGACATCACTGCACAGACCTGGCTCGGCTTTGAAGACCTCCCTTCCCACACGATGGAACAGTGGTTCTTCACCACCGACTCGGGGTACACCTCGCCGCTGACGACTGACTTCAGCCCAAATCTCGTTGGTGCTGACACGTTCCAGGCGCAGATCCCAGCAGGTACCACGTCGATCACCATCCATCACAAGAACCTGACCGGCGATATGCCACCAAACTCGGTTCACCCGCTCTGTGTCGGCTTTGACGCCGTACCGGTTGCAACCACGACCACGACGGCTGCACCGACCACGACGGCTGCACCGACCACGACGGCTGCACCAGCAACGACTGCTGCAGTTGCCGCTCCGGCTACAACGACCGAGGCTCCTGCCACGACTGCGGCTCCGGAGACCACGACCGAGGCTCCTGCTCCAACGACCACCGAGGCTGCCGATGACGACTCCAACGTGGCTGCTGCAGATTTGACCACCACGACGGCTGCAGTTGCCGGTCCGACCACGACCGTTGCTGCTGCTCAGGCTACGACGACCACGACGGCTGGTCCACCTGCTGAGCTTGCGCTCACCGGTCCTGGCGACCTCGCCTTGTCGCTTGGTCTCGTCGGTGCCGCGCTGACCCTCGCCGGTGGCGCTGCGCTTATGGCAGCACGTCGCCAAGAAGAGGACTAAACCGAGTAAAGCTTGTAGGCCTATGGCCTAGGTGGTACTCCTTGATCACACGATTGAGGAGTGCCACCATGCGTTTTGACCGAGCCCGAGCGATTGGCGCAGTAGCTGCACTGTGCCTAGTGGGGTCGGTTATCGCAGCTACAACCGCTCCCGTTGGCGCTCAGGGCGGGATTGTCTGCAACGGCCTACCAGTAGACGTGATCATGGAAGAGGGAGTTCCATTCGTTGGAACTTCGGCAGATGAGGTCATCCTCGGAACCGACGGCCCCGACATGATCATTGGCCGCGGGGGAGACGACACCATTTGTGGCCTCGGTGGTGCTGACGTCATCGAAGGCAACTTCGGCAACGACTGGATCAACGGTGGCGGTGGTCGAGATGAGATCCGTGGCGGCGGCGGTCACGACACCATCCAAGGCGGCGACGGAAACGACACCGCCTTCGGCGGCTTGGGACGAGACAACATGGACGGCGGCGCAGGAGACGACTTCATGCGCGGCAATGCGTGGGATGACACGTTGAACGGTGGCGACGGTGACGACGACCTGCACGGTGGCAAGGGCGACGACATCATCGGTGGTGGCGAAGGCGAGGACTTCCTCCGTGGTGGAGCGAGTGAACGCGACACCTGCTTCGATCCCAACGTCGGAACCTTCGGCCGAGCCTGTGAGATTCATAGCGCAAACGTCGACAACCGCCCCGCCGTCAACAGCTAAGAAGCCCGCCCACCTTCGCTAAACATGTAGGGGTCGCTGACCGCGCCCAGTTACTCGCGAGCTTCCAAGGGCTCCTGCTCATCCTTTTGACCAAGCCGACGGCCGGACTTAGCTTCGAAGACGTGCACGGGACCATCGATATCGGTCGCGATCGAATCCCCGCTGGTTTCATGGCGGGCGAACCGAGGAAGCCTGCTACGAAGACGTTGTCGGGATACCTGTAGAGCCGCCGGGACGTATTTGCCAAACATTTTGGGCTGGGTGGAGGGCTTTTCTCACTGCTTACTTGGGGCCACGGGCGTACAGGCGCTGCAGCGCAACGACACATCTCTCTTTGAAGCGGAGCTCGTATACGGCGCTGTGCGACGGCTGAAGTCGAGCACGGAAAAGAATTTGGAACCTGGGTTGGTGCCGGTGGCGTTTGCGTCAAAACGGATCGAGGAGAGATCACATGAGATTAAAACCACCACCACAAAATCGTAGAGCACCGAAGCACACCGTTATCGGAGTCTGGTTGGTTCTCGCCCTCTTCGCGGGGGTCCTCTTTGCTGCGCCCGCACAGGCCCAAGATGCCGGACCGCCGACGTGTGCGTCGGCGGCGACTGATCCTGATGGCGATGGGTGGGGCTTCGAAAACGGTGTGAGCTGTCGTGTTTCCGCCGGGACGACATCGACCGACAACGGGCAGGGCGCGACGCCAGCGCCAGCTACGAACACGGGAGGTTCAACGCCGACGTGTGCGTCGGCGGCGACTGATCCTGATGGCGATGGGTGGGGCTTCGA
>CAYUKM010000068.1:10960-14183 GCA_964445255.1 uncultured Acidimicrobiales bacterium
AAACGGTGTGAGCTGTCGTGTTTCCGCAGACGCATCATCGAGCAATCAAACTCCTGCGCAAAACAACAACGATGTAGCGGACAACGATGAGCAGAGCCCAGCTCCGGTTGTCACCAACCCAAGTGGCAATCAAGACCCGTCACTTGCCGAAGCGATCCGTGTGGTGGTCCCATCGGCGTCATCTTCGGTTCAGTCTCGGCTGACCGATTTGTTTTCGCAGGCGCGTTCGCGGGTCGATGATTCGGTCGACAGCAATGCGAATACGGTGGCCGAGTTTCACCGTTTGTTGCTGGACAATGGTTTCACTCCAGGCTTTGAGCGGGAGGTCCAAGCGATAGTGCGCGGCGGCAAGACTGAGTCGTTCGTCCCTCCGCCGACAATCGAATTTGTTCCGGTTGCACAAATTGATCCGAGCACCGCGAGCCAGTCCAGCGTGAACGGTTTGAATGCTTCGCTCGTGCATAGCGTGTCTACCGCCGCCGTTGAAAGGAGTCTTCTGCTCACCCTCCCTGGATACAGCGTGGAGGGTGCGAACGAACTCGGCTCGGAGCGGTCCAGGTTGACGAGGCCCGTCGGCGGAACCTCGGACAGCCGAGCGGATCTTTTCATCCAGACGCAGATCGAGCTTGAGGCAGCGCTTCTCTCGTTGCCTGAAGCTCCCTCCGCAAGCCAAGTGGAGGAAGTCGAGATTCTCTCCTTTAGGCAAGTCGAACTCCTCTTGAACATCGATGTCGCCGAAAGAAGCCACCTTTGGGATGTGCTCCGTTTGGTCCAAGGAAGCTTGAACCCCATCGAAGCACCAACAAGCCTGCCAGAGGCGAAGTCCGGCAATGGTCCCAATGTGGTGCACACTCCATTTTCACGGTTGTGGAATCGCTCATCTCAGGCCGAACGCGTCGAGTACCTCGGGATAGACGTGGACGGTTGGGATTTCGCACTGCCGTACTTGGAACTCTCCCTAGAGATGGACGAGGCCCAAGACAACCTCGAAGATTGGTTCACCCCGCTATTCACGCTGGGTGTAGGCATTATCCTCGGCGCGATCACCGGCGGGCTGGCGAGCGGCCTTGCTGCGCACTTCGGCGTAGGAGCCCTCGGGGTGGCGGCTACTGGAGCAGCGGTTGGGAACTACACCACAACGTACTTTTTGACCGGCAGTACCAGTCAGGCTGAGAAGGCAGCCTGGGCGGGGCTGCTCTCCGCTGGAGTCAGTCACTACGTCAAGGTCCCCCTCGCTGACCGGACGCACGTTCAGCGGTTTTCTCTCGCCATCTTGGAAGGCGGAATCGCGGCCTTGGACGAGGATGGCAGCTTCGACCAGGCGTTGGCCACATCGCTGGCAGAGCAATACGTTCCCGGCTTGGCCCAGTTTGTCGAGTCGCTCGACAACACCTCACCTTTCCTGGCGGACCTCGGCGAGGTACTGGCGGTGTCCTATATCCGGAACGGATTCGAATGGGACGAAACTGCAAAGGACCTTGAAGACTTTCTGTTGGAGGAGGCTGGTGAGTTCGTCGGTGACTTCACCGGTGGCGTGCTTTCCGATGAGTTCGGCGAGGTCGGTGTCGCTATTGGCGAGCTTGCCGGTATCGCTGTGTCCTCCGACGGCGATCCAGGCGTCGTTGGACAGGCCGCAGCCCAACGCCTTGGTGCGCTGGCCGAAAGTGGGGTCAATGCGTTCTTCCATGTCGACGAGTCGCGGATTGCCCAAATATCGGGCGATTTGGTCGCCATCTACTTTGATGCTCAGCTCCGGCCAGAAAACGAACGAGCTAGATATCTTGACGACCGCGTTTCGCAATACGTGTTCGGTCTAGCTGGTGAGGGGCTGTCCAACGCCGCAAACGGCGCTCTAGTCAGGGCCAACGATGGCCAATCGAACCGGTTGATCGAAGCCACAACACGTTTGGTCAATGTCGCTGTGTCGAACCTGTGGCGCGACGGCGACGACTACGAACGGTTCATCGTTGACTATGTGACCGTTGAAGTTCTTTTCGCTATCCAGTCGACGCTCCAGTGCGGTCCCGATGGGGTGTCCGAGCTCGGTGATCAAATCATCGCGGTGACCCTGAGCGGAGCGAATTCAGGAAACGCCGAGAACATCAACGCGAACTTGACGGCGCTGATCAACGAAAATATGGGCACCGGACATTGCCAGCAAGGTGGCGGCACTGACGGTTCCACCGTCAATTGCAGGCAAGACTCGAGCGGGCAGCTCGCGATCGGGAGCGTCACCAGCGATGGCAACATACGTGTCGTTCACGTCGACGAAAACGGATCTTCCAATGTTGTGCAGCTCGAAGAAGGAGACGCCGGCTGGGCGATCACCGCATTTAATTTCGAAGATCGCGTCGAGGCAAACACGGGACTCCCGGAGACCCTTGACGATGCGTTGGCCAGCATCCACTGGAGATTGCTCTCATCTGCACAGTCGGTATTCCACCAAGACACGAGCGTTGATGGAGACGAGCTGAAATTCATTCACGATGACGGACGAGAAGCCGTCTACTACTCCGGTGGAGGGCGCCGCGGCGAACTGGTCACAGATCCCCGATTCGCTGGCTCGTTCAATTACGTGAATGCGACACCCACTCCCGAAGAACTACTTGACATCCAAGGTTGGATCGAATTCGCCTTCTTCGGTTTCGGGCACGTCATCGCCGACGTCGTACCGTTCTTGCTCTTTGGAGCCTCACGGGGTGAGAGCTACCAGGACTCTGAAAATCTGGAAGGATTAACTGCACCTCTCGACCAAGCCGACCTCGATCATCGTGACGACGATGATGATGGGATTCTTGCGGGTCAAGATATCGATGACAAAGATCCGAATCAATTAGCCCGGGCAGGAACCCCCTTTGCCGATGACGACGGTGACGGCTGGCTCAATTTCGAGGACCCTCACCCCATGAATTCTGCGCTGCCACGACCCGGCGAAGATGTTCATTCTGGAGATCGATGCAACTAGCCATAACGCTGGGTGATCTAACGAAGAACGACAGCTGAAAATGGGGGTCGCCGGGTAATACCCGGCGGCCCCCGAGCGTTCACTTCATCGCCGTGGTGAGCTCGGCGGTTGCGACCGAGTGTCGACAACTGTCCTGGGGGAGCGGAGCTCGCGTAGCGACCATGTCCGCTTCCGCGGTTGTCCGCCGGGAGTGCGGACATGTGGCGTAGCGACCATGTCCGCTTCCGCGGTTGTCCGCCGGGAGTGCGGACATGTGGC
>CAYUKM010000069.1:0-14029 GCA_964445255.1 uncultured Acidimicrobiales bacterium
AAGAAATGCGACCACAGGTCCGAGCCGATATCGCGCTTCGGGAGGGATATCACTCGCCCCAGATCGACGTCGACGTCCGTCTGAACACCAACGAAGCGCCAGAAGAACCGCCAGCAGGGTTCCACGAAGCGCTTCACGCTGCGCTCGATGAGATTGCGTGGCACCGTTACCCGGATCGGTCGGCCAGGGAGTTGCGGGCTCGTTTAGCTGAGCGCTACGGCCGCAAACCTAGTGAAGTGTTCGTCGCCAACGGTTCCAACGAGATCCTGCAAACGCTGTTGCTCGCCTACGGGGGAGTAGGACGAAAGACCGCGCTATTCGAGCCAACCTTCGCGATGCATGGACACATCTCCAAGACGGTCGGTTCGACCGTCATCGAAGGGGCTCGCGCCGACGACTACAGCCTCGACCTCGGAGAAGTGGCCCGAGTCGTAGCTGAACACAAACCAGAAGTGCTCTTTTTGTGCTCGCCGAACAATCCGAGCGGGACCGTCGACCCTCCCGGCACCGTTGAGAAAGTGCTATCGATTATGGAGGGAACGGGTGGATTGCTCGTTGTCGACGAGGCGTACGGACAGTTTGCCGACCACTCCGCGGTCGATTTGATCAACGACGACACGCCCATGGTTGTCACCCGCACCTTCTCCAAGACTTGGGCGATGGCCGGCGCTCGACTCGGCTACGTGCTCGGGCCAACATGGTTCATCGACGAGCTCGAAAAGACGATCCTGCCGTATCACCTCGACTCATTCAAACAAGCCGCAGGTGTCGCAGCGTTGGATTTCACCGCCGAGATGGAAGCCCGCGTCGAGCGCACCAGGGCCGAGCGAGAGCGCATGGTCGCAGCACTTGACGACTTGCCCGTAACGGTCTGGCCGAGTGGGGCGAATTTCTTCCTATTCCGAGCCGATGAGATGGGTGGCCAGGAGCTGTGGCAACAACTGGTGGACCGGTCGGTACTGGTTCGCAACTGTTCGAATTGGCCGAAGATCTCCGAGTCTCTGCGGGTCACCGTTGGTTCGCCGGAGGACAACGACCGATTCCTTGAGGCAATGGCGGGCATTCTCGCCTCGTAGAACGTCCCGTAGGCTGGGGTTATGCGTACCGCGAGTGCATCACGAGACACCAAAGAGACCCAGATCCGTATCGAGCTTGAGCTCGACGGCGAGGGCAACACCGATTGCAGTACCGGGCTGCCGTTCTTCGACCACATGCTCGACCAGCTCGGTCGTCACGGTGGCTTTGATCTAATGGTTGCGGCCAAGGGCGATCTAGAGATCGACTCGCATCACACGGTCGAAGACACCGGCATCTTGTTGGGTGGTGTCTTCAAGGAAGCGCTCGGGGACAAGGTCGGCGTACGTCGTTTCGCCTCGAACCGAGTTCCTCTCGACGAAGCGCTCGTCGATACCGCCCTCGATCTCTCCGGACGACCGTTCCTGCACTACGAGGTCGATTTTCCTGGCGAGAAGATCTTGGGAAACCCGCCATTCGATCCGCAGCTTTGTGAAGAGTTCTGGCGGGCGTTCATCACGTCGGCTGGGATGACGCTGCACATCACCTCGGTACGAGGCAAGAACACCCACCACATCATCGAAGCCACCTTTAAAGGCGTAGCCCGCGCCCTTCGTGACGCGGTAACGGTGACCGGCGGCGGCCTGCCGTCGACAAAGGGCCTTCTCTAAGAATGACAGACGATGAGAACGCGCCAGAGGAGAGCGAAGCGAACGTGGGCGCAGTCGCTGATATCGAGGGGAAGCCTCGACCTGTAGTTGCAGTGCTGGATTACGGTATTGGCAATCTTCGCTCGGCGCAGAAGACACTTGAACGCGCTGGTGCTGACCCCATCTTGACCGCAGATCCTGCGGTGGTTGAGGCCGCCGATGGCGTAGTGTTACCGGGCGTTGGCAACTTCGGTCGCGTCATGGAAGCAATTCGTGAAGCCGGTGTCGACAAATTGGCCTACGATGCTGTCGCGAGTGGTCGACCGTTCATGGGTATCTGTGTGGGCATGCAGGCCTTGTTCGAATCGAGTGAAGAGGTCGACGGCGTCGAGGGTCTCGGTATTCTCCCTGGCCGAGTGGAGCTACTCCGAGGCGATGTGAAGCGTCCGCAGATGCAGTGGAACACGCTGTCGTTCCCACAGCCTTCGCCACTCCTTGCTGGGCTGGCGGAGCACCCGTGGGTGTACTTCGTGCACTCCTATGCCTCGCACGATCCAGAGTTCGCGATCGCCACAAGCGACTACGGCGAACCGTTCACCGCTGCGGTGCAGCGCGACAACGTGTTCGCTACCCAATTTCACCCCGAGAAGTCGGGGCCGGTCGGGCTACGCATCATCGAGAACTTCGTCCAGATCTGTGCCGGGGTAGAACCAACCCACGAGGAGCCCGTCATTTCTCGCCGTGCTGAGCGAGCCCTGGGGGAGCGAAGCTCGCCTAGCGGCCACGACGGCTCCCGCGGTCCTCGACCGGCAGTGTCGAGCGCAGCACAGAATGCCGGAAGTGCGGTGCGTAATAACGCCGTCAGAATCATTCCTTGTATGGATGTGGATGAAGGCCGGGTCGTGAAGGGCGTGAACTTCGTGAACCTCGTAGACGCGGGCGACCCGGTTGAGTTGGCGGCCCGGTACGACGAGCAGGGCGCGGACGAAGTGGTCTTCCTCGACATCACCGCATCTTCCGATGCCCGCGACACCATCGTGGATCTCGCTAGCCGTACCGCCGAAGAGCTCTACATTCCTTTCACGATCGGCGGAGGAATTCGCAGCGTTGAGGACGCTCGCCGATTGCTGCGCGTAGGTGCCGACAAAGTGTCGGTCAATAGCGCTGCGGTATCGCGCCCGGAAGTTCTGACCGAGATCGCGAACGAGTTCGGTTCGCAATGTGTAGTGGCGTCGATCGATGCCCGGCGTAGCGATACCGAAGGGCTTGCCAGCGGGTACGAGGTGTTCGTCCGCGGCGGTCGCACCCCCACGGGTCTCGATGCTGTCGAATGGGCCCAGGAGTGCGTACGCAGGGGAGCGGGCGAGATCATGTTGACCTCCATGGACCGCGACGGTACTCGTGATGGCTTTGATACCGAGTTGACGGCGCTGATCACCGACGCAGTAAACGTGCCCGTGATCGCTAGTGGCGGGGTCGGGACGTTGGACCATCTCGCTGAAGGTGCCACCGAAGGGGGAGCTGACGCGGTGCTGGCAGCATCGATCTTCCACTTTGGCGAGCACACCGTCGGTGAAGCCAAGGAGCTCATGGCGTCCCGTGGCGTGACCGTTCGCCCTCCGCAGTAGCCTGACCCGGTGACCGCACTAGAAGCGAACGGCTTCACCGCACAAAACGATGACGGTGATCGACTACCGATCAAGATGCTCAACGACCGCATTTTGGTACGCCATGGCGATGAGGACGGCGAACGCCGCTCGAGTGGCGGCATTCTGATTCCCGCTACCGCTCAGGTGGGCAAGCGGCTGGCATGGGCTGAGATCGTCGGGTCGGGTCCAAATGTACGCAATATGGAAATTGGCGACCGGGTGCTCTTCAACCCCGAGGATCGCTATGAGGTTGAGGTAGGCGGAGTCGACTACATCATTTTGCGTGAGCGAGATGTTCACGCGGTTGCCGCCGAGCGTCTCGAAGAGGGTTCGACCGGTCTCTATCTCTAGGGGAAATCGATGACGGTACAGCCAGATTTCGAACGGTTCGTCGAGTACAGCCGAGAGCATCGCATCGTGCCCGTGTGGCGATCGCTTCTCGCCGATCAGGTAACGCCCGTGGCGGTGTTCGCACGCTGCGTTGGCGAACAAGACGGCTTCTTGCTCGAATCGGTAGAGAACGGCGAGCGCTGGGGTCGTTGGTCGTTCCTCGGACGTAACCCGCTCGCCTCGATCGTGTCGCGCGGTGGGGCCGTGTCAGTGACCGGACCTCTCGCCGACGAGATACCGCTTGGCGATGGGATGCTCGATACCCTCGAAACCCTCCTCAAGAACTTCACCACTCCGGAGCTCGACGAACTTCCGCCGTTGCATGCCGGCCTGATGGGCTACCTCGGCTACGACATCGTCCGTGAGGTTGAACGTCTGCCCAATATCCCCGAGGACGACATCGGCCACGCCGATGGCGTGATGGCGCTGATTGGTGAGTTGGTGGCGTTCGACCACTGGAAGCAGCAAGTAACGCTGGTGGCCAACACGGTCGTCCCTGCCGACGCATCCGATGACGAACTACGCCGTGTGTATGACGACGCGGTCGATCGCCTCACCGCGTTGCAGAACGACGGCGCGAAGCCAGTTGATGAGCCGCTGGTTTCCCCGCCACCGAAGGACCCAGAACTCCCGGAGGTGACGTCCTCAATGGGGGAGACTGCCTACTGCGCTGCTGTCGAGGCTGCCAAGGAGTACATCCTGGCCGGTGACATCTTCCAGGTCGTTCTGGCCCAACGCTTCGACTTCGATCTCGACGCCGACACCTTCGATCTCTACCGGGTGCTACGCCAGATCAACCCGAGTCCGTATATGTATTACCTGCGCATCGGTGAACTCGACATCGTCGGCGCCTCGCCAGAACCGATGGTGCAACTGCGCGGTGACACTGTGGTGAGTCGCCCGATCGCCGGTACTCGACCACGCGGCAAGACCGACGAAGAAGACAAGCGGCTTGCAGCCGAACTGAGCGAGCACCCCAAAGAGATCGCTGAGCATGTGATGCTCGTCGACTTGGCCCGCAACGACATTGGTCGGGTAATCGAATACGGCTCCGAGACGCGCGACCAGATCATGAAGCTCGAGCGTTACAGCCACGTCATGCACCTCACGTCGCAAGTGTCGGGCACGCTCGCCGAGGGTAAGACGGCGATCGATGTTCTTCGGGCCACTCTGCCTGCGGGAACCGTTTCGGGAGCGCCCAAGGTGCGGGCGATGGAGATCATCGATGAGCTCGAACCGGTCAAGCGCGGACCATACGCAGGGGTTATTGGCTACCTCGACTTCTCGGGCAACATCGACACCGCAATCGCCATCCGCACCATGTTCGTTAGCGGCAACAGGGCATCGGTGCAGGCGGGTGCTGGCATCGTGGCCGACAGTGTGCCGATCGATGAACACAACGAGTGCATCAACAAATCGAAGGCCCTGCTCGCAGCCGTACCTGGAGCTCGCATCATGACCGCACAACGAAACGGGGAAAGCTCATGAAGGTATTCGTTGGCAAGCGTGATGTCGTGCGCGTCTCCGGGGACGAGGCAACGAGTTTCCTGCAAGGTCAGATCAGCCAAGACATCGAGAAGCTCGCAGACGGCGCTTCGGCATGGAGCCTGATCCTGCAGCCGCAAGGCAAAATTGATGCATGGTTTCGCATCACCTCCACCGGTGTTGAGAACAGCTACGTACTCGATGTGGATGCGGGCTACGGCGAAGCACTGCTCGCCCGCCTGAACCGTTTCAAGCTGCGCACGAAGGCGGACCTGACCCTCGAGACCTGGGACTGGCATACTTTTCGAGGCGAGGAGAGCGATGAGAAGGTTGCCGTCGCTGTAGAGGGCGCGTTTGTGGTGACGACCGCTGGCGACTCGGGCATCTACGACGTCATCGGCCCAACGCTCGAAGCGCCAAACGAGGAGACGCTGTCGGCAGACGAATTTGAACGGATTCGCATCGAAGAGATGATTCCTGCAATGGGCTCAGAACTCACCGAGGACACGATCCCTGCTGAGGCGGGTGTCGTCGATATGTCCGTGTCGTTCACCAAGGGCTGTTACACCGGCCAGGAACTCGTGGCTAGGGTCGACTCGCGGGGAAACAACACCCCGCGACGGCTGGCACGAGTAGCCGGTGACGGAAGTGCTTCTGTCGGAGACGAGCTGCAGATCGATGATGCGATCGTGGCGACACTCACCTCGGTCGCGAACGGCCCTGATGACTTCGTGGCCCTTGGCTACGTCAAGCGATCGGCCTATGAGGCAACGACCGCGACTCTCGGTGATCGAACGGTGACCGTAGACTTGTCGTCGTAATGGGCACCTTGTACCTCGACGACATCTTGGACGACCATCGTGGCGCCGCGGCCGCCGACGACCGATCCTTGGATGACCTGATCGCCCAAGCCGAAGAGATGCCACCGACACGAGGGTTCGTCGATGCGTTACGCGAACAGCCCCATCTTGGCGTAATCGCCGAAGTGAAGCGCCGGTCGCCGTCCAAGGGCAACCTGAACCTCGGCCTCGATCCGGCCGAACTGAGCGCGGCGTACGCCTCCGGAGGCGCAGCGTGTTGCTCGGTGTTGACCGACGAGAAGTACTTCGGTGGGTCGGTTGCCGATCTGCAAGCGGTAAAGGCTGCGGTCGACATTCCGATCTTGCGCAAGGACTTCACCGTGTCGGCCCACGATGTGGTCGATGCTCGTCTCATGGGCGCTGATTGTCTGCTGCTCATCGTCGCCGCGCTCAGCGACGGCGAACTCGCGGAGTTCCACTCGCTGGCGACCAGCCTCGGCCTGGATGTGCTGATCGAGGTGCACGACGAAGCTGAGGCCGAGCGTGCAATGGCGCTCAACGGCTCCCTCGTTGGTGTGAACCAGCGTGACCTGCGGACCTTTGAGGTCGATACCGAACGTGCGAAGCGCGTGGCGGCCTCGCTGCCAGCTGATGTGGTCCGGGTCGCCGAATCTGGCATCGGCGGCCCTGATGACATCGGAGAGCTCGTAGGAGCAGGGTTTCACGCAGTGCTCGTGGGTGAATCGCTCGTCAAGCATTCGGGCCCAGCCGATGGGGTCGCTGCGCTCATCGAGGCGGCATCGTGACCTTCGTGAAGATCTGCGGGGTCACAACCGTCGATGACGCGCTGTTGGCGGTCGCCTTGGGCGCTGACGCAGTCGGCTTGAATTTTTGGTCTGGTTCGGTTCGTCAGATCGCCCCTGGGCGCGGTCGTGACATCACCGCTCGACTGCCGGGTGAGACGATGACCGTGGGGATCTTCCGCAACGAAGCCAAGGAACGCGTGGTCGACATCGTGCATAGCGCCGGGCTCAAGGCCGCCCAACTGCACGGCAACGAAGGTCCCGAAGAGGTGGCGTGGGTCGCGCAGCGGGTGCCGATTGTAATCAAGGCGGTCGCCGCCGGTACTGAGCAGGCTCGACGTGCAGCGGAGTTTCCGGTACCGATCATCCTGGTCGACGCAATGGTCCCCGGGCGTGGAGAAGTGTTCGATTGGTCGCTGGCCGAGTCTTTGCCGCAGGACCGCCGGATCCTCCTTGCTGGGGGCTTGAACCCGGACAATGTCGCTGACGCCATAGCCGCGGTTAAGCCATGGGGCGTTGATGTGGCATCTGGCGTGGAATCAGAGCCAGGCCGGAAGGATCCGACGGCGATGCGCCGATTCATACAGAATGCAAAGTCTGCGGGAGAATCACTAGCCGAGCACCAACAGTTCGGTGACGACACGTTGTACGACTGGGAAGTGGAGTGAGATGGCAAGCGTAGAGCTTGGATCTGAATCGATCATGGGTGAACCAACCCCCGAGGGCCGCTTTGGCCGCTTCGGGGGGCAATACGTCCCCGAGACCCTAGTTCCCGCCGTCCAGGAGTTAGAGAAGGCATTTCGTTCTGCGTGGGGAGACCCGGCGTTTCGCGATGAGCTTGGCAGCCTGCTCGCTGACTACGCCGGCCGCCCTTCGCCAATAACGCAATGTCACCGCCTCGGCGAAGAGTTGGGATACCGGATCCTGCTCAAACGAGAAGATCTCAACCACACCGGCTCGCACAAGATCAACAACGTCCTCGGCCAGGCGCTCCTGGCCAAGCGCATGGGCAAGACTCGTCTCATCGCCGAGACCGGCGCAGGCCAGCACGGTGTCGCCACCGCAACCGCCGCGGCGCTAATGGGTATGGAATGTCGCGTCTACATGGGCGAGGTCGATATCGAACGGCAGAAGCTCAACGTGTTCCGCATGAACCTTCTCGGCGCAGAGGTCGTTCCGGCATTGTCGGGCTCGCGGACACTGAAAGATGCGGTCAACGAGGCCATGCGTGACTGGGTAGCCAAGGTAGAGGACAGCTACTACTTACTCGGTTCTGCCATGGGGCCGCATCCGTACCCATGGATGGTCCGAACCTTCCATGAGGTGATCGGTATCGAGGCCCGTGAACAGTGCGCACGAATTCTCGACGGAGGTGTTCCCGACGTCGTGACCGCATGCGTGGGCGGCGGATCGAACGCCATCGGGATTTTTTCCGGATTCGTCGACACTCCCGCAGAACTGGTGGGGGTGGAGCCTGCTGGGGGAGCTGCGGTCGGACGTGAAGTTCCCGGTGTAGTGCACGGTTCGATGAGTTATCTGATGCAGGACGAAGACGGCCAGGTGCTCGAAGCCGAATCGATATCAGCGGGGCTCGATTATCCAGGTGTCGGGCCAGAACACGCGCATCTCGCCGACATCGACCGCGCTCGGTATGAGGCGGTGACCGACGAAGAAGTTGTCGAAGCGTTCCAGCTGCTATCACGCACCGAGGGGATCATCCCGGCGCTTGAGTCTGCGCACGCAATCGCCTGGATGTCGAAGGCGCGTGAGGAACTCGCCGGCAAGACGGTGTTGATGAACTTGAGCGGTCGTGGTGACAAAGACGTATCGCAGATGATGGACGTGCTAGGTAAATGAGCGAAGTCGGACAATTCGAAGCAGCCCTGCGAGCCCGACGAGAGAGCGGCGGCAAAATCCTCGTTCCCTACATCACTGGGGGCCTTGGCGATGACTGGATCGAGACGATCCATGCCGCAGCTGAGGCAGGAGCCGACGCAATCGAAGTAGGTATCCCGTTCTCGGACCCCGTGATGGACGGCCCGGTCATCCAAGAAGCGAACGATCGCTCTCTCAAAGGTGGGACTACGCCACAGTCGGTCTTGGCAGCGCTGCGAGACGCCGACATAGAAGTGCCCCTCGCCGTCATGACCTACTACAACATCGCCTTCCGAGCGGGGGAGAAGCGGTTCGCTGAATCGCTGGCCGAAGCTGGTGTTTCCGGGGCCATCCTTCCCGATGCTCCCCTCGAGGAGACCGGGCCATGGACCGAGGCCGCGGATGAAGCAGGGATCGAGACGATCTTGCTCGCCGCACCCACGGCTCCCGATGAACGGTTGCCTCGAATCGCTGAACGATCGCGTGGCTTCGTCTATGGGGTTGGTCTGCTCGGCGTTACCGGCGTGCGCGAGGAGCTCGCGGCTTCGGCAATGGATATTGCCGGCCGCTTGAAGGCAATTACCGACAAACCGGTGCTCGTGGGCGTCGGCGTAGGAACACCCGAACAGGCCGTTCAGGTCTCACAGGTAGCCGATGGCGCCGTGGTCGGCTCCGCGATTGTTCGGCGCATGCTCGCAGGCGATGGCCCCGAAGGCGTCGGCGAGCTTGTCGGCCAGTTCCGAGCAGCCCTGGATGCGAGCTAGCTGAACCTAAGGACTGCTTAATGAATTGTCCGGGCGGCGAACCAGGCGATATTTAGTACGGCGAGTCCGATCACAAAAGTTCGGACATCTTTGGACGCGTTTCGTACGAAAAACAGTGCAATTGGCCACACCGCCGCTGCAATTCCCCACTGAATGAAGACGCCCTGATCGGTCTTGGGCAACAAGAGGTCAAGGAACAGTTCTCCCACGTCTAAAACCAACCCCTCGCAGGGGCGTGCCAATTCCGCGAAGAGAAGTTATGGTCCAAGGCGAGGTTTCTTGCGGAATGAATCATGACGTCATAATCGTAGGGGGCGGGAGCGCCGGACTTGGGGCAGCCCGCCAATCGGTGGCCGTTGGAGCGAAGCCGGTTTTGGTTAGCGATGGCCCAATCGGCGGTGACTGCACATGGACGGGGTGTGTCCCATCTAAGACCCTTATCGCCCGAAGCCGGGCCGGTTTTACCTTTTCTGATGCTATTGCGGACGTGCATCGTGCGATCGACAAGATCGCATCCCATGAGTCTGCCGATGTGCTGCGCAGTGAAGGGATCGACGTCGTCGAGGGCCGCGGCGAAATCGTGGGTAAGGGCCGAGTCGCCGTCGGTGACATCCAACTCTCTGCCGACGCCGTAGTCCTCGCCACCGGCTCTCGTGCAGCGATGCCGCCGATTCCTGGCCTTAGCGAGGTCAGGGGAGTGCTCACCAATGAGAACTTGTTCGAATTGACCGTCATGCCACCTCGCCTCGGGATTATTGGTGGCGGTGCGATCGGAAGTGAAATGGCGATGGCCTTCGCTGGCTTCGGGGCTGAAGTATCCGTTTTCGAAGGCGCTGATCGGCTGCTGCCAAATGAAGAACCTGAGGCCTCTGCGGTAATCGAGCGTGCAATGGCGAGTGCCGGGGTCGCGCTGACTACGGGGTCCTTCGTCGATTCGGTTTCTCGAACCCCAGCTGGGCTTGAGCTACGTGTTGGTGAGAATTCGACGGTGGTAGACGCAATTCTTGTAGCGACAGGACGAGTGCCCAACACCGGCGGGTTGGGCCTTGACCGGTTTGGTATCGCCGTAGACGGCAATGGCCATGTCCAGGTGGATGAGAAGTTGCGCACCGATGCGCAATGGCTATCTGCAGCTGGTGACATCACGGGCTTGTTGCCTTTTACTCATTCGGCCGATGAACAGGCCCGTTTGGCGGTTTCCCACGCTCTCGGGAAGGGCACCCGCTGGAAATACGACCCGTCAACGACACCGTGGACGACATTCACCCACCCCGAGGTGGCCCGGGTTGGCGTACTTGAAAAGGATGCGCCAAAGGGCGCTCAGGTGGTCGACTTTCCACTCTCGTTGGTCGATCGGGCGATCACCGAAGGTTCCACCGACGGGTTCGTCAAGCTCATAAGTGCTCCACGGCGCCTTACACGGGGCGTTGCGGGTGGGAAGCTCGTCGGCGCTACCATCGTGGCTGACCGAGCTGGCGAAATGATCCACGGCCCCACGCTGGCCGCTCGCCTGGGAATGTTCATAGGGCGTCTAGCGCAGGTAACTGTGCCGTATCCAACGTACACAACGGCCGTACAGCAGGCCGCCGGCGCGTTCTTCCAACCCGTCGCTGGAATCGCAGCGAGACCAGCTCGCCGCTAACTACTTACTCCAGGTCCTGCGTTTCCAGCGATCTGCTGGCTGAATTCTCGCAATCGGGCTAGCGCTTGGCTATCAGCCGGCACCGCTTGGGCGGTCAAGTCCTTCTTGATCTTTACGAACGCATCGGCTTCAAGCCCGCATGCGACGCAATCGTCAAGGTGAGCGCGGATTTGATCCATTCGCGCATCGTCGAGCTCACCATCTAGATAGCTCTGCAAGCGAAGTCCGACTTCGCGGCAATTCAGTTTCTTTACCATATTTGAACCTCGTCTTCGAAAGCCTCGAGGTGGGTGCGAATATTCCGTCTTGCGCGATGCAATCTGGACATCACCGTTCCGACTGGGATTCCCAGGACGTCAGCTGCTTCTTGGTACGACAATGCGTTGAGATCGACCAAATCGACAACGCTGCGAAACTTTTCTGGAAGCGCTGCGAGAGCAGACTCAATGGGGGCTTCGAACTCTTTGTCCATCAACTGGGACTCGGCGTCTGCACCTTCAGCTGACTCGTCGGCCACACGGCCCATGGTTTCATCGGGGTCGTGCATGAGCTCAGGCCGCTTACGGCGAACCCGGTTTACCTGGGCGTTTCTCATAATGGTCAGCAGCCATGCACGCGGGTACTTACCGTCAAAGCGTTCGATGGCGCGGTAGGCCCGCATCATTGTGTCTTGTACGAGGTCCTCGGCATCAGGCTTGTTCCGAGTGATTGAGTACGCAACTCGGTACAACACGTCAATCTCGGGTACCACGTATTCTTGGAACCGGGCATCTTGGCCTACAGGTTGCGTGGTGGTGCTCTCAGACATGTTCGGTCACCCTACCGCAGAGGAACAATTAGTGAGTATTTTGAGTCGAGAACGATCGCTTAACCCCGCAACGACTATCGGCTGCATGTATGGGGAGGTGACCTTGTAATTTGTCCCTCGGGTGCGATTTATCGCCACCGCGTTGGAAAAACAGTAATTTTCGGGGGTTATTGCCCACTTTCTCGTTGATATTGAGATAATGTGACGGAATCGTGTAATTCGCACATGCTCGCCAAGGAGGCGAGTCAAGGAGGTACCCGAAAATGAACAAGAGTGAGCTCATCGCAGAAATTTCGTCCAAAGCGGGCGTAACTCAAGCTGATGCAGGTTCGTGCGTCGACGCCATGATGGAGATCGTCGCAGGCGAAGTAAGGAAGGGTGGCGAGATCAACATTCCGGGGTACATCAAGTTCTCCCGTAAGGACACCAAGGAGCGTATGGGTCGCAATCCACGCACTGGTGAGGCTCGCCTGATTCCAGCTGGAACTGCAGTGAAGATCCAAGCTGGATCGAAGCTTAAGGCTGCTGGTAAGCAGCAATAGGCCGAACCGAAAAATCGAAAGACAGGAGCGGCACTCACCGCTCCTGTTTTCTTTTTCTCACCGTTTGGGTTTTGCGGCGTCGAGATGCGAGGCTTTATCCATGACGTTCCCTGAGCCTTCCGAGGTCCTGCCCCATCGTCCGCCGTTCCTGTTTCTGGACGAAATCCTCGACCTGAAGCCATGTGAATATGGAAAGGCTTCATGGACCCTGACCGGCGACGAGTTTTGGTTCCCAGGACACTTTCCAGGGCGACCGACGTTGCCAGGCGTGTTGATGTGCGAGGCGATCGCCCAAATGGGTGCCTACACAGTCCTGACCGACCCAGAGCGGTACGCCGGGAAGTTGCCGCTCTTCGGCGGCCTCGACAACGCCCGCTTTCGCAAACAGGTCGGCCCCGGCGACACCGTGCAAATCGAAGCGAACATTCACAAGCTGTCTGCACGAGCAGGCAAAGGAACCGGTCGCGTCCTGCTAGACGGCGAAGTCGCATGCAGCGCCGACATCATGTTCGTAGTCGTAGACGGTTAAGCCGAAGGCTTAGCAATCCGTCGCCTGGCGGCGCTACACCACGATGTTGACGAGCTTGCCTGGGATGGCGATTACTTTGCGGACTTCTGAGTCGCCGATGAGTTCGACGATCTTTGGGTCCGCTAGGGCTGCGGCTTCCATTGCGGCTGCGTCGGCGTCGGCTGGGATCATGATGCGGCTCTTGACCTTGCCCTTGATTTGGATCGGGATCTCGATCTCGTCGTCGACCAGCTGCGACTCGTCGGCGACTGGGAAGTCGGCGTAAACAACCGACGTCTTGTTGCCCATGCGATGCCACAGCTCTTCGGCGAAGTGGGGGACGAGGGGAGCGATCATCCGAACCATCGCATCGGCCACGGTTGTCGGTGTTGGGCCGTCGAGTTTGGTGAGTTCGTTGTTGAGCTCGGTGATACGAGCGATCGAGGTGTTGAAGCTCAGCGCGTCCATATCGGTACGGACGGCATCGATCGTGCGATGCAGTGCCTTGTTGAGACTGTCAGGAACATCGACATCCGCGACGGTCAGCTCTCCGGACTCCTCGTTGACGAAGTTGCGCCAGATGCGTTGGAGCAGACGTAGAGAACCGATGACCGACTTTGTCTCCCACGGGCGATCTTGATCAATCGGGCCCATGAACATCTCGTAGAGTCGGAGCGTGTCGGCGCCGTAGTCGCGGTACATGTCGTCTGGGGTAACGGCGTTCTTCAAGCTCTTGCCCATCTTGCCGTACTCGCGAGTGACGGGTTGGCCCTCAAAGGCGTAGCCATCGCCGTCCTCAGAAACGCTGGCAGCATCCACGTAGATGCCTCGGTCGTCCTTGAATGCGTAGGCCTGGATGTAGCCCTGGTTGATGAGGCGCTTGAACGGCTCCACCGTGCTCACGACGCCCAGGTCGTAGAGGACCTTGTGCCAGAACCGGGCATAGAGCAGGTGCAGCACCGCGTGTTCGACGCCACCGACGTACAGGTCGACGCCGCCTTCGGTTGGGCTTTCGCCGCCCATCCAATATTTCTCCGACGCGGGGTCGGCGATGATGTCTTCGGAGATCGGGTCGATGTAGCGGAGGTAGTACCAGCAC
>CAYUKM010000070.1:0-13954 GCA_964445255.1 uncultured Acidimicrobiales bacterium
GACACTCGCATCAGTTGTGCCACTTCTGCGACTGTCATAAATTGCCGACGTCCGTCGAGCTCGCTCACGAGGTAGGCCCCTTCTCCGCTTGCGAACGTGAACTTATGCGCGTTTCACAAGAACGCAAAAGCGGACACAAAACTTCTTTTCACATCGCGCCCTGTGCGCGAAATCGACCGCGGAACGCTCACTTCTGTCTCGTTCCTCTTGCTTGTGGCGGAGCGGCGCTAGTCCGCCCCGAGTTCGCGTGATCGATCCACTGCTGCGGTCACGACTCGATCGATCAAACCAACGAAGTCTGACTCGCCAAATTGGGCCAGCCCTGCCGCGGTTGTTCCCCCAGGCGAAGTCACGTTCTCGCGAAGGATCGCCGGATCCTCGCCTGACTCTGAAAGCAAGCTCGAAGCGCCCAGCAACGTTTGGCGGGTCAGACGATCAGCAACGTCGGGCGCCAGACCCTGCCCGATCGCCGCCGCGATGAGTGCCTCGGCGAGATGAAAGACGTAGGCGGGACCCGAACCACTAAGTCCGGTGACCGCATCGATGTCCGCCTCTTCAACCCGCTCAACGATCCCGACTGCCGAGAGGATCGACTCGGCCCACTCAAGGTCGTCATCGGTCACGTTTGGGCCGCCTGCTATTGCCGATGCTCCTGCGCCAACGAGGGCCGGAGTATTCGGCATGCACCGGATCACGCGCATGTCCGGGCCGACATTGTTCATGGACCCGATCGTGACTCCAGCGGCCACGCTGAGAATTCGTTCCACTCCGAGGGTGGCGAGTTCGGTGATGACCGCACTGACATGTTGCGGTTTCACCGCAATCAACGCATCGACACCAGGGTGAAGTGCATCACCAACGACTACGCCAGGGTGCGCTGAGGCGAGCTCGCGTCTTCGTGCTTCGGCGAGTTCGATCACGGCGAGTTCACCAGGATCAGCCCAACCGGAGCGAATCACTCCCCCAAGCAGTGCTTCGCCCATCTTCCCGCCACCAACGATCTGGAGTTTCATGACCCCGAGCCTACGTTGGTACACGCTGAGCCGTTCGCAGAAGCGAACCGGTAGGTGTCTGTTCTACGGAGCCGGAGTGCGAGCCATCACTTCCCCAAGGATGACCCACACATCCGGTAAGTCGCACCTTAGATTCAAATATACTGAAATGCAATAAAAGATTTAGGCGGTGTCTTCTCTACCTGGATCTGTGCCTGGATCAGGTTCAATGCCCATCCGAGACGCGAAACCCAGTCGAAGGGCGGACTGGAACGAGCGCTCGACGGTTTCGTATATCTCCCCAAGGACGCGGTCGAGCACTTCGTGCTCAACATGGCGTAGATCGACGCGTCCCTTCAGAAAGATTGCATGCTCGTCACCGATCGAAAAGGCGACATCGCGCAGCTCATCATTTCGTCGAAGGAGTTGTTCGAAGAACGCAGCGTGGTTCTCTTCAGCCACGGGCATCACGTAGGACTCGACCCCAAGCGTTCGCTGGTCAAGGGTGAACCAGACCGAGTACGCATCCTTGGCCTCGCCGTTAACTCGAACGAACCATCGCCCATCGTGCTCCTCGTCGGGCACGACAGCTGCAACAGCAGGGTTTTCAGCCAGGGATGCCAGCCATGTCTCAAGGGCGCCCCGCGCTGCCTGTTGAACACCCCCATCGGGTGGGCCGAGTGCATCCATGGTCGAACCGTACCGGCTTTGCCAACCCCAGCCTGGGCTAGTCCTCGCAGGCCGGTCCGGCGTGAGCCTCGATCAGATCGCTGTATATCGCGCGTAGGCGGCCGGCGAGTCCCGACCAGGAGTAGCGA
Source organism: uncultured Acidimicrobiales bacterium (assembly GCA_964445255.1). GTDB lineage: Bacteria > Actinomycetota > Acidimicrobiia > Acidimicrobiales > SHLQ01 > SHLQ01. Next base: position 1,811 of record CAYUKM010000070.1, read on the forward strand.
CCGGCGAGCGTCGCGGCCGCGTTTCCCATGGCCTCGGCTCGATCGCTATCTCTGAGAATCGTGTCGATAGCAGCCGTGTAGTCAGCGGGGTCACGACCCTCGATGAGGAATCCTGTCTCCCCGTCTTGGACCAATGTGCGGAGTCCCCCCACGGCCGAGGCAACGACCGGGATCCCACAAGCCGCGGCTTCAAGCGCCACTAACCCGAAGGACTCCGAGCGGCTTGGCATCACGACAACGTCGGCAGCGCGGTAGTAGGTCGACAAGGCGTAGTGAGGTTGAGGCGGCACGAACGTGACTCGATCCGATAGACCCAACGTGTCGATCAGGCCACGAATCTTCTTGACCTCAGCCACGCCTTTCTGCCCGGAAGCTCCGCCAACGATCATGAGATGAGCCGCGCTGTTGGCCAGACCGGCGAAGGCCTCGACTGCGACGTCAACACCTTTCAAGGGTTGGATGCGCCCAACGAACATCACCAGCGGCCCACCGGTGTAGCCAATTGCTGCTTGTGCGCCGTCACGAGATCCAGGCGAGAAGAACGCCCGATCCACGCCGGGCGCCACGATCTCCACGCGTTCGGGATCGGCGCCGTAGAGATCAACGAGCTGTTGCTGTTCGACTTCGGCGTTCGCGATCATGACGTCCGAACACGCAACCACCAGCGCTTCGGCATCCATTCGTGCTTGCGGCTCGTGGTCTCCCATTTCCGCTTTAACTCGGGCCAAGGTGTGAAACGTCGTGACGAGCGGAAGGTCGAGCTCGTGGGCGAGCCGATGCCCGACCACTCCGGACAGCCAGTAGTTCGCATGAAGTACATCGACTGGGTTGTCCTCGAACCAGTCTCGCATCCACTCGGTGAACTCCTCGACGATCGATGGCAGCTCTTCTTTAGCCAGATCGACCGAGCCAGCGGGAACGTGGATCACCCGGAATCCGGGTTCCACCTCGACGATCGGGTCCAAGTCATCGAGCCAACGGCGAACGAACACATCGCATGCGAGTCCGGCCTGGGTAAGCGAAGACACAAACTCTCGGATGTAGACATTCATGCCCCCACTGTCTCCGGAACCCGGTTGAGTCAGCGGAGATGTGTGTAGAGAAATGATTCCTGCGCGCAGGCGTGTCATGAGCCAGGTCGCCGACGAGCGATATCGAACATCGCCACGGTTGCGGCAGCGGAGACATTGAGCGATGCCACAGAACCTCGCATGGGAATCGAGACGAGGGTGTCGCACCGCTCGCGGGTGAGGCGAGATAGCCCGGCGCCCTCGGCTCCGAGGACGAGACAGATCGGCTGGTCGGCGAGTGCGAGATCATGGATCGATTGGTCGCCGCGTTCATCAAGGCCGACAGTCCACACCTCATGCTTTTGAAGCAACGCGATGGTTGCTGGAACGCCGCTGACGCTTGCCATCGGAACATGTTCGATAGCTCCTGCGGCGGTCTTCGAAACGGTCGCGCTCACGCGGGCGGATCGATGCTTGGGCAAGATAATTCCGGTGATACCCGCGGCGTCAGCGGACCGGAAGATCGCACCAAGGTTGTGTGGGTCCGTTACTCCATCGAGCATGACGAGGAAGGGCACGCCTTCTAGTTCAAGTAGTTCCTCGACGTCGACGGTGGGTAACGGCGCGGCTTCGGCCAAGACACCTTGAGCAGATTCGGTGTGCGAGAGGGAGTCGAAGGAGCCGCGTCCAACTTCGCGGATCGGTACCCGTCGATCTTCGGCTAGCAAAACGATGTCTTCGAGGATATCGGAGGTGTCCAGCCCGGCTTGCATGACGATCTCGCGAACCGGGCGACTTCCGGCAATCAGTAGTTCACGCACTGCCTGGCGACCCTCAACGCGGTCGCCTCCAGGGCCTTTGTGACGGCGACCCTCGCCCGTTGAGCCGGGTATAGCGTCCTCGTCGCGACGAGGACCACCATGCTTTTGTGATGGTGGCCGTCGGGAGTTCTGTTGCTGGCGGGACTTTCCTCCGCCTGGACCGCGCGACGATCGGCCGCGTGCTTTGGCCACTAGCCGGTCAGATCTACCGACCAAGAACCATCGGTCGAAAGAACCTGCACGATCGTGATTCCGGCCTGAGCGCTTGCCGCGGCCGTGAACGGTGGGTTGGATTGCCCCTCGAATCGAACTTCGTTGACGAGCAGGTCTCGACCTTCGGTAGGCGATACGCCGATCACGGCGAAGGTGCCGAATCCGTCCCAGGTCGCCTCGGCTGTGCCGAACGTGCTGACCGGATCGGTCACGCGGTAAACCTGGTTGCCTTCGCTGTTCGCCGATGCCCGTCGAGTCTGCAAGGCGGTCGCGTCGACCATCGTGATCTGCCATGCACCACCGCCGCTGTCGACCTCAATGATGCGAGGTCGATCTTTGAAGAGGAAGGAACCTTCGAACTCATCACCTACGTCCGCGTAGGTCGCGATGTGGTTGCCGTCGTTATCGAACGCCTGAATGCCGAGCGCATCGAAGTTGCCCGTGCCGTCGAGTTCGACCTTGGCGGCGAAGTAGTTGTCGCACGTGGTCGCGGTGAAGCAGTGCTGGACGACACGGAATGCTGCCGGGAAGGTCAGGCGTACTGCAGCGTCACCGCTTCCTTCGAAGACTCGCGAGTTGCCTTCTTCGCACGTCCGAATCCTGGTGTCGACCGTTTGCACGATGCAGTTGTCTTCGCCGTTGTTCCCGCGGATGAGGTCGGCTCCTTGGTCACCCTGGACATGATCGTCGCCGGCCTTACCGCTCATGTCATCGATGCCTTGGCCACCTCGGAGGAAGTCGTTGCCGCGGTTTCCAATAATGCGGTCGTCGCCAGCATCACCGAAGACTCGGTCGTCGCCGAGGTTCCCGCGGAGTAGATCGTTTCCGTCGCCACCGCAGATGACGTCGTTGCCTCGTCGGCCACGAATCTGATCATCGCCGCCGAGTCCCACGATGACATCGTCGCCTTGGGTTCCAACGATGACGTCGTCGCCTGGCGTTCCGACGATTGTCGCCACTCGACCGTCACACGTCTGTTGGGCCTGAGCACCCACGGCGACGGGCACAAGAAGTACCGCGAGCATGGCGGCTGTGGTGAGAAGGGTTAATTTGTAGCGCACCTGTGGACCTCCGGAAATGCAGCTAGCCCTCGCAAAATAGCGACTTTGCAGGTTGATCGACAAAGCGCGTCACGAGGTGACCCCTACCCCGGGGTAAGCCTAGTCCGAAATTCGCAGCCGACGGAGGAAGAGCTGCACCCAAAATCCGACCGTTCCGGCCATGTAGAGCGTTCCCAATCCGGCGCGGCCGCCGAGCACCACGCCAATGATGAGTGCGGTCAACTCCACAATCGTGCGGGCGACCGATACCCGAAGACCTCTTCGCTCGAGGGCGGTCATGATCCCGTCTCGGGGACCGGGGCCAAGACCGGACCCGATGTAGAGGCCCGATCCCACCCCGATGAGGATCGGTGCGACCCCGAGAGCGAGTACTCGCGTCACCAAGCTGGTGAGATCAGGAATGATCACAAGGGTGATGTCGACAAAGACACCAATGAGCGTGACATTGAGAACGGTGCCCAGACCAATGGGTTCATCGATTACCGGGAAGATCACCAAGATCACCAGTCCGGTGACGATGATGGCGACTCCGATCGAGATCGGAAGGCGTTCGGAGAGCCCCTGATGGAAAACCGTCCATGGGTTGACGCCGAGATCGGCCTCGACGGACAACCCCAGCGCGATACCAAAGCAAACCAATCCCACGAGTAGACGCAGAATTCGTTGGGCTTGAGGCGGGCGGACTCGATAGACCTGGTACGGACCAATCTTTCGAGTTGCGGTCACGAACCGGCTTTCGCCACCAAAGCAACTGCCCAGCAGGCAATCCCCTCGCCGCGGCCGAGCGCACCTATCCCCTCGGTTCGTTTGCCCTTCACCAGGACCGAGGCGCCCAACGCTGCGCTGAGGTGCTCTTGCATCTTCTCGCGAACCGGAGCGATCTTTGGAGCATCGAGGACAACGGTGCAGTCGGCATTGACGACCTGCCAACCGGCTGTATGCAGTGCGGCGACCGCAGCTCTGAGGAGTTCAATGCTGTCCGCACCCTCGAGCGCTGGGTCGGTGTCGGGGAAGAATCCACCGATGTCACCGAGGCCAGCAGCGCCGAGTACGGCATCGGTGATCGCGTGAGCGATGACGTCGGAGTCACTGTGACCTACGAGCCCTTGCACGCCGGGGAACTTCACGCCGCCGAGGACGAGTTCGCGATCGGGGTCTTCGGAGAAGGGATGCATATCGAAGCCTTGACCGATTCGGAGATCAGGAAGTGAGGTCATGGTGGTCCCTATGTTGGCTTCGGGTTGGTTGTTTCACGCGATCGAAGGATCGCCTCGGCAACGACCAGGTCGGTCGGCACCGTTAGCTTGCGGTTCTCCGCTTCTCCGTCGACGGTGGCGACCCTATGCCCAAGAGCACTGACCAGGGACGCATCGTCGGTCGCATCTTCACCAGACTGGTGAGCCGCTAGCAGCTCCGTGAGGCGGAAACCCTGGGGAGTTTGGACGGCCCGCAACTCCCCGCGATCAACTGGATGGCCATCAACATGACGAATCGAGTCCGACAGCTCCACCACGGGTATGACCGCGGCGGCCCCGTCGAGGACCTCGGCTATCACACGCTCAAACAACGCGACGGAGGCGAGGGGTCGTGCTGCATCATGCACAAGAACGACGGACGTCGCTGGTTCGACCGCACGAAGACCAGCCCGCACCGAATCAGCGCGGGTCGCACCGCCGGCAACCACGGCGACATCATCGAAGGAGTTCAGCGATTCCCGGGTCGACGCAACTACGTCTTCGGGGACGACAACAACCGTCGCGCTAGACACCCTTCGGACCGTGCCCAGGGTGTGATCGAGCACTGGCTGGCCAGCCAGGAGTGAAAATTGCTTGCGCTCACCGAAGCGAAGCCCTGATCCTCCTGCAACGACGATAGTTGAGACGAAATTTGTAACTTCTCTCGGCAAATCTGCGCGCCCGTGGCTCATGTCACTAGTATCGCCTCGTCATGGTTGATTCCTCACTTCTCACCTCGATCGACCTCTTCCGTGATGTCGATCAATCAATTCTCGATGAACTCGCCGGGGCCGCTACGGAGAAATCCTTGTGGCGAGGCGACATTCTCTTCAGCGAGGGCCAGGAGCCCGAAGCCCTCTACATCGTTCTGAGCGGTCGCATCGCGATCGCGAACAAGTCCGTCGACGGCCGCGAGTCGGTCGTGGCGTTGATGGAAGATGGCGACCTCTTCGGCGAGATGGGCCTCTTCGACGGAATGGGCCGTTCGGCAGAAGCTCGTGCCCTCGAGCCATCGAAGGTCGCAGAGATTCCCTACGGTCCGGTGCGCAAGGTGTACCAAGACCATCCAGATCTGTTGTGGCGAGTAGTCGACATGTTGGGCCGTCGTTTGCGTTCAATGGACGAAGCACTCGCGGACTCGGTGTTCCTCGACGTCACCGGCCGTACCGCAAAGCGACTGTTGGAACTCGCTGGTGACGCCGACGAGTTCACACTCCCCATCACCCAAGAGGAGCTGTCCGGCATGGTCGGCGCCTCCCGCGAACGTGTCAACAAGGCGATCTCGGCCTTCATCCGTCTCGGCTGGCTAAGCCAAACCGACCGCCGCTACACCATCACCAACCGCAAGCAACTAGAGATCCGCTCCCGCTAGACCGATCTAAGGCGTGCCGCCAAAATGACGGCGGAGCCGTTGGCGGCAGAGCCTTAGATCGTCTTTTCGTAGTAGCAGACCTCTTCTTCGCCGCCGTAGGGGTTGCCGCGGCCGGTTTCTACGAAGTCGTTCTTTTGGTGAAAGTGGTGTGAGTGGGGGTTGTCAGGGATTGTGTTGACTTCGGCGGTGAGGTAGATCTTGCCGTGGCCGATCGCCCAGGCTTCGAAGGCGTTGTAAAACTTGGCGCCTAGCCCGTTGTTGCGGGCTGATTCGGTCAACGCGATCCGATCCACGTACGCGAACTTTGGGTAGCGCTCTTTGAACCAGGCGTAGTTGTTGCTGGTGTAGGTATCGGTGGTCTCGTCGAGCCCGATCAAGAAGCCAACGATGCCGTCTTCGGCAGTTTCTTCGACGGCGAAGAAGCTCGCATTCGCCTCGAAGTAGCTCAACTTGTCGGCATCCATCTCGCCGACTTCGGGCACACATTCTTCGTTGATCGCGAGGACGGCTGAAGCATCGGACGGTTCGTAGGCGCGCATGGCCTCAGCCTAGAGCGAGCCCCCCGGATCAGCGTGCAATGGGGGGAGCTCAGTTAGGTCGAGGTCGTGTTGCTCGTTCACTGGGGGTGCGTTGAAGCCCGATCCCCCGAGGAGCCCGGTGAGGTGGAGTGCTTCGGTGAGAGTCTCGGCGCGGAGCCCGAGGATGCCTTCGGGAGTGGGCGGCGAACCAGCAGGGATCACCGCCGTGGTGAACCCCACTCGAGCAGCTTCGGAGAGGCGACGCTCCATCTGACTGGCTTGGCGTAGTTCTCCCGCAAGACCGATCTCGCCACAGGCGACCAGCCCGGAGTCGAGTGCCTTGCCGGTGATCGACGACGCGAGCGACAACGCGATGCCAAGATCGGCGGCGGGTTCGGCCACCTTCACACCACCGATCGCCGACGCGAACACATCGGCCTTCGCGAAGCGGATCTCGGAGCGTCGTTCGAGTACGGCGATGATCAGCGACAGTCGGCTGGTGTCGAGCCCGGTCGCGGAGCGCCGGGGTGTCGGTGTTGACGACGGAGCGATGAGCGCCTGGACCTCGGCGAGGAGCGGACGGTGACCGTCGAGCACCGGAACAACGACACTCCCCGCAGCTCCTTGGGCGCGGTCGGCGAGGAACAACCGGCTGGGGTCGCCAACGGAGCGAAGCCCCGAGCCGGTCATCTCGAAGACGCCGAGTTCGTCGGTGGCACCAAAGCGGTGCTTCACCGCACGGAGTAGCCGTAACGCGTGGTGGCGATCGCCCTCGAAGGCCAGCACGGTGTCGACTACGTGCTCGAGCGCACGGGGGCCGGCCAAGCCACCTTCTTTGGTGACGTGACCGACGACGATAGCGGTCATGGCGCGCCGCTTGGCTTCGGTGACGATCCGATGAGCGCAGTGTCGCACCTGCCCGACCGACCCTGGAGCGGAGGACAGTTCAGGATCGAAGATCGTTTGGATCGAATCGACCACGACCACATCGGGCTTGATCTCGTCGCAATGAGACAGGATCGCCGAGATCGACGTTTCCGATACCAGCCACAGCCCATCCACAACAGCGTTGAGGCGGTCGGCTCGCATCCGTACTTGGGCAGAGGACTCCTCAGCGGACACATACAGGCACCGCTGACCCTTTCGGGCGAGTGCGGCGGTGGCTTGAAGCAGCAACGTGCTCTTGCCGATGCCCGGCTCGCCACCGAGTAATGCCACTGAACCCGCCACGAAACCCCCACCTAGGACCCGGTCCAATTCGCTTGCACCGGTCGCGACCTTCGCTGCGTTATCGATAACTACATCGGCGATGGGACGCGGGGCCTCCTGAACAACCACCGGCGCGGCGGCGATCTTCTCCGCGAGTTCCTCGTCGTGGCTGTTCCACTCGTTGCAATCGGGGCACTGCCCGATCCACTTGGCCGCGGTGTGGCCACAGTGATTGCAGACGAAGCGAGTCTTGATCTTTGCCATAGCCGCAGGCTACGAAGCGGCTGTGACAGTGAAGAGTCTGCGGTACCGAGCCGCAACCGCTGCTCGCTGTTCTGGGGTGTCTGCCGCACGCAATGCTCGGTGATACACCGCAAGGTGGCGGCGGCGACGGTCAGCGATAGCCGGCTGACGCAATGACGGGTGGTTGATGCTGTGCATGGTGTCTCCTTGAAACGTATGCAGCCGGGCCTTGGCCTCCGAAGAGGTGCCTCAGGCCCGGCCGTTACGGGTGCTCCGCCCGCATGCAGAGATCACCATATACGAACACTCGTTCGTCGTACAAGTGTTTGGGGAAAATTCTCGCAGCCGGCATAAACCCCAAAAGGGCAACAGCCCCCGGCGTAGCCGGGGGCTGTTGTTCCTGACGTGAGGATTAGTTTCTATGCAGTTTGTTCGTCTTCGTCACGGCGGCGGGCTAGTGCAAGGAAGAGCATGCCGGTTCCGAAGAGGAGCAGTGCGTAGATTGCGAGTTGCCAGCTTTCGACACCGGTTATGGCTAGTGGGCCTGATGGTGGTGGTGTGGTGGTTGCTGGTGGTGCTTCGGTGGTGGCGAGGGTGAGGATTGCGCCGTCGTGGTCGTCTTCGTCGCCGCCGGCGTTGTTGACCTCGTCGTCGACGGAAGCGTCGTTGTCGTTGGCATCGGGGATGGAGTCGATGTCAAGGATTGGTGATCCGTCAGCGAGGACCAGCGGGGCGCCGTTCTCGGTAGCGGCGAGCGCTGCTGCGATCTCGGCGAAGTTCTCAAGATCGCTGCCGTCCACGACAACGGTGGTCACGTCAACGCTGACCGAATCTCCCGGAGCGAGCACGCCTGGGACAGCAATAGTTGCGTCGCCGGTGGCGGTTTCGGTCCAGTCGGAATCGGCCAGGTCAAGTCCTGATGGGATGAAGTCAACAAGGTTGATGCCGGTTGCGTGGAGATCACCTTGGTTGAACACGGTGAGCGTCCAGGTAACAAGCTCGCCAACAGTGGCGGTTGCTGAGTTGGTGCCGTCTTGGAGGGTCTTGCGGAGTGCAAGGTCAAAGATCGGGTCAACAACAGTGACTGGTGCCGGGTCGTTGTCGTCCTCATCGGTGTTGGCGTTTCCGGTCTCGTTGTCGGTGACTGGGCCGTCGTTGTCGACGGTGGTGTCCGGGGTTGAGTCGATGTCGTTGCCGCCCGAGGCTCCCGAGATTTCAGCAAAGTTGACGTTGTCGCCAACCGTTGGTGTCTCGGCGCTGAGAACGATCGTGACATTTGCGCTTTGACCAGTTGGGATCGCTGGGATGGTGATGGTTGCAGTGCCGTCACCGTTGTCGGTCCATGCTGGATCGTTCAACGTGAACCCGGCTGGCAAGAAGTCGGTGACGTCGATGTTGGTTGCGTCCACGGTGCCTTGGTTGATGACGGTGATGGTGTAGGTGACATCGGAACCAGCGATGATCTCGCCGTCGGTTGGGTCACCGAAGGTGTCGGAGGTGTAGACCTTGGTCAGCGCCAAGTCAAAGGCGTCAACGGTCAGGTTGGCTCCGTCGATGTCGTCCTCGCCGCCGATCCCTTCATCAGGGTTCGCGTCGGGGGTTGAGTCGATGTCGTCGCCATCGTCGCTGGAAATCTCGGCGATGTTGACGAGTGCGCCAGCACCGGTGTTCACAGCTGTGGCGGTGATCGTCACGCTCACCGAGTTGCCTGCGGCGATCGCTCCGACGTTGATGGTCGCGGTGCCGTCTCCATTATCGGTCCACGCAGGATCGTTGAGCACGAAACCTGGTGGCAAGAAGTCGGTGACCTCAACGCTGTTGGCATCCACGGTGCCTTCGTTGGTGACCGTGATCGTGAACGTAGCGTCATCGCCGGGTTGGATCAGCGCGTCGGTCGAGAGACCATCAGCGGAGGTGTCAGACGTGTAGTCCTTGGCGATCGCCAAGTCGAACACATCGACGGTCAGACCCGCAATGTCATGGTCGTCCTCGTCGCCCGCGGTGTTGTCGGTGACGTTATCGGTCGGGTCACCAGGCAGAGCTGGTTGATTGTCGTTTGCAACGATGTCATCGGTGATCGAGTCGATATCGTTCGCCGAGTCAGAGCTGATCTCGGCGGTGTTGATCAACTCAGATGCGACCGTGCTGGTAACGGTGGTAGTGATCGTGAGATCAACGCTGGCACCGGTAGCCAATGGGCCACCGGTAATCGTTGCGGTGCCGTCACCGTTGTCGGTCCATGCTGGATCGTTGAGCACCAAACCAGCCGGCAAGAAGTCGGTGACTTCGAAGCTGGTTGCGTCAAGGCTGCCTTGGTTAGTGACCGTGATCGTGAACGTCGCGTCGTCACCGGCCTGAACCCGGCCATCGGTGGCCTGGCCATCAGCGGACGTGTCCGAGGTGTAAACCTTGGTGAGTGCAAGGTCGAACTCACCGATCTGCACGCCAGCAATGTCATGATCATCAGAATCACCGTTGTTGCCGTTGGTGATGTCATCGGTCGGGTCTCCGGGAGCGGCGGGCTGATTATCATCAGCAGGGTTCGCATCTGGGGTCGAGTCGATATCAGAACCATCATCAGAGCTGATTTCGGCGATGTTGACAGCTCCACCAGGCCCAACCGCGTTCGCGGTCATGGTGATATCGATGGCGACACTGTCACCGGCGACCAACGGCCCACCCGTGAACGTCGCCTCGGTGCCAGCAGCATTAGCTGTCCATGCAGGATCATTCAACACGAAACCAGCGGGCAAGAAGTCGGTGACTTCAAAGCTGCCAGCATCAATCGTGCCCTGGTTGATCACCGTCACGGTGAAGGTCACATCAGATCCGGCTTCGGTGAGCCCATCGGTTGGGTCACCAAACCCGTCATCAGAAAGCTGTTTGATGAGTGCAAGGTCGAAGTTCTGCACCCCAACACCAGCAATGTCATGATCGTCCTCATCACCGTTGGTGTTATCGGTGACGTTATCGGTCGGGTCACCGGGTGACGATGGCTGATTATCATCAGCAGGGTTCGCGTTCGGGGTCGAATCGGCGTCATTGCCATCATCGGCGCTGATCTCCGCGCCGTTGACAAAGGTGCCCGGTGCAACCACACCAGCAGTCATCGTGATGTCAATATCAACCGAAGCGCCAGCAGCCAGAGGGCCACCAGTGAACGTCGCGGTGGTTCCATTGTCGGTCCACGCCGCATCATTGAGACTGAACCCGGCAGGCAAGAAGTCAGTGACCTCGAAACTGTTCGCGTCCACGGTTCCTTGGTTGAACACCGTGATCGTGAACGTCACATCAGCAGCAGTGTCGATCACCGCATCGGTCGGATCACCGAACGTGTCCGACGCATACACCTTGGTGAGTGCAAGGTCGAAGACCTCAACACTTACGCCAGCAGGATCATGATCATCCTCATCGCCACCAGCGTTGTTGGTGACATCATCACCAACAGCACCAGGACCAGTCGGCTGACGATCATTGCCTTGATCGGTGTCAGGGGTCGAGTCGACATCGTTGCCGTCATCGGCGCTGATCTCGGCCCAGTTCACAAAGTCGCCTGCGCCAACGCTGTCTGCAGTCAACGTGATCGTGATATCAGTCGATGCGCCAGCAGCCAACGGACCACCCGTAAACGTCGCCTCGGTGCCAGCAGCATTGGCCGTCCAGGCCGCGTCGTTCAATACGAAACCAGCGGGCAAGAAGTCAGTGACTTCGAAGCTGCCAGCATCGATCGTGCCCTGGTTCTCAACGGTGATCGTGAAGGTCACATCGGCGCCCTGCTCGATGACACCATCGGTTGGAGCGTTATGCGTGTCAGAGGTGTAAACCTTGGTGAGTGCGAGGTCGAAGTTCGCGACACTCACACTCGCCGGATCATGGTCGTCTTCATCACCAGCGGTTCCGTCGGTGACATCATCGGTCGGGTCACCAGGACCGCCAGGCTGGTTATCGTTGCCCTGATTCGCGTCAGGAGTCGAGTCGACATCATCGCCGTCATCAGCGGAGATCTCGGCCCAGTTCACAAACTCGCCAGGCGAAACCGAATCCGCCGTCAACGTGATGTCGATGTCGACAGACGCACCAGCAGCCAACGGGCCACCCGTATACGTTGCGGTGTTGTTCGCACCTGCAGTCCACGCCGCGTCATTGAGCGAGAACCCAGCAGGGAGATAATCGGTCACCGTAAAGGTATTCGAATCAACAGTGCCCTGGTTGGTAACGGTGATCGTGAACGTGGCGTCCTCGCCCTGTTCGATAATCGCATCGGTCGGGTCGCCAAACGTGTCCGACGTGAACACCTTGATAAGCGCAAGGTCGAACTCGACAACCGAAAGCCCCGCAATGTCATGATCGTCCTCGTCGCCGCCAGCGTTTCCGATCTCGTTATCGGTTGGGTCACCGGGAGCAGCAGGCTGATTGTCATTGGTTTGATCGCTATCAGGGGTCGAGTCGATATCAGGACCGT
>CAYUKM010000071.1:0-7411 GCA_964445255.1 uncultured Acidimicrobiales bacterium
CCCACGCCACGCCAGCGATCACTTGCGCACCGGGGCTGAGTTGATCACCGCTGGTGTGGGTGTCAATGCGCGAACTGGTCTTCACCGGCGCTTCCTTCGCCCAGCCCCTTATTTGCCAAAACGCGCTGACTTCATCGAACTCGTTCAGCTCGATGCTCTCCAACCATTTCGTTGCCGAGGTGTAGGCGAACTCCCCGGCCATCACTAGCCGGGCTGGAAACCCGTGGGCAGCAGGGAGAGGCTCACCGTTCATAAGCAGCGCAACCATCGCCGTGCGACCGTCATACGCGAGAGGCGCACGGAACCCGGCCGTGTAGCCGTCTGCTCCGGTGGAGAAGACCTGGATTTCGGGATCGATCGGGTCCTCGATACCGGCCTCATCCAATAGCACCGACAACGGCACCCCGGTCCACACCAGATTGCTCACAAGCTTGCCACCGACAGGGTTCGACACACACGCAAGACATATCTGACGGCTCACCTGTTCACGAGCCACCAGGTCGTCATAGCTCAACGTCAACGGATTTCGAGCAAACGGGCCACCGACTCGCAGCGAGTATGTGTCTCGGTCGAGGACAGGTCGCTGATTCGCAGCGTCGATGAAGAAGTGGTCCTCCAGAGGCGTGGTGAACGGGGAGATCCCCTCGACCGCGTCGAACTCACCGACCGGCAACGAAATGTCGGCTGGGCGAACAGGTACTGCAGGGGCGGTAGTTGCTCCGCGGTCACGCACCGACAGAACTATCCCGCCACCAACGACACCGGCAGCCGCAACTGCGCCGCCCGCAATCACCGCGCGCCGACTCAGCGGGCGCCGCTCAGATTCCGCTCCAATTTCATCAGCCACATTGCCAGAATGACGAACTCGAATCCTCACGTCCAAGAGTTGGTTCGGATGTTGCGTAGACGTTTTCACCGCCAAGCAACGTCATTCATACTGAGGTCATGAAGATTGCGGTGGTGCAGCACGAGATCATTTGGGAAGACCCAGAGGCGAACTTTGCGGCGCTCAAACCCCAGATCGCCGAGGCCGCGGCAACCGGAGCCGAGCTAATAGCGCTGAGCGAAACGTACTCGTGGGGGTTCACGATGAACACCGACCACGCCCACGAACCCGAGGGCGGACCATCGACTGAGTTTCTGAAGACCCAAGCTGGCGAGGTCGGCGCATGGATCGTTGGGTCGATCCCCATTCTCGAACCCGACGCCGAGCGTCCGAACAACCGGATGGTGTTCGCAGGACCAAACGGCGAGGTTCACACCTACAACAAGCGCCACCCCTTCACCTTCAGCGGCGAAGACAAGAGCTACCTCGCCGGAACCACAGCCAAGACGATTCGCATAGGCGACCTACGCATCAGCCCCTTCATCTGCTTCGACATCCGCTTCGCCGACGACTTCTGGGCGCTCGCCGACGACACGGACTGCTACCTGGTGATCGCGAACTGGCCTGCCTCACGCCGTGAACACTGGCGAACCTTGTTGCGTGCACGAGCGATCGAGAACCAGGCGTGGGTAGTCGCAGCAAACCGAACCGGCGACGACCCGAACGTCAGCTATTGCGGCGACTCGATGATCATCGACCCCTTCGGCGAGATCGTCGCCGACGCGGGCGAGTCCGGCCCGCTCGTGCTGTCCGCCGACGTCAGCGTCGAACGAGTCGAACAGATCCGCCGAGACTTCCCGTTCCTCGCCGACCGCAAGTAGCGGATCTGAGGCCCAGACTCAAATGGCCCACGACGAGACGCCGCAACGGAACATTCCAACACTGCGTTCTATCATCGAGCCCCCGCACCATCCGCGCAACCTAGCACGGAGCCTTTTGGCGACCGCACTCGCGCGCTCACGCTCGCCATTGCTAGTCATCACCTTGAGACGGGGCGATCCCAGGGGGCTTTGCGACGCTTGGTCCGTACGCCCAACTGCCGGGATTGAACGATCGCCCAACTAGTCGGTACCGTCTGCTCATGGGGGCACCAAATATTTTGATGGTGATGGCCGACCAGCTCGCGCCGCACTTTACGTCGACCTACGGACATCCGGTGGTCCAGACGCCGCACCTTGATGCGCTCGCTGAGCGAGGTGCTCGGTTCGACAACGCGTATTGTCACTCGCCGTTGTGCGCTCCGGCAAGGTTCACGATGCTGTCGGGCCAACCGGTCTCTGCGATTGGCGCTTGGGATAACGCGAGCGAGTTCCCGGCGGCAACGCCGACGCTCGCCCATCACCTGAGCCTTTCCGGCTACCGCACGATTCTGTCGGGCAAGATGCACTTCGTTGGCCCCGACCAGCTGCACGGGTTCGAAGAGCGTCTCACGACCGACATCTACCCGGCCGACTTCGCGTGGACGCCCAACTGGGAACGGGCCGACGAGCGGATCGACAAGTGGTACCACAACATGGACGTGCTCCAAGACGCTGGTCATGCGGTGACGACCTACCAGCTCGACTATGACGAAGAGGTCGGCTTCGCTGCCCGACGCAAGCTCCTCGACATCGCCAGAGACGATGATGACCGGCCGTTCTTCTTGTGCGCGTCGTTCATCCACCCGCACGACCCATACGTCGCCCGTCCCGAGTGGTGGGATCTGTACGACCACGACGACATCGATATGCCCGACCCGTGGGATCTCGACAGTCTCGACCCACACACCCTGCGCATCCGAACCGGCATCCAGGCCGACACCGTCGGCTACACCGACGATCAGGTACGCATGGCGCGCCACGGCTACTACGCAAACGTCAGCTACTTCGACGATTGGCTGGCCAAGCTCCTCACTACCTTGGAAGAGGCCGGGCGCGCCGACGACACAATCGTGATCGTCACGAGCGACCACGGCGACATGCTCGGTGATCGCGGTGCCTGGTTCAAGATGTCGTTCCACGAGCGCTCGGCCCGCGTGCCCCTGGTCGTCGCCGGACCTGGTGTAGCCAACACGCGAGTTGCAAACGCGTGCTCGCACCTCGACCTGCTCCCCACGCTGCTCGACATCGCGGGTGCCGAGCCTCAGGCCGAGCTGTCCGGCCGGAGTCTGGTCCCCTCATGGTCCGGGGACGACGACCCGGTCGACGAAACGTTCGGCGAGTACACGGGTGAGATGACGTCGCATCCAATGTTCATGATCCGCCGCCGCCAGTACAAATACATCCATTGTGCGACCGACCCAGCTCAGCTCTACGACGTGTCCGCAGACCCGCTCGAGCGAACCAACCTGGCTGCCGAACCCGCGCATGCTGCGCTCGTAGACGACTTTGCCGCCGAGGTAGCCAAGCGTTGGGATGAGGATGCGATCCGGACCCGGGTCATCGCCAGCCAACGCGAGCGCCACTTCCTACACCGAGCGATGTCATCGGGACCCCTCGTGTCATGGGATTACCAACCCACCCCAGATGCAGCGAACCAGTACGTCCGCAACCATCAGGACTGGGCCGAGTCAGGCCCGAAGATGCGCTTCCCGCCATTCGCTCCGGAGGGCTAGCGCTCGTAGAAGGCAGCCCAAGCAGGGCTAGGGCCAGATCAACCTGCGACAATAGAGCCGAGAGACATACCTTGCGATCCATGATGGGGGAACCATGAGTAGCGGCGAGACAACCCAACAACCCGAACCGGGTTGGTACCCAGACCCTGCGGGGCGTCACGAACATCGATGGTGGGATGGGCTCGGGTGGACCGAGGATGTTTCTTCACACGGCCGCCAGGCGGTCGATCCGCTTACGCCTGCCAAGCAGGTGCAGGCGACGACAGCACCAGAGAAGATCCAGCGACAGATCAACAAGGCCGCCCCTCGCGAGGCCGCCCCAATACCACCGGAGGTTGCCGGAACTGGCGCCGTGGGCACTCCGCCACCTCCAACCGCCGCCGCGCCCGAAGATGTGATCGCCCCCGATCTAGCGGGCACCCCGCCCCCATCGAGTGGACCGGCTCCTGTTCCCAACAACTTGGGGACGCCGAACCCTGCACCGATCCAAGACGGCGTAGCTCCAGCTCAAGCTAGCGGCGGTCTGTTCGACCAGAAGGTGCTCGTCGTCAACCAAAAGACCAAGCTGATCGAAGTCAACACCGAGTTCGCCCTCTTCGACTCGACCGGCGCTCAGATCGGTGCCGTGCGCCAGGTCGGACAGAGCAAGCTGAAGAAGGTCGTCCGCTTCCTCGGCAATTGGGATCAGTTCTTCACGCACACGTACCAGGTGGTCGACGCAACCGGTGTCGTGCGCCTCGGCATCACTCGCCCAGCGAAGTTTGTGAAGTCACGAGTGGTCGTCACCGACGAACTGGGCGACCAAGTCGGTGAGATCATCCAACAAAACTGGTTCGGCAAGATTCGCTTCACCTACATGGTGAACGGTGAAGCGATCGGCGGGATTTTTGCCGAGAACTGGCGGGCGTGGAACTTCTCGATCAAAGATGCCCACGATCGAGAAATCGCACGGATCACCAAGACCTTTGAAGGCGTCTTGAAGACCGTCTTCACCACCGCTGACAACTACGTCCTGCACGTGCATGAGGATCTACCAGATCCATTGCGCCAGATGGTCTTCGCTTCCGCAGTGTCGGTCGATACCGCGCTGAAACAAGATGAGCGAGGCCTGGGCGCAGGATCAATCCTGGATATCGCTGGCGGCTAGCCGACCAGCGCTAGGCGCAGTCGAGAATCCGGAACGATTCCGCTAGTCGATTGGCCGGGTCGCCTGCTTCGCCGTTGGCAAAATGCTCGACGCCTGCCTCGACTCCAACCTTGGCATGGCGCTCGCCCCACTCGCGCATCAACTTCTCGAGATCGAACTCCTCATCTCGCTTGGCGACTTGGGATTCGTGGGAACGCAGAGCACGAAGCTTGGCATCGAATGAATCGGTCATATCGACGAACAGGTTCTGCTCGACCGATGAGATCCACATGTGTGGAACCGTGTGTGGTTCGTAGCCCTGGTCGAGCAGCTCCGCAGTGAAAGACCGCGGGTTACGGGCGTCCGGGTAGACCGCACGGATCGTGGCTTCACCCGTTTCGGTGTGATCGGGGTGACTGCCGTAGGTGGTTTCGAACCGGCGGTACGGCGCCTGGGTGATCACCACATCGGGCTTCTCGATGCGAATGACTCGAGCGATGTCGCAACGCAGTTTGAAGTCGTTCACCACCATGCCGTCGGGGTGATGTAACCAATGCAAATCGGTGACACCTACTTCGGCGGCTGCCGCGGTTTGTTCGGCTTCTCGCATCGCAGCGAGCTCGGTTGCGTCGACGGTCATGTCGTCCTCGCCGGCTTCGCCGGAGGTGACCAAGCAGTACGCGACGTGGCTGCCGGCCTTTGTCAGTTGGTCGACCGTTCCTGCGATACCGAAGTCGATGTCATCAGGATGAGCGACAACCACCAACGCTCGTTTGGGCAATTCGATCGGTCCGTCAGCGGTGAGGAACTGTCCACTCATAATGCCCAAGCTACGGTGAAGTGCGCGGAGGTCCAATGACCACACAATCAACACCCTCATCCGATGACCCGAAATCGCTGAGCCGTCGAACGCCCTAGCGGACGTCGAGTGGAGTCAACCAGCCGTGGACGTCTTCGGTCTTGCCCGTCTGAACGTCGGTCAGCGCTTCACGCAGCTTCAAAGTCGTCGGACCTGGTTGGCCGTCGCGCACCTCGATGTGTTGGCCATGCGCGATGACCTTGCCAACGGGGGCGATTACCGCTGCCGTACCTGACAAGAACATCTCGCCGTGGTCGGCCCATGCCTGCAACTCAGCGACAGGGATGGAGCGCTCCTCGACCTCCATGCCGAGGTCCTTCGCGATCTGAATGATCGACTTGCGAGTGATGCCATGCAGGAACGAATCGTCAAGGTTGCGGGTGATGATGCGCTCCTCGTCTGCGAGGAAGAAGTTGGACGCGCCGGTTTCTGTGACGTCGTCGCCGCTCGCGAACAACACCTGATCGGCGACATGGTCGCGCTTTGCATCAAGAGTTGGGCCCAGCGCCATGACGTAGTTCGCGCCGCTCTTGACCGAGCCGAACTGCGGCGTGGTGCGTGGCGTCTCGGTTTCGATATAGATCGTCAACGGACGAATGCCGCCTGCGAAATAGTCACCCACCGGTGAGTTGATGACATACAGCAGG
Organism: uncultured Acidimicrobiales bacterium; assembly: GCA_964445255.1. Lineage (GTDB taxonomy): Bacteria > Actinomycetota > Acidimicrobiia > Acidimicrobiales > SHLQ01 > SHLQ01. The sequence continues at coordinate 6,112 of CAYUKM010000071.1, forward strand.
GCCTTGCTGCTCGGGGTGGCCGCTGCGCCGATGTTGGGCGCGGTTCCGATGAACGTCGGGCGAATGTAGAGCGAGCCCGGCGGTTCGGGAGTGAACGACGCATTGGCGGTGGAGGCGTCGATGATGAGCTGGCGAAGGAGGTCGGCACTCGGCGGGACCATACGTAGCTTCGCGATGCTGAGCAACATACGCTGCACCGAATCTTCGATGCGGAAGATCGCTACCGATCCGTCAACCTGGCGGTGCGCCTTCAAGCCCTCGAAGCACTCACTCGCATAGTGCAGCACGTGCGTCGCTGGATGAAGCGAGAAGTTCTCGAGCGGCTGAGGTCCGTCGTAGGTGTAGTCGCCCTCGTTGTATTGCGCCACCGCCATGTGGTCGCCGAAGAGCGTGCCGAATGGGGCGCTGAAAGGATCGGGCTTGTCACTCATCGCCCTTTTGTAGTCGCTGATGGGCGCTTGCGCCACGTCATAGAGCCACGAGTCCGAACGTGATAGAGAACTACCAATGAATGACAACACCGCAGTCGACCTCGTTATCGACACCCAGGAGTCCGTGCGGAGGATCGGCCTCGATCGGCCACCGGCAAACGCGCTGCCCTCACACATGTGGACAGCGATCACCGGTGCTCTCGATGAGGTCAACTCTGCGGTGGATGTACGAGCTGTGGTTCTCCATGGGGCCGAGGGACGATTTTGCGCTGGCGCAGACATCTCGGAGCTGGCGAACCCGGACCCAGCAGCCGATGATGCGGCGATGTTGACCGTCGTTTCACAGGCCGCTTCGGCCGTTCGGGCATGCCGTGTGCCCGTCATTGCAGCAATTGATGGACCGGCGCACGGCGGAGGTCTCGAGCTTGCGCTCGCGTGTGATATTCGCGTGGCTAGCTCCCAAGCCACCTTCGCTGCCTCCGGGGTGAATGTTGGCCTCATCGCGAGTGTCGGGTCGCTGGTCGATGCGGTGGGTGACACCATTGCGCGTCGCATGCTGCTCACCGGCGAACAAATTGATGCGGTGAGTGCACAGCGTTGGGGGCTAATTACCGAGATCGTGGACGCGCCGAATGACGCGGCGCTGGCCCTTGCCTCCTCGATCGCTAGCAAGGCTCCGCTCGCGATCGAAGCGACCAAGGCGGCGCTCAATGACCTACCGGCGCAGTCACCCGAAGAACGTCGGGCAGCGCTCAGCGACACCTTCCGCCGCCTCATCGGTACCGCTGATCACCGCGAGGCAATCGCTGCCTTCCTCGAGAAGCGCACCCCCAATTTCGGCCGCGGGTAGATGTCTCTCCCTGTGGAAC
>CAYUKM010000071.1:7511-13854 GCA_964445255.1 uncultured Acidimicrobiales bacterium
ACCAGGTGTCTTGCGGTTGGGTGAACAGCACTGGGGCGGGTTGTATAGAAGGTGTTCGCGCGTGACCATAGAGTCATGACGCCTGTCGTGAAAGGGTCACTCACTATCGCCGTGATCGCTGCTGTGCTCCTTGCTGGGGTGGTCGCGGCGGGAGCGTTCGCCAGCGACCCGGTGGCTTGCGGCGCGGTAGAGCGGGAACGCACCGAGTTCCAGTACGCATCGTTCGAAGGCGTCGACCCCGACCTCACCAGCCTCGACGTGCACGCGACGCCTGGCGCCGAAGGCTGTCCCATTCTCGTCTGGGTGCACGGTGGGTCCTGGCAAGCCGGAGGCAAGCGCACCCGCGCCACGACCGTCAAGGCCGATCACTACACCCAACAAGGTTGGGTCTTCGTGTCGGTCAACTATCGCCTCGCAGCCGAAGACAACGACATCCGGTGGCCGGACTTCGGCAACGACGTTGCAGATGCGGTCGCGTGGACGATCGATAATGCCGAGAGCTTCGGCGGCGACCCCGATCAGGTTTCGATCATTGGGCACAGCTCGGGCGCTCATCTCGTGAGCATCGTCGGAACCCACCCCACCCTGCTCGAAGAGCAAGGCAGCAGCCTTGACGCAGTCAACTGCGTGGTGAGCCTCGACTCGGTCACCCAAGATCTCACCGACCCACCACCATGGGAGGTCGACATCATCGAGTTGGCCTTCCCGAGCAACGAGCAACAGATTGACGGATCGCCCACGTTGCAAGCCATCGCCGCCGCACAAGACTTCGCCGGACCTGACTTCCTCATCGTCACACGAGGTCGCGACGAACGCATCGACAGCTCCGAACGGCTCGCCGCATCGATCAACGGCTCAGGCGGAACTGCGGCAGTCGCCGACGTCAGCCCGTACGACCACGGCCAGGTCAGCACCGAGCTCGGTGTCCCCGGCGAAACCCTCGTGACCGACCCCGTCGACAGCTTCCTCAATTCCTGCTCCACTCCAGCCGTCTAGAACCGGATAGGTAGGGGCAGTCCCAAATCATCGGGTTCTGCGCGCCGTCTATGGTGAGTTGATGCGGTTCACCTTCGACGCGGAGCTCTATCCGTGGACGCCCAAGAAGCAAGATGGGTCGGACGCGGCGACGTGGGTCTTCGTGTCGCTGCCAGAAGATGTGTCTGACGCGGTCGACGATGCGACGTCGATGACCGGTGGGTTCGGGAGCGTGAAGGTCAACGTGCAGCTCGGCGGATCGAACTGGAGCACGTCGCTGTTCCCGAGCAAAGAACTCGCCACCTATGTGCTTCCGATAAAGAAGGCAATTCGCTCGAAGGAGTCGGTGGACTCAGGCGACACCGCATCATTCACTATTGAACTGGTGCACGTTTAGTCGTCGCTGTTGACGAGCTTCCAGGTGGCTGGAAGGAGGCCACCGGCTACGACGGCTTTGATGGCATCGCCGATCAGGAACGGTGCGATGCCGAACTTGAGCGCACTCGCCTCGTCGAGGTCGGCGGCGAGTGGGATACCGAGGCGCCATGCGAGTACGGGTGCGCCGATGGCGTAGATGATGAAGGTGCCAGCGAACAGCGCGGGGATCGACGAGAGCACGTTGCGGTCTTGGCGGCGCTCGGCCATCAAGCCAACGACGTAGGCAGCGACGATGAAGCCGACGAGGTAGCCGATCGTTGGGATGAAGGCTCCGTCGACGCGCAGGCCGCTAGCGCCGTCTGCGAAGAAGGGAAGTCCAACAGCGCCCATCGCGACGTAGAGCAGCTGTGATGTGGCACCTCGGTTTGCTCCGAGAACACCGCCGGCAAGGAGCACGGCGAACGTCTGGCCCGTCAGCGGGACCGGAGTGAACCCCAGCGGTATCGAAATTTGGGCGGCCGCTGCGGTGAGCAGGGCGAAGCCAACAACAGCGATGGCATCTCGCACTCTGCCGTCGGAAAGAAGGCCAGGAGCCAAGGCGTCGGCGAGGACACGGGGCTGTCCTGAAGGTGGGATCGAAATTGAAGATGCCATGGAAACCTCTGTGGTCTGACTCAATGCCCTACGTGGACTCGATGAGTTTTACACCGACTCTCCGCGTTGCAAAATTCGCAGTTAGTGACGTGTTCACGTCACCGCGATGGTTACGCGAGGACGCTGGTGACGACGCCTTCGACGCGGTCTGGGGCTACCCGTCCGAAACGGTTGCTATCTGCAGCGTCCGAAGCGTTCGGATTGTCACTCATCAAGAAGAGTTGACCATTCTCGTCGGTGAATCCGACCCGCTTGATGATGACAAGCGTTGGATCGTAGGGATGGCGGGCGCAGACGATGTCGTTCTCGCCAATATCGGCCCGTGTGTCAACGAACACCACGTCGCCGGCGGTCAACGTAGGTTTCATCGACTCGCCCGTCACCCGATAGCGACGGCGTCGACGAAGGAGCCAGCGGGTGAGCTCAATCGGGCTGGCTTTGCGCAGCATGGTTTTGGTGGTCAGGGGCATTTGGTTGTTTACATTCATGTGCTTCACGGTCTTGCCGTGAAGTGCAGGAATTTCGAGAGAGTGTGTTGTTAGCTGGCGGTTACCCAGGCGTCGTCGCGGCCCTTGGACTTCCAGAACATGTGGTGGATTTCTTCGACCGCGGCCATGAGCTTCTCGGCAACTTCGACCGAGGCGTGAACCTTGGCTTCTGAGCACAGCTTGGCTGCGTTCCAGAAGGTGGTGTGGAGCTCAGGGAACTGCTCCAGATGTGGTGGCTTGAAGTAGTCGGTCCAGAGGATGAGGAGCTGATCCTTGCAGGTCTGTGCTTCGTGTTCCTTGATGGAGATGTAGCGCGACTGGGTGTTCTGCGCTTCAAGAGTGGTGGCTGGGCCTGCATCAACGAGCTTCTTGGACATCGACAGCACTGCTTCAGCGGCGATGCGAGCTGATGCTGGGTCGTAGACGCCGCAAGGGCCGTCACAGTGGGCGCTTACCTCATCAGCAGGAAGATGCTTGGCCAGGGATGCGATCGGGTTGAACATGATAGAAGCTCGTTTCTCTAGACAGCTGCGACTCGCACTCTAGTCATATGGCCGAGCGGTCGCGCTGGAAGCGTGAAACGATTTACGCGCCGACTAGTTTCCGTGCATGGTCGACCCGTTGTATGAGCATCCGTACCCTTCTAAATCCCTTGCGAACGAGTACCCCTTCATCACCTACGACCATGTTGTTGTCGCACCCGCTGACGCCCCGGTTCGGGGGCGAGAGTTCTTCGAACTCATGGACCGCCGACGCTCGGTTCGGCTCTTTAGCGATGCACCTGTCAACGGATCACTGATCGAGCTGGCGGTAGAGACCGCGTCAACCGCTCCGTCGGGGGCGCACAAACAACCGTGGACCTTCGTCGCCACCAACGATCCCGCAATCAAGCGAGAGATTCGAGCTGCGGCCGAGGAGGAGGAGCGGGTTAATTATCTCGAGAACCGAATGAATGAGGAGTGGCAAGAAGCCCTCGCGCCGATCGGCACCGATCACCACAAAGAGTTCCTGGAGGTTGCTCCGTGGATCGTGGTGCTCTTCGAGCAGCGCTATGAGGTGCGCCCCGATGGCGAGAAGCGCAAGAACTACTACGTGAAGGAGAGTTGTGGACTCGCCGCTGGCCTATTCGTTGCGGCACTACAGAACATGGGCCTGGCCACACTCACGCACACGCCATCGCCGATGGCGTTCCTGTCGAAGGTTCTCGACCGCCCGGAGAACGAACGCCCCTTCGTGTTGTTCCCGGTCGGCTATCCGTTACCTGGCGTGCGAGTTCCCGACCTCACTCGCAAGCCTCTTGACGAGGTGCTCGTGTGGGTCGGCAACGACTAGGCCCAGCGATACGGCTCGTCGAACTCGACGATTGTGGGATCGGAGGCTTCCAGCAGCGACAATGCCTTCTCGACGACTGCGCGCTGACGCTCGGCATCGTTCGGCGCGCCTAGTGGTCGGCCCAACGGATGGCGGGTAATCAGCGCTCGTGGCACGCTCATCAGCTCGGCGACGTGGCCGAAGCTCTTGACCGACACGTTGACGGTCGGGATACCGGCGGTTTCCATTGCGCGTTGTACGTGCCCCACGGACACGTGGCAGACCGGTCAAATGGGCACGAGTAACACGGCATCGACTTCGGCGTCCCGCAACATCTCGGCCCACTCGAGACCGATGCGCTTCTTGATCGGACCCTGCGCCGCAGCGCCAACGAAGGAGTACGACATGTCCGCGAATTCGCCGATCACGCCCTCGTCATCGAGCGCTTCCATGATGCGAAGCGGCAGCACGACCTGAGGGTCAGTGGCCGCTCCCTCGACCGGGTAGCCGCCGTGACGCACCTGAATCTGCTCGAACGCGGTGGCGCTCGGGATCATTGATAGCGACGGCGGCTCTTTGATCGTCTCCCCGATCCGATCCTCCGCCTCGTCTTGGGTCATGTTTTCAATGCCGAGCGGCTTGGGATCGTCGCCGTCCACGAAGTGACCACTCGACGTCATCAGCGCAATGCGGCTTTCGGACAACGGCTTGGTCATTGGCGCCCACGGTGTGTCTTCGTAGCGGTGGGCGAAATCCGCGGGGTCACCGAGGTGCCGCCGGTAGGCCTGCACCTGCCAGCGGTAGTGCACGTCGGAGAGTGCTGAAGGATCCCCGCTGTCGATGATGGCCGCCGCAGCTTGGAAGTACTCCTCCAAGAAGTCGCCGAATTCGGCGTCGGAGAGGTCGTTGACGAACTTGTAGTTCAGGTTTTTGCGCGAGCCGTAGAAGAACGACTTCCTTAGCTCGGCGATGGATTCGGTGGCGGTCGCCTCGTCGGTCATAGCGCCGACCGTAGTTCATCAACACATGTCCGAAGACCCCGTCCGTCCTCTAAGTTCGGTTGCATGAAGAAGCTGCCGAGAACCGATCGCCGGGCGAACTACATCGCCACCACAACCGTCGTCGATGCCGACGGACTCGCCGAGTATCTCGCCGGTAAACGCAAGTGGGTGCTCTCTACGGTTCGCGGCGACGGGCGGCCCCAGATGAGTTTGGTGACCGGCGGCCAGATCGCAGACGGACGCTTGGCGATTGCCACGTACCCCTCCCGGGTGAAGGTTGGAAACATCCGCCGCAATGCTCAGGTGTCTGTCGCGGTGATGGGCGATGAGTTCAACGATGCATGGGTCCAGATCGACGGTGACGCGGAAGTGGTCGACCTTCCAGAGGCCACAGATGTACTCGTCGAATACTTCCGCAGCATTAGTGGCGAGCATGACGACTGGGACGAGTACCGCCAGGCAATGACCGACCAAGGTAAGTGCGCCATCGTCATCACCCCGACCCGCTGGGGCCCGGTCAGCACTGGCGGCTTTCCACCTGAACTCTTCGAGGACGAATAGATGCGAGTCGCAGCGGTTCAACACGCACCCGTCTACCTCGACCGTGATGCCACCCTCGCCAAGGTCGTCACGCTGATCGAAGAGGCGGCTGGCGAGGGAGCTGAGCTTATTGCATTCCCCGAAACCTACGTCGCCGGGTATCCCTCCTGGGCGGACTTCACCGATGCCGCGAGCTTTGACAACCCGGTCCAGAAGGCAGCCTTCGCTCAGTACCTCGATAGCGCTGTTGACGTCGGTCGCGGCGACCTCGACCCGGTGATCGCAGCGTCTGCATCGACGGGAGTGTTCGTCTACCTCGGGATCGTGGAGCGAGCGCCGTCGGGCGGATCGGTCTATGCCACCCTTGCTGCGATCCATCCGAGCGATGGACTGGTCGGTACACATCGCAAGCTGAAGCCCACCTACGGCGAGCGACTCATGTGGGCCGACGGAGACGGCCACGGCCTGCGTGCCCACAGCTTCGGCGACACGACCGTGTCAGGGCTGAACTGCTGGGAGAACTGGATGCCCCTCGCTCGCACTGCGCTGTACGCCCAGGGCACGCAAGTGCACATCGCCACGTGGCCAGGCTCACCGGAACTCACCCGTGACATCAGTCGGTTCGTGGCGATGGAGGGCCGGGTGTTTGTGGTGAGCAGTGGTGCGGTGTTGCGTGAGGAACATCTGCCGGCGGACCTGGCGGTACGAGATGCCATGGCCGACGCGCACCATCGCTACGCGAGCGGCGGAGCGATCATCGTCGGGCCCGATGGCAGTGTGATCGCCGAAGCCGACAAGCATGAGGAGACGATCATCTACGCGGATCTTGATCTCGCCGAGGTGCGCAAGGCCCGGCAGAACTTTGATCCGACCGGTCATTACAGCCGTCCCGACGTTCTCGAACTTCGGGTCGATCGAACCCGCCGCGACCCGGCCATGTTCACCGACGAGTAGTCACGCCCAGTATGTAATTCACCATGACCTCATCGTGACCGT
>CAYUKM010000072.1:0-13772 GCA_964445255.1 uncultured Acidimicrobiales bacterium
AACCACGTACCAAGCCGTACGTATATGAGCGACCCCCAGCCCCAGGTATTCGACCCAGCCTCTTCTGAAACTGGTCTATCGCAATGGGCCGGCGGGGACGCGGTTGCGGGAATAGCGAGAGGGTGAGCGGGTAGCGTCTCCGGCTATGACTCCGGATGAGGCGGCCGCACCAGTTGTCGAACTAGTTCTCGTAACGTTGCAGTCCACCGGGGCGCCGGTCTTCCTTGCCCTCGATGGGCGAAGCGGGGCTGGAAAAAGCACGCTGGCCGCGCACCTTCGACAGCGCCTGGCCGATCACGAGATCGTGGCGGTCGTAATCGAAGGTGACCAGTTCTACGCCGGGGGATCGTCCGAGGCGTGGGACGGCCGCAGCGCCGAAGACAAGGTTGCCAACGCAATGGATTGGCGTCGCCAACACCAACTGTTGTCCGACCTTCGAGAGCACGGACGAGCCTCATGGAGTTCTTTCGATTGGGAAGCCCCCGACTGGGACACAGAACCTGCGCCGCTGGCAGACGAACACGAGTCGCTCGCGCTCGATGGGGTGAACGTGGTGTTGCTCGAAGGCGCCTATGCCGCCCGGCCCGAGCTGCACGATTTGCTCGATCTTGTCATCCTCCTAGACCCGCCGGCCGACGTCCGGCGCGAACAGCTCCTGGGTCGGGAAGGTGATGCGTATCGGGCCGACTGGGAGGGCCGCTGGTCAGAAGCCGAAGACCTCTACTTCGGCCGCATCATGACCCCGGATAAGTTCGACCTGGTGATCGATTAGGCGGGCGTCGAGGATTCGGGGTTCGGGCCGTCTTGGGCTGCGAGCCATTGCTTCTCCATCGCGGCCTGCGCCTCGGTTAGCGCTGCGTCGTACTCGGCCCAACTAACGAGGATTGGAACCTCGGCTGCTTCTGATGGAGGTAGCTGGCCGAGGAGAACAGGGCCAACTTCAACAAGGTAGGGGAGCGCCTGGAGTTGTTCGGTTGAGGTCGAGACTCCCAATCCGTCGAGGATCGTCACCAGACGGGCCCAATCATGGTTGTCCGGTTCCATAAACCCATCTGGGAGCAGTGTGTTGTAGATCCCGTTGAGGATTGATTTGATCGATTCGGGGTGACGGCCCGACGAGCTGAAACCTCGATCGGAATGAAGAATGAGCCGCTCGCCATCGGTGAGCTCCGCGAACTCCACGACGGAGCAACCCAGGCCAGGCCCTAGCTCGCAAACGGCCCCAAGCCGTTCGAGCCCTATCTCGAGATTCGAGTCAATCCCTTCCCTCATGGTCACACCCTAAGTCAGGGCTTGCCGCAGGAGTGCGGCGACGAGGACGGAGGGAGAACAGCCTGTCACACCCCATCTCTACTATTTCCCACATGGATCAACTTGCACTTCTCCTCATCTTGTTCTTCGCCATGGCGATCGGGTTCGTCGCCCTATATCTGTTGCTGCGAAAGGCCTCGGCCGAGCACGCCGCCAAGAGCAGTGAACAGGCCATCACCGCTGCGGTTCGCGCCACCCTCGCTGAGCGAGGTGCCACCGCCGAAGCTGTCGGTCGGGAGCGTGAAGCTACAGTCGCTACAGCAGTCGCTCGTGCGGTCGAGGTAGCCGACGAAAAGCTCAACGCGCGTATGCGTGAAGGCACTGAACAACTCGATGCTCGCCTGCGTGCCGGTACCGAGCAGCTCGACGCCCGTTTCCAAAAGGGTGCCGAGAAGCTCGACGCCAATATGAAGCTCGGCCACCAAAAATACGACTCCAGCGCGTCGACTATCGAGAAAGCACACCTTGAGATGCGCCGAGAGCTCAAGCGCATGGAGAAGATGATGGCCGACCTCCAAGAAAAGAACGCCGGTCAGCACGGTGCCGTCGAACAGCAACTCGCCGAGGCAGCGAAGGTCACCGCGCAACTGCAGCAAACCACCGGCAGCCTACGAGACGCACTCGGTTCATCTCAGAAGCGAGGGCACTGGGGTGAACGTATGGCCGAAGACGTGCTTCGGGCGGCGGGCATGAAGAAGGGCATCAACTATCGGGTGCAAAGCGGCATCGAATCCGGTGGGCGGCCCGACATCAGCTTCCATATGCCGAAGGACATGTTGCTGCACATGGACGTGAAGTTCCCCGCCGACAACTTCTTGGCCTTCCTCGAGGCCGAGCCGGGTTCCGCCGACGCCGAAACCGCGCGCAAGCGGTTCATCAAAGACTCTCGCAATCGGGTCAAGGAGCTGGCCGACCGCAAGTACCACGAGGAGCAAGACTCGGTCGACACTGTGGTCTTGTTCATCCCGAACGAGAACATCTTCACCTTCATCCAGGAAAACGCGCCCGAACTCATGGATGAGGCGATGCACAAAAAGATCGTGCTCTGCGGCCCAAGTACCGTGATCGCCGTGCTCCAGGTAGTGCGCCAAGCCGTCGACAGCTTCATGCTCGAACGCCGAAGCAACGAGATCATGGAATGCCTGGTGGGATTCAAGAAGGAATGGGAGAAGTTCTCCGACCAGATCGACAAGCACGGCAAGCAGCTCAACACCGCGTTGAACTCGTTCAACGAACTCGCCGGAGCTCGCACCAATCAGCTCGGTCGCCAAGTTCGCAAGATCGACGAGCTACAAGCGGCGCCCGTGACCATGAACGGCGCCATGGGTGGCGGTCGTGCTGGCTCGACCGCCGGCCCAATTGAGGCGATCGAAGCAGTAGAGGTCGCCAGCGCGGAGGTCATCGACCAAGCAGAATCCAGCCAGCCGGCCGACCAGGAACCTGCCCAAGAGCTGTGGCCACCACTGCGAGAAGTTACGAGCGCTTAATCCTGGTACCTGCATCGCGCCCGATGCCAGTTGCTGCCGTCACTCGTCTTGCAGAGCCGTAAGCTTGGCGAGGTGAGCTCGTACTACATCACCACGCCGATCTACTACGTCAACGACGCACCACACATCGGTCACGCCTACACCACCGTCAATGCTGATGCGTTCGCCCGCTGGCATCGCCTCTTGGGCGACGACACCATGATGCTTACCGGCACCGACGAGCACGGTCTCAAGATCCAACGGTCCGCCGAGGCCAACGGCGTCAGCCCGCAAGAGCAGGTCGACTCGACAAGCATCTTGTTCCGTGAAGCCGCCGCGTTGCTGCAGGTCGCCAACGACGATTTCATCCGCACGACCGAGCCACGGCATCACGCAGCGGTTCAGGCGTTGATGCAGAAGGTGTACGACAACGGCTACATCTACACCGACACCTATGAAGGGCTCTACTGCGTTGGCTGCGAGGCCTACTACGCAGAAGATGAACTCGACGACGGCAACTGCCCGACGCACGACCGCCCCGCCGAGCACATGGTGGAAGAGAACTACTTCTTCAAGCTCAGCGCGTTCGCCGATCAGCTACTCGACTATTTCGAGAACACCCCCGGTGTTGTTCAGCCCGATGGCTACCGAAACGAAGTGCTCGGCTTGCTTCGCCAAGAGCTGCGAGATGTCAGCATCTCTCGCTCGTCGATCGACTGGGGCATTCCGGTGCCATGGGACGACAAGCACGTGTTCTACGTCTGGTACGACGCGCTGATCAACTACGCCACCGCCGCTGGGTACGGCAGCGACGACGAGAAGTTCGCAAAGTACTGGCCCAACGTGGTGCACATCATTGGTAAGGACATCATCCGCTTCCATTGCGTGTTCTGGCCCGCAATGCTGCTCGCAGCGGGCGTCACCGACCTACCTCACTACTACGTGCATGGATGGCTGCTGATCGGTGGCGAGAAGATGAGCAAGTCGAAGCTCAACTCAATTTCGCCGAAGCAGCTCATCGAAGGCGATGAGGAGGCTGGCTACAGCGCATTTGGGGTCGACGGCTTCCGCTATCACTTCTTGCGAGACCCAGCCTTCGGTCCCGACGGCGACTTCAGCTACGAACAGATGATCAGCCGCTACAACACCGACCTTGCGAACCAGTTCGGCAACCTCGTGCAACGCGTGATCACCGTGGCCGGCAAGAAGTGCGGCGACATATCGCCTGCGCCATCTGCGGAATCGCCGCTGGCAGCCGAGGCGGCAACGGCGCTTACCGACACCACCGCAGCGTGGGCTCGCGCGCAACCACCGATCGCCCTCGATGCCACATGGCGCCTCATCCGTGAAACCAATGAGTACTTGGCCGCCAACGAGCCATGGAAGATGGACCCAGGCCCTGAGGTCGACACCGTGATGGGCGACGCGCTCGAAGCGATCCGCATCGTGTCGATCCTCGCATCACCTGCCATACCCAACGCCGCACAAGCCGCATGGGAACGCATTGGCCTCGACGGACAGATCACCGATCAACGGCTGCCCGATGCCGCGAGCTGGGGGCAGTACCCGGGTGGGCTCACGCTCAGCGCTGGCGATCCGCTCTTCCCTCGGCTCAAGGGATAGGGGCAGGGAGCGCCGTCGTGTCTAGCGAAGCTGAATCTCTTGTCTGGATCGACAACCATTGCCACATCCCTCCGGGAGAGGACGGCGACGTGTGGGTCAACGCCGCGCACGACGCGGGCGTTCAACAGATGGTCACGGTCGGTGTTACCCGCGAACGCTCGGCCGAGGCGATCGCGGTGGCAGCTCGACACCAACACGTCTACGCCACGGTGGGAGTCCACCCCCATGACGCGAAGGACGGCATGGACGGCATCGCCGAACTCCTCGACGAACCCAAAGTGGTGGCCATTGGCGAAGCGGGACTCGACTACCACTACGACCATTCGCCCCGTGACATCCAAAAGGACGTCTTCGCAGCGCACATCGCGCTGGCCCACGAACGGAACCTCCCGTTGGTCATCCATACCCGAGACGCGTGGGACGACACGTTTGAGATCCTCGACGCCGAGGGTGTACCGGAGCGAACGGTCTTTCATTGCTTTACCGGGGGAGTAGCGGAGGCTGAGAAAGGTCTTGAACGCGGCGTCATCATTTCGGTGAGCGGCATCGTGACGTTCAAGAACGCCCAAGATCTCCGAGACGCAGTCCAACGAACTCCGCTAGATCGCCTCATGGTCGAGACCGACTCGCCGTATCTCGCACCGGTGCCTCATCGCGGCAAGAAGAACCAGCCAGCCAATGTGGTTCACGTAGGCCGTGCAGTAGCTGAGTTGCAGGGTGTTTCTGATGAAGCAGTCGCCGAGGCGACGGTCGCACGGGCTCGCGCCTTCTACGATTTGCCCGAATAGTCGCCGGAGCACCGCGCGAGGGTTCGCGCGCTCTGTGGTGATCTGCTGCTACTCAGGTTGCAAGGTTGTAATCCGTTACCTAGCATTTTCAATCGCGTGGAGGGGCTGATCCTTTTCTGCGCACGTACAGGTTGGCCAGTAAGGGGACCGGAGTCCTGAATACACCCAAGGTTAAAGAGCGCTGGCGAGTCGTGTTGGCGGTCCTCGTCGCGGCATTGGCCGTTCCGTTTCTGGTCTTAAACGCCGCCGATTCGGCCGAAGGCGTTGAGACGACCGCGGGCCAGATCGAACAGGTAGAGGACGTCTCCTCTGCTGAGGAAGGGGCTGCTGACGCATCAGAGACAGCGGCTGGCGCACCGGTCGAGGTCGTAGTGACTGAACAAGAGGTCGCGCCTGACGTCGAGCGTTTGTCCGCTCAGGCGTCTACATGGGCGATTGCTCGGGCCGAAGCTGTTGCAGACGGGTTGGTTCAGATCGAAACATCGCTGCCGCCGTCGGAGACCGACCTTTCACTCCTTCCACAGGTCAGCGTTCCAACCACCGAGGCTCCAGAACCTGAACCCGAGGCCACGACAACCACCACCGAGGCCCCCGCCGAAGAAGCTCCCGCTGAGGGGGAGGGCGAACGCGAAGCAGTAGTCGGTGGTGAAGGCGAAGGAACCGCTGGTGAAGCTGATGCTGAAGCAGAGGCAGAGGCACCTGTCGTGGAGGAGCCCGAGGAAACCCCTGAAGAAGAGCCCGCGGCTCCAGCCGAAGATCCAGTTGACCAGCAGCTTGTGGGTCCGCCCCCAGCTCCAGCCCAAGTCAACGGCCGAGTTCCACCACCTCCAGGCGGCCCAACCGCCGAGCAGTGGGACGCATTGCGTCTCTGTGAATCGACCCACAACTACGGCGCCATCAGTCCATCGGGCCTTTACCGCGGCGCCTACCAGTTCTCCCAGCAAACCTGGGACTGGGTGGCAGGCATCCACTTTGAGTTCCTGGTGGGCCTCGATCCCGCTGAAGCCCCACCGGGTTGGCAAGACGTGATGGCCTACACCCTCTTCGCCATGCGCGGCTGGGATCAGTGGCCGGTGTGCGGCACCAACCTGCTGTAGCACTGAGACACCAACCATCCGCAGTCCCTTGGCCTAGCGGCATCCGCATCGGCGCGGGCCTGTAGCTCAGTGACCCACAGCCGCCCCGATATCCGCGACCTTCTCGATCGGTACGGTCTAGCGGCGCGCCGCGAGTTCGGGCAGAACTTCGTCGCCGACCCCAATACGGTTCGCCGGATCGCTTCGCTTGCTGAAGTCGGCTCCGGGGATCTGGTCATCGAGATCGGGCCCGGTCTGGGGTCGCTCACCCTGGCGCTGATCGAAACCGGTGCCGAGGTCGTAGCGGTCGAGGTCGACTCGGGTATGGCGGCTGCAGCCCGAGAGGTCGTGGGGGCCAACGCCCGTGTCGTCGAAGCCGATGCGCTCGAGGTCGACTGGGGTGAGCTCATCGGTGCCGAACATGTCGAGGCCCATGTCGTTTCGAACCTGCCCTACAACGTCGGCACCATCATCATTCTCGACATCCTCGAACGCGTCGAACAGGTCAAAACCCTCACGGTCCTCGTTCAGGCCGAAGTCGCTGAACGCCTCGCTGCTGGACCCGGAAACAAGATCTACGGCATCCCCTCGGTACTGGCCGCGCTTTACGCCGATGTTGAGGTGGTTGCCCAGGTTCCGCCGACCGTGTTCGTGCCGAGGCCAAAGGTTATGTCGTCGGTCGTTCGGTTGGTGCGACGGGACCAGCCGGTCGATGTTGACCCTGATCGGCTGGCTCAACTGGTTCGCGCTGCCTTCGGGCAACGGCGCAAGATGTTGCGCCGTTCGCTCAACGGTCTGCTCGACGAGTCCGACATCGCGCGGGCCGATGTGGAGCCGACGGCTCGAGCCGAGGAGCTCGACCTGGATGCATGGGTGCGGCTCGCTTCGGTAGCCTCGGCTTAGCTATGACCTCCAGCCCTTCGCGAACAAACGAAGTAGTTCGCATTGTCGCCCCAGCGAAGCTCACGACAGAACTGCGCGTGACCGGCGTACGTGATGACGGCATGCACGAGATCGACGCAGAGATGGTCACACTCGACTTCTATGACGAACTTCTCGTGACCGCCGGGGGGAGCGGCGTCTCGATCGTTGGGGACGCTGGCTCACTGATCGACCCGAACGACAATCTCATCACTCGAGCAGCAGACCTGGCTGGCGTCGAGGTTGGCGTCGAGTTGCACAAGCGCATCCCCGCGGGCGCCGGGCTCGGTGGTGGCAGCGCGGACGCAGCCGCCGTCCTTCGATGGGCCGGGTTCACTGACGTAGAACGGGCCGCAACGATCGGTGCTGACGTGGCGTTCTGCCTGAGCGGTGGACGCGCCAGGGTCCGAGGTATCGGCGAGCTGGTCGAGCCTTTGGCGTTCGAGCCTCGAACCTTCACGATCGTTACCCCATCGATCCATTGCTCGACGCCGGCGGTTTACGCCCAATGGGACGCGATGGGCGGACCGACCGGGGACAACGGCAACGACCTTGAACCCGCCGCGCTCGTCGTAGCTCCGGAACTCGCCCGCACACGAGACACACTCGGCGAAGCAACCGGTCTGACTCCGCGCCTCGCGGGCAGCGGCAGCACGTGGTTCGTGGAAGGTGCTTTCCCCGATGCGGGCGCCGTCTACAACACCATCGAAGCTCACTAAACACTTCTTTCCCAAGAATCTTGAACGTCCAAGGTCGGGACCACCCCCTGGGTCAGGTAACGTAGCTGCGTTATGGGATCTCTCGTGAAGAAGCGCCGTAAGCGCATGCGCAAGAAAAAACACCGCAAGATGCTCAAGCGAACTCGAGCACAGCGTCAACGCGGTCGCTAAAGAACGTTAACCCTTCGCTCCACTGGTTTTTCAGTGGTTCGGTGGCCGATAGTTCAGTTGGTAGAACGCCTGATTTTGGTTCAGGAGGTCGCAGGTTCGATCCCTGCTCGGCCAGCAACGCCCACGCTGCGTAGTTCGAACTGCGTTACAAACTGCCGAATTGAGCAGCTGTTGTCGTCATATCGCGACCTGATGTTGTAACAATGGTGGGCATGGAGCGCACGCAGTTCGCGGCACTGATCCTTCCTGATCGTCTCGCGGCAGAGACCAAGCTCAGCGATGATGCATCGCACATGTCGCCGATCGCTGGCAAGACGCCGCATCAGTGGGTCGTTGACGCTGCTCTCGGTGCGTCCATTCGACGAGTGGCTGTCGTTTCTCCTGGACTCTCCGAGGCCACTCGCGATGCGTTCGATCGACGACGCGACGATCCGGTGATCCACGTCGTCCCGCCAGCCTCAGGTATTGCAGACACTGTTTCGCTCGCGTTCGATCACATCGGACCCGAGTTCACACTTCGAGATGCATCGCACCTGGTCTTGATGACCGCCGCATGCCCCCAGGTCACCAGCGCCGACGTGCGCAAGGTTCTCGACTATCACCTCGCCACACAGGCCGCCGCAACTCTATGCACCGGTGAGATCGACCCAGGGTTCACCGAACCGGTTGTTTCACACGACGAGTTCGGTCGAGTGTCGTCGATCGCTGATGTACCACGGGGTGGGGGAGCCATTTACTGCTTCCGCGCTGATGTGGTCGTGCCGGCCTTACGGCGGGGCAACGGTGGACCCGGTTTTCAAGACATTGGCGGTGAGGTCGCAGCCGTGCTGCACGAAGCCGGTCACCGAGTGGAAACCATGGACTATCCAGGCCGTTTGGAGATGGTTCGCTCTGGCGCATCCAGGGTCGGGGTAGAGGCATTGCTCCGCCGTCGAGTGATCGCTGAGTGGACCGATCGCGGCGTTATCATGCCCGACCCCAACCAGGTCACCATCGACGCAACCGTTCACCTCGGAAAGGGAGTGACGGTCCTTCCCGGCTCCGTAATCGAAGGCCGCACCGTCATTGCGGACGGCGCCCGCATCGGTCCGAACACCCACCTCATCGACGCTACGATCGGAAGCGAGGCACAGATCCCTCATTGCGTAGTTCGAGGTGTTGAGGTGCCACCTCGTAGAACCCTCGCACCTTTCACGGTTTTACCCACCCCCGGCGGCTGACACATCCCCACTTTGGCTGGTTCGTCCCAGCGCAAGACGGAAGGAAAAATGGAGCAGGTCACCGAGAAGAGGCTCTCGCTGTTTGCCGGCAGGAACAGCTTGGAACTCACAGAAGCGGTCGCTAACTACCTCGACGTCGAGGTAGGCGAGGCCAACATCGCCGAGTTCGCAAACGGCGAGATTCATTGCCGGTTCGCCACGTCAATCCGCGGCTCGGACGTGTTCATCATCAACACGCACTCGTCTTGGGATGAGGGCTCGATCAACGACTCGATCCTCGAACACCTCGTCATGGTTGATGCCGCTAATCGTGCTTCGGCGAAGCGCATCACCGTCGTAGCGCCCTTCTACGGCTACAGCCGACAGGACCGGAAGTCTGCGGGGCGTGAACCCATCACCGCGAAGCTCGTCGCCAACATGTTCAGTGCGGCAGGGGCTGACCGTCTGCTGAGCGTCGATCTGCACTCCGGTCAGATCCAGGGCTTCTTCGACGGTCCCGTCGACCATCTCACCGCAATGCCTGTTCTTATCGACTACCTCAAGATGCTCGGCGGCGACGACCTTGTCGTCGTCTCGCCCGACGCAGGTCGGGTAAAGGTAGCCGAGCGCTATGCGAACCAACTCGGCGCGTCGCTTGCGATCGTGCATAAGCGGCGAGTAGCCGGCCAAAAGAACGCCGTCGTCGCGAAAGACGTCGTCGGCGAGGTTAAAGACAAGGTCTGCGTCCTCATCGACGACATGATCGACACCGGTGGAACAATCCTTGCCGCCGCCGAACAACTGACCGAACGCGGTGCTCGTTCGGTCATCGCTGCCACAACTCACCCGTTGCTCTCGGGAGACGCTGTCGACCGGCTGAAGAACTCGAACATCGAACATGTCGTCGTCACCGACACGTTGCCGCTCGGGCCCGAGAAGCGCTTCGACAAGCTCGTCGTGCTCTCCGTGTCGGAGATCATCGCCAAAGCGATCGAAGCCGTGTTCCGAGATACGACCGTCTCAGAGATCTTCGACGGCAAAAACCTCGCTTGATTTTTTCTGCGCCGCTCGGTCTGTCCGGGCCGGTGGGGGGCTGTGTGCGGGTTGGCTGTGTTTTGCGCGCCGCACGATCGATGGAGATTGAGTGGCATCAAGGAAGATTTGTACGTGATTTCAGACCTATACGGTCAGTTTTTACGTACAAATCCCTTGGGGTGTTTCTTATGTATGGCGGTAGCATGGCTGGCTGACATTCGAATATTGGACTAGACGAAGGATGGCGCCATGAGCGAGCTACTTCTCACCGCAACTACCGGTCGCATGACCGGAACCCGATCGAGCCGACGCTTGCGTAGCGAAGGACAGGTCCCCGCCGTGTTGTACGGCCTGGGCGAAGACCCGGTATCGATCAGTGTCGACTGGCCAGAACTGCGCAAGGCACTCACCACCGACGCGGGCGTGAACGCATTGATCACGATTGACGTGGAGGGCGCAAAGCAGCTCTCGATCGTCAAGGATATCCAGCGCCACCCAACGCGTCGTAATGTCATGCATGTCGACTTCATTCGCCTCGACCCGAACGCAGAGGTTGAGGTTGAGGTTCCACTCCTTCTCACCGGCGAAGCCCGCAAGGTTCACCAGGTATCGGGCATGGTCGATCAGACCGCGTTCACCATCTCTGTTTTCTCCAAGCCTCAGAACATTCCGACCGAGGTCACCGCAGATGTCAGCGAACTTGAAGTCGGTGAGACCATCACCATCGGTGACGTTGCGTTGCCCGAAGGTGTGCGCGCCGCCGCTGAATCAGACGAGACGGTCGCCTCGGCTGTTGTTACCCGCTCCACCATCGAAGCGATGCGTGCCGAAGAAGCAGCCGAAGCAGCAGCGCTCGCTGGCGAAGAGGGCGGCGAAGGTGCCGAAGGCGAAGAGGGCGAAGACGGCGACGGCGAAGGTGGCGACGACGGCGGCGGCGAGGGCTAACAGTCCCCGGCGACCTGGACCACCGTGTTCGGAAGAAAGAAAAAGCGAACTGAACGCACCGGGACCCCAGCCGACCTATTGGTGGTCGGCCTGGGGAACCCGGGCGACAAATACGAGGGCACGCGCCACAACGTTGGAGCGGAGGCAGTCGAAGTATTGGTCGAGAACTTCAGCGGCTCGCTTTCACCGACCAAACAAGCTGCGCTCGTAGCCGAACTTCGCGTCGGTGAGTTGCGCGTCGTAGCGGCCTTCCCGCAAACGTTCATGAACCACTCCGGACGCAGCGTCCACGAGTTGATGCACCGTCACGGGGTCGTTGCCCCCGGATCGGTCCTGGTAATTCACGACGAACTCGACATCGAGGCCGGTCGCTCCAAGCTCAAGCGCGGCGGCGGTCTGGCCGGACACAACGGCTTGAAGTCGATCAACCGACACATTCACAGCCAAGACTTCCTCAGACTGCGGATCGGAATTGGTCGTCCACCTGGCCAACAGTCGGTATCTGACTACGTCCTTCGACGCCCGGGTAAGGCCGACCGCGAACTCATCGATGTAGAAATCGCGCGCGCCGCCGACATGGCGGTGCGCGTCGCTACGGACGATTTCGATGCGCTAATGAACGACTTCAACCGCTCGTGACAGACATGCCGGGAATCTCAGGCTCATCGGCACCGCTGCGGCCGCTGACGCGCGCACTCGTCGACGACCCGGCGATCGTCTCGGTGATCGGCAAGCGAGCCGCTGTTTTGGCGGTTCCCGAGCCGGCGCGGCCACTCACCATTGCGTCGATCGCTGTTGAGTCCGACCGCTCGCCGGTTGTCATAGCCGTTCCCACCTCTACCGAAGCCGAGCGCCTCCGTTCCGACCTAGGTCGTTACCTCGGCGAAGACGACGTCGTGCTGTTCCCGGCATGGGAGACACTGCCCTTCGAACGGGTGAGCCCCAATGTGGAAACTATGGGCCGTCGCCTGGAGGTGCTGTGGCGCCTTCGAGAGCCCGCCCGCCGGCCCCGCGTTGTGGTGGCGTCAGCTCGTGCTCTGGTGCAACGGCTCGGCCCCGAAGTCGAGCACACCGACCCGATTATGGTCGGCGTTGGCGACCAGATCGACATCGGTGATCTCGCCCAGGACCTTGTGGACTTCGGCTACCGGCGAGAGCCTCAAGTGGAGTCTCGGGGGCAGTTCGCTATTCGAGGTTCGATCGTCGACGTCTATCCGAGCACCGCAACCGCCCCGATCCGTATCGACCTTTGGGGTGACGAGGTCGACCGGTTGACCGAGTTCGGGATCAACGACCAACGCTCCACGATCACCCGCTCTGAAGCCTTCATTCACCCGGCCCGAGAAGTCGTGGCATCCGAGTCCATTCAAGAACGCGCAGCCGACCTGGTAGCAACGCAGCCGTGGGGCCGTGAACATTGGGAACGCCTCGCCGACGGAGAGTTCTTCGACGGCATGGAGTCGTGGCTGCCTTGGCTCGCCGAGTCGGAGTCTGTCCTCGGGGACCACCTCGACGATGACGCCCTCGTCATGCTCGTCGAACCACGTCGATTGCGCGACCGAGCCAACGACATCCGAGATGAAGAAGCCGACCTCGCAAGCACGCTCGCCAAGACCTGGGGGGCTATCGAGGACGACATAGAAGGAGAAGCGTTCCCGCGTTTGCACCTGCCGTTCGACAGGATGCTCACCAAGACCGATGCGCCTATCTGGACGATGACCGTCGTGCCCGATGGGCCCGATGTGGCGGTCATGTCTGCGACCGGTTGGGAAGCCCCGCTCGGTGACCCACCACCGCTGGTCGCCCAACTCCGCCAACTCATTGCCGACGGCTATCGCGTGGTCGTCGGAGCTGACGGCTCCGGTACCGCGCCTCGGTTAGCGGTCTTGCTCTCCGATCACGGTATCGACCTTCCGGTCCTCGACAAGCTGGGCGAGAAGTCCGGCATCGTCGTCGCTCCACTAGAGCGAGGTGCGGTCTTCACTAACTCCAAGCTTGCGGTGATGTCGGAGTCCGACATCACCGGTCGTCGCCGAACCCATCGCCGTGCCCGAGCCAGAGCCAACACCGCCCAAGACACCTTCGACGATCTCGCTCCCGGCGACTACGTGGTGCACCACCAGCACGGGGTAGCCCGCTTCGGGGGCATGGTCACCCGGGCTCTCGGTGGAGTCGAGCGTGACTACCTGCTCCTCGAGTACCGCGGCGAAGACAAGCTCTATGTCCCCACCGACCAGATCGGCGTCGTCCGCCACTACACGGGCGGCGACAGCCCGAAGCTCTCCAAGATGGGCGGGTCGGACTGGGCT
Source organism: uncultured Acidimicrobiales bacterium (assembly GCA_964445255.1). Lineage (GTDB taxonomy): Bacteria > Actinomycetota > Acidimicrobiia > Acidimicrobiales > SHLQ01 > SHLQ01. The sequence goes on from CAYUKM010000072.1 coordinate 13,564, forward strand.
AAGGCCAAGGCCAAGGTTCGTTCTGAGGTTAGCGAGATCGCCCAAGAGCTGGTGGTGCTGTATCAGCGGAGAATCACCTCGACCGGCCACGCGTTCGCCGAGGACACGCCGTTTCAACGCGAGCTTGAGGATTCGTTCCCCTATGAAGAGACTCCGGACCAGCTGATCGCCATCAACGAGGTGAAGGCCGATATGGAACGGCCCTATCC
>CAYUKM010000073.1:0-13722 GCA_964445255.1 uncultured Acidimicrobiales bacterium
ATCACCCGCTGATTTCGCCTTTCCGGAGAGCATCCAGAGCGCAGCGAAGATGCGAGGGAACCCTGCGGCTTCCTGCGGCGAGCAGTCCGCAGAGCACACCGAGCGAAGCGAATGTGCGATTGCGGCGAAGTGATCGAGCTGAACGCGTGCCGCCAAAATCGCGGCGGAGCCGCTGGCGGCTAAGCCTTCAGCCAATCCGCAGAGCATCCAGAGCGCAGCGAAGATGCGATTGCGGCTAATAGCAGGGGCTTCAAAGCGTTCCGCCATAATCAGCGGCGGAGCCGCATGGCGGATTAGCTTTGAAGCATCTCCAGGACCATGGCGCCCATAGCTGCGGGGTCGCCCATGTCTGGGTGGAGCACGAGGTCGGGGTCGACGGGAGCTTCGTAGGGGTCGGAGATACCGGTGAAGTTCTCGATCTTGCCCTCTCGAGCGAGTTTGTACAGGCCCTTCGGGTCTCGGTCTTCGGCTACCTCAAGTGGGGTGTCCATGAAGACCTCGAAGAAGGGTACGTCGGCGGCCTTGTGAATTTCGCGAGCTCGTTCTCGACCGGCCCGGTATGGGCTGACCAAGGGAACGAGCGCCACGACTCCGGCATCGGCGAATAGCCGAGCCACTTCGGACACCCTGCGTACGTTCTCGTTGCGATCCTCGGCGGTGAATCCGAGATCACCGTTGAGTCCGTGACGAAGGTTGTCGCCGTCGAGCATGTAGGTCGGTTGCTTCTGGTCGACGAGCAGACGCTCGACTTCCACAGCAACCGTGGACTTACCTGAACCCGAGAGTCCGGTGAACCAGATGGTTGCCCCGCGCAATCCAAGGTGCGCCCATCGTTCGGCGCGGTCGTAGTGACCGGGGTGCCAAACAATGTTTGTGGCGCCCTCGGATGCGTTGGAGTCTTCTGACATGGTTTGCCTGTCTAGCTGGAGGACTCGCCGAGGATCATGCCTGCGGCCACCGTTGCGTTGGTGGTCTCATCGATTAGCACGAAGCTTCCGGTTTCCCGGTTGCGGCGGTACTCATCGACGAACAACGGAACCGTCGAGCGGAAGCTGATACGGCCGATCTCGTTCAACGAGAGTTCGGTCGCTTCTTCATCACGATGCAGTGTGTTGATATCGAGTCGGTAGTTGACCTCTTTGACCATGATTCGAGCAGCTCGAGTGGTGTGCTTGATCGAATACTTCTTTCGTGGTGAAAGCGTTGAGGTCTCATCCATCCAGGTAACCATCGCGTCGATGTCTTGGGTGACAACGGGCTGGTTGTTCGGGCGACAGATCATGTCGCCACGACTGATGTCGATCTCGTCGTTGAGACGGACGGTGACAGCCATCGGCGCAAACGCTTCGTCGATTGGGCCTTCGAGGGTGTCGATCGACTTGATGGTCGATTCGAAACCGCTCGGAAGTACAACGACGTCGTCACCTGGCTTCATCACGCCACCAGAAACGGTGCCTGCGTAGCCGCGGTAGTCGTGGTATTCGTCGCTCATTGGACGGATCACATACTGCACGGGGAACCGCACGTCGACCATGTTGCGGTCAGATGCGGTGTGCACGGTCTCCAAGTGATGAAGCAGCGATGGACCTTCGTACCACGGCATAGCGTCGGACTTGTCGACGACGTTGTCACCGATGAGTGCCGAAACCGGGATGAAGGACAGGTCTGGGACCTCGAGGCGCATAGCGAACTCGCGGAACTGTTCCTTGACGTTCTCGAACGCTTCTTGGCTGTAGTCGACAAGGTCCATCTTGTTGACGCACACCACGATGTGTGGGATGCGCAGCAACGATGCGATGAAGCTGTGACGGCGGCTCTGCTCGATGACGCCGTTGCGGGCGTCGACGAGGATAAGTGCGAGGTCGGCGGTCGATGCGCCGGTCACCATGTTGCGGGTGTACTGAATGTGACCCGGGGTGTCGGCGATGATGAACTTGCGCTTGGGCGTCGCGAAGTAGCGGTAGGCCACGTCGATCGTGATGCCCTGTTCACGTTCGGCACGGAGGCCGTCGGTGAGCAGTGACAGGTCGATCTCCATGCCCCGCTTCTCGGAGGCCTTTACGGTCGATTCGAGTTGATCCTCGAAGATTGCCTTCGAGTCGTAGAGCAAACGGCCGATCAGGGTGGACTTCCCGTCGTCGACGCTGCCCGCGGTAGCAAAGCGAAGAATCTCTGACATTAGAAGTAGCCCTCTTTCTTGCGGTCTTCCATAGCAGCTTCAGACGTACGGTCGTCAGCTCGGGTTGCGCCACGTTCGGTCTTGCGGGTCGCTGCGACCTCGGCGATGATCTTCTCTACGGTGTCTGCGTCGGACTCGACTGCACCGGTAATGGTCATGTCTCCAACCGTGCGGTAGCGAACGAGCTCTTCGAATGGCTCTTCGCCCTCCATGCGCTCGATGAATTCGTTGTCGGCGAGGAGCATACCGTCACGTTCGAACACCATACGCTTGTGCGCGTAGTAGATCGCAGGGATCTCCACGTTGTCATCGGCGATGTACTGCCAGATGTCGAGCTCGGTCCAGTTACTGATCGGGAACACACGGATGTGCTCGTCCATCTTGATGCGGCCGTTGTAGAGGTTCCAGAGCTCTGGACGTTGGGCTTTAGGGTCCCACTGGCCGAACTCGTCACGGAACGAGTACACGCGCTCTTTGGCACGTGCCTTCTCTTCGTCACGTCGAGCGCCACCGAAGAGTGCGTCGAAGCGGTGCTCCTCAATTGCGTCGAGCAGCGTTGGGATCTGCAATCGGTTTCGCGAAGCGCGAGGGCCGGTCTCGTCTTGGGCGAGGCCCTTGTCGATTGCGTCCTGTACCTTCGCGACGATCAGCTTTACTCCAAGCTGTTCGGAGCGACGGTCACGAAACTCGAGAACCTCGGGGAAGTTATGCCCCGTGTCGACATGCAGCATTGGATAGGGGATCTTTGCTGGACTGAACGCCTTCTCGGCGAGTCGCAGCATGACGATACTGTCCTTACCGCCCGAGAACATCAACGCAGGATTCTCAAACTCGGCCGCCACCTCGCGCATGATATGAATCGATTCTGCTTCGAGTTCCCGCAAATGGGATAGCTCATAAGACATGATTTCGTGCCAACTCCTTGCACTGTTTGCTCACACATGTTCATCGGCAGACCGATGGATAGTCTGAGCAAACTTCTGATGTGATTTACATCGCTTACTTAAATTGATCCTAGGTTGGAAACACCCATGACTCCTGTGACCCATGACGACCATCTTGAAGCGGCCCGCATTGCCACCGCGGCGGGTGAGCTTCTGCTTTCAATCCGTGACGAAATGTCCGCTCGGGGCGCCGATCCCAAGGAAATGAAGGACGAAGGTGACATGCGGTCGCACGAGTTCATTATGGAAGAGCTTCGTCGCGTTCGTCCTGACGACGCCATCTTGAGCGAAGAGGGCAAGGACGGCAGCGAACGATTGGGCGCTGACCGCACCTGGATCGTCGACCCGGTCGACGGAACTCGCGAATTCTCCGAGCCGCCTCGGACCGATTGGGCCGTGCATGTTGCGATGGTTGTCGACGGCAAGCCAGTGGTCGGCGCGGTTGCACTTCCGGGCCTTGGCATCACCCTCTCGACCGCCGACCCGGTCCAAATGCCAGACACCGGGGCGACTCCCCCACGCATGATCGTGAGCCGTAGCCGTCCACCCGCAGCAGCGCTTGCCGTCGCCGAGCATCTCGGAGCCGAACTCGTCGAGATGGGTTCTGCTGGAGCGAAAGCCATGTCTGTCGTTCGCGGCGAAAGCGAAATGTACGCCCACAGCGGCGGACAGTACGAATGGGACTCGTGCGCACCGGTGGCAGTGGCTCGAGCAGCAGGTCTGCATTGCAGCCGAATCGATGGTAGCGAACTGGTCTACAACAACGAGGACCCGTACCTCCCCGACTTGCTCATCTGCCGCCCCGAACACGCTGAAGCCGCCCTTGAGGCACTCGCTTCGGTAGAACACTAAAGCTAGGAATTTCCCATACCGGGATCCCGGTTTCTTGCATACGCCCATCAACGATGCTGGGCAGAGACGAGAACTCAATGCCTACCCGAAGGTCCAAAGACTCAACACACGGCGAAGAGCTGTTCGAAACGGCCGTCGAACAGTTTGATGCCGCGGCGGATCTTGTTGGGTTGTCCGACAGGATGCGGGGCTTGCTTCGATGCCCGAAGAACGAGATCATCGTCAGCTTCCCAGTGGAGTTAGACAGCGGCGAGATGAAAATGTTTCGCGGCTACCGCGTCCAGCACAACGATGCCTTGGGCCCCTACAAGGGCGGCCTTCGCTTTGCTCCCGACGTAGAACTCGGTGAGGTCAAGGCGTTGGCCATGTGGATGACGTGGAAGACATCGCTGGCGGGTGTGCCGTTCGGCGGCGCTAAGGGTGGCATCGCGTTCAACCCCCGAGACCACAGCACTGGAGAGGTCCAACGGATCGTGCGCCGGTTCACCCATGCGTTAGGTAACAACATCGGCCCCGAGCACGACATCCCAGCACCCGACGTGGGCTCGTCTGCTCGCGACATGGTCTGGATGATGGACACCTTCGTCAACTCGGGCCGTGGCGGAGTCGAGCGGCAGAACGCTCGCCGAGTCGTGACCGGCAAGACCATCGAGACCGGTGGTTCGGTCGGTCGTGACAAGGCGACCGGTCAGGGTGCGGCTTTCGTGCTCGCCCACCACTTCGAGCGCACCGGCCAAGACCCACGCGGCGCGACCGCTGCGATTCAGGGATTCGGAAACGTCGGTGAGCACAGTGCCCGTGCTCTTGGGCGCATGGGTATGACGATGACCCACGTCGCTGACCACACTGGGGCAGTCGCCAACGGCGATGGCATTGATCCCGAGAAGCTGTGGCTCCACACCAGCGAAGCTGGCGGAGTGGCTGGCTTCCCTGGGGGTGAAGACATCGACGTCGAAGATTTCTTCGCCGCCGACGTGGACGTACTGGTTCCGGCAGCGATCGAGAACCAAGTCACCGAAGCTCGTGCACCGCACATCAAGGCCAAGACGATTCTGGAAGGCGCGAACGGCCCTACGACCGTCGAAGCGGAGAAGATCCTCATCGACCGAGGCGTCGAGATTCTTCCCGATGTTCTCGCGAACGCCGGTGGTGTAACCGTGTCGTACTTCGAGTGGCTACAGAACAAGATGAGCGCCCGCTGGCGTCTCCCCCAGGTCGACGACGAACTTCGCCGCTACCTCTGGGAAGCCGCCGACACCATTGAGTACCAGAAGGAAACGCTGGCCTGCTCACGTCGTGAAGCCGCCTACGCCGTAGCCCTAAACCGCATCAGCACGGTCTTGGACCAACGCGGCATTTGGCCGTAGGGCTGAAGGCAGGCTGGGCGCCTGAGGCGGCGTCAACTGGCGGTGAGCTCTGCGGAATGAAGGCTTAGCCCTCAGGACCTCGGCTCTAACCGGCTTTGTGGAAGATCCGGAGGAGCACATCGCCTTGGAGCCATGTCCCGCCGGGGCCGGGAACGCCGTTTTGGTTGAAGCGTCGTTCGACTTCTTCGGCTACTGACTCGAATACTTGTGCGCGGGTCGGATCGATGTCGACCACCTTCTTCTTCAGCTCTGCGAAGTCGGTGAAGGAGTAGGCGCCGCCATAGCGTTCCGTGTGGGTTTCGGACAGCGCTGCGGGGCGGGCATCTAGAGCAGCTTGGGCCAATGCCCGAACTTCGGTCTCGTCGTCGACCGGCTGGAACACTTCGAACCCAAGGCCCTCGGCGATGGGTTCGAGAATGACGAGCTCGCCACCAGGAACCAGCACTCGTTCGGCTTCGCGTACGGCGTTGCCCATCTCGTCGGCGGGTACATGGTGCAACGAGTACGAGAAGACGACCATGTCCATCGACGCATCTTCGAGCGGCAGGTCTTGACCGACTCCGTCGAGGTAGGACTCCGCGTGCTCAGGGTCGGCCTCTCGCGCCTGAGAGATCATCGCCTCGCCGCACTCGACCCCAAGGGCATCGGCTCCCTGTCCACGAAGGAACCGCACCAGTCCACCAGCTCCACACCCAACATCGACAACCCGCTTGCCATCGAGCTCCAAGGCAGCAGCAAGCCGATCGTTGTTGGTAGGCAATTCCCAAAGCGCAGTCATCCTCAGACCCATTCGTCGAATTCGGTGCGGCGGGCGATCCAATCTTCGACGGTGATTGCGTAGCGCATGTGGTCTTCCCAGACCCCGTTGATTTCGAGATACCGCTCGGCGAGGCCTTCGAGGCGAATGCCCAGCTTCTCGACCACGCGTCGGGAGGGCTTGTTGCGCGGGATGATGGCGATCTGCAGCCGGTGGAGCCGCAGGTCGTCGAAGGCAAAGCGCATGGCGACTACGAGAGCCTCGGGTGTGTATCCCTGGCCAGCCTGACGTTGGTCGATCCAGTAGCCGACGTATGCGTTTTGGAACGGTCCGCGTTGGATCGATGAGACGTTCATCTCCCCGATCAGCTGATGCCCGACGAACACGCCGAACCCGTAGCCGGTACCCAGCTGACGCTCGCGTTGGCGAGCGGCGCATCGCGACCCAAAGGCTTGTCGACTCTTGACCACGTCGGGCTGACCAGCGAAGCGCTGTGGCTCCCAGCGAGTGAGCCATTCTTCATTGATGGTGCGAACCTCGCGCCATTGGGCGTAGTCCTCGATCACGAGCGGTCGCAACGAGATGCGTCGCCCTGCTAGCGGAGGGCCCTCATCTTGTTCGTTGCCACCTCGCAGCATGCGCATGTCAGGTGGTCTCAGCGATCTGTGAAAGAACGAGACCGTCGAGGATGTCGGACTCGGAGACCAATACTTCATCAGCGTCGAAGTAGCGAACGATGCGAGCCAGGATGCACATACCGCCCACGATCGTATCGAGCCGCCCCTCTTCGAGGCCGGGGTTGTGGCGGCGATCCTCGCGAGCCTCGGTGACGAGGGTGCGGTACACGTCCTCGATCGCTTCTCGGGTCAGGACGAAGTGATGCACCTGACTGCGGTCGTACTCGAGCAATCCGATCTCCACAGCGGCGGCGGTCGAGACGGTGCCAGCAAGACCGACGAGTCGTCGGGCCGCATGCACCATCGGCACCTCTCGAGCGACGTCATCGAGGTGTGCTTCGGCCACCGACAGGCACGCCACGAGTTCCTCAGGCAGCGGCGGGTCGCTCTCGATGTATTTCTCGGTGAATCGCACCGATCCCATGTCGGTCGAGAACCCACCTTCCATCCGGGAGGACCCAACGGCGAACTCGGTAGAGCCGCCGCCTATGTCGAACACGAGGAACGGACCGTCGGCCGGATCGAGCTCGGCGGTTGCGCCGAGGAACGACAGCTCCGCTTCCTCCTCGCCGGAGATGAGTTCGGGGCGAACGCCAATTGCCTGCTCCGATACCTCGAAGAACGTGTCCCGATTCGACGCGTCACGTGCCGCAGAAGTTGCAGTCATACGGACCCCAGCGAGGTCGTAGTTGTCCATGATCGACCGATATCGCTCGAGCGCTACCCGGACTCGTTCGATCCCCTCGTCGGAAAGCTTTCCCGTTGCATCGACACCGCGCCCGAGACCGGTAATCGTCATCTCTCGCTCGAAGGTGTCGGACCCGTTCCCAATGATGAGACGAGTCGAGTTGGTCCCACAGTCGATCCCGGCGTAGATCGGTTTTGTCATAGGCGCATCAGTTTATGACCGTGGGCCCAACTAGTCCTTCGCGGGCCAATTGGGCGAGCCGACTTCGCTGAGATGAAGCGCGACCCACTGCCCAACAGGGTCGTCGCCACCGGCGAGCCAGTAGGCGTAGTGGGCGTGCAAACACTTGACCCCATTGCGAGTTCCGCCGACTCCGTCCGTTGGCCGGTGCGAAAGTTCCAGCCCGGCTTGGCCAAGGATCTGATCACGTTCGGCTGCGTAGCGTTCGTGGGATGCATTGACGGCTTCGAGACCCACCGTCTCTTCGGCGCGACGTACTCCGCCGATGGCTTCGAGGCGCCCGACGAGCATCGTCGATCGTTCTCCGCACAGCCAGTAGAGCGTTGGCATAGGTCGGCCGTCTGCGAGCACGGGGAAGTTCTTCAACACGACCGGGTCACCCGCGTCGTTACGCATGACCACTTCGAAGGATCCCATCGGTTCACGTCCAAGGAGTTCGGCGACGCGTCGATGATCGGTGTGGAGCTGGCGAACTCGTTCGAGGGCGACCGGTGTATCGACATCATCGGGCCAACCAGCGCTCAACACATCAACAACGTTCGTCGCTTCGTCGATTAGCAGTCTCCGAGCGCCCTGGTCTCCTGTCGTTGGAATTCGGTCCCACACTTGTGCGGCAAGTCGCGTGGGAGGTCGGCGAGCGCCTTCATAGTTCGCCACCGCTATCGATGCAGGGGTGTTGGCAAGGTCGGTCCACGTTTGGGAGCCAACCAGTGGCTGGTCTGCCAGGCCGACGACGATCGCATCGTGGCCCGCCAAACGAGCACGCTCGATCCCAATCGCCAGAGAATGCGCCTGGCCTTGTTCCCAGTCCGGGGCATGGATTGTCGTGAGACGACTGTCGTCTTGAACACCGATGGCCTCAATGACGTCGGCGTAGTCGTCGTCGCCATAGACGAAGATCACTTCGTCTACCGACGAGTCCATTACAGCGGTGAGCGAGTGGGCGAGAACCGTCCGCTCGTCGATCGTCGCACGGAGCTTGTGGACTGCTCCGTCGTATCGGGTCCCGGCACCTGCGGCGAGCAGAACTCCGGCAACTGTCATCGTGGGTACCTCATCGTGCCGGTAGGGTCTCCTCCGTGGAGCAACCTGATCTCAACTTCTCTCCCCCCGCTTTCCACGCCATCATTTTGATGTGCGACGCCGTACAGGTTACGGCCGGAAAGCTCTTTATTCTCGGCGGGGGGTTGGGAGTGATCGGTCCTCGCCCCCAGCAGATTTCGGTGGCGGTTCGCATCGGCGTGCCGTGGGATAAGTCCCAGGAGCGTCACGAGTGGCAGCTTTCCCTGACCGATGAGGATGGCCGCAAGGTCGTCGTGCGAGATAAACCCATCTCACTGAAGGGCGCATTCGAGGCAGGCCGCCCGGAAGGCGTCGCTCCAGGAGCTGATTTGTGGGTGCCCCTCGGCATCAACTTCGGTGTGATCGCCCTCCCCCGCGGCCGGCGCTACACCTGGCGACTCCACATCAACGGCGAAACCTCCGACACCTGGAGCGCCAGCTTCTCCGTTCGGCCTTAAGCGCTACCGCTGAGCTCTCCGCCAGCTTCGTAGGCCTTGGCGTGCGCTGCTTTCGTTGGGGTGACGGCGAGAAACGCTATCTCGGGAGAATCGGGGCCGTTCGAAGCGAACGCAGAGAGGTCGTAGTCAATCACGTATTTGCAGGCTTTCGTCCCCGTACAAACGCGTTAGAACTGTGGCCTAGGGCCTTTCGTGCAGATGCCCGCCCTGCTCGCTCAGCTAGTGAATGGAGCCTTCGGCATCGCGTAGGGCGGGGGCTTCTCGGCCGGTGCGTAGGGCGATGATTTCGGCGACGATGGAGATGGCGGTCTCTTCGGGGGTGCGGCCGCCGAGGTTGAGACCCAACGGTGAACGTAGGCGATCGAGTTCTTCTTCGGTGACGCCCGCTTCGATAAGGCGCTTGGTTCGGTTGTCGTGAGTCTTGCGAGAACCCATAACGCCGATGTAGCCAACGTCGGTCTTGAGTGCAGACGTGATCGCCGGAACGTCGAACTTGTTGTCGTGGGTGAGCACCGCCACCGCGTCACGTACCTGCAGGTCGGGGCCGATGCCTTCAAGCAGACGGTCGGGCCAGTCGACTACGACCTCGTTGGCTTGCGGGAACCGCTGCGTGGTGGCGAACACCGGACGGGCGTCGCAGACCGTGACCCTGTAGCCGAGGAACCTGGCCACCTTCACCAGTGCAGCGGTGAAGTCGACCGCACCGAAGATCACCATTTGCGGTGGTGGGGCGAAGCTCTCGATGAAGACCGCCACGTCTTCTTCGCGGGCCTGACCTTGTGGGCCGTAGCGACGGATGCCGTTGCGTCCGGCTGCTAGTTCACCGAGGGCATCTCGGGCGACTACCCGGTCGAGGTCTTCATCGCCGAGCGTGCCGCGGCTGGCGTCCAAGGTAACGAGCAGCTTCCCGCCGACGTTGGGCCCCTCGACCACCGTGGCTAGGGCTACCGGAGACTCGGCACGGATGTGCTCGGCCATCTCGTCAAAGATTGTTTGTTCGGACACGATTACCAGTCCAGCGGCTCGATGAAGAGGTGGATCGTGCCGCCGCAGGTGAGGCCGACGGCGAACGCTTCGTCGTCGGAGTAGCCAAAGCTCACCATCTTGCGCTCGCCAGTTTCGATCACGCCGAGCGCTTCGGTAACAACCGCTCCCTCGACGCAACCGCCCGATACTGAACCGGCGACTTCGCCCTCGCCGCTAACGACCATTGCCGCACCAGGCAGCCGGGGGCCAGAGCCGTCCAGGTCAACGACCCGCGCAACGGCGATGTCTTTGCCTTGCTTCTTCCAACGGTCGATGTCGTTGAGTAGATCTTTCATCTATCGAGTTGCCTCCCCCAGGCCTCTTGTGTGCATCAGATTACGCCCCGATTGCCTCGGCCAACGCATCCAACGAGTCCAGACAGTGGCCCTCGAGGAAGGTGTCGACGTGCGGTAGCGCGGCCGCCATCCCTCTTGCTATTGGTTCGTAGCCCGGGCTTGCCTTGAGCGGGTTCACCCACACGACCTTGTGCGCGGTGCGGGCAAGCCGTTCCATTTGGCGATCCATCTCGTCGGGATCACCGCGGTCCCAACCGTCGGAAAGCACGACCACGATCGACCCTCGGGACATGCCCCGCTGTCCCCACTCATCGTTGTAACTACCGATCGCCTCCCCCAGACGGGTGCCTCCCGACCAATCGGTCACCTCGCCAGCCGCAGCGGCAACGGCTTCGTCCACGTCGTGCGAGCCAAGTTGGCGAGTCATCCGGGTCAGCCGGGTCCCAAGCGCAAACACTTCCACTCGCCCACGTCCCACGACGGCGGCGTGCGCGAAGCGGATGAGGACCCGGGCGTAGGGCTCCATCGAGCCGCTCACATCGAGCAAGAGAACCAAGCGTCGAGTGCGCGTGCCCGTGGAGGTACGGGCCAGCCCGATCGGTTCGCCTTCGGTCCGCATTGCGGCGCGGACAGTGCGGCGTAGGTCATTGCGAGAACCGCGGTCGTTGGCGATGCGGCGCCTCGACGATCGCTTCGCTGGCGTGAGCCGCATCCGGGCCATGACCCGTTGGGCTTCGAGCAACTCGGCCTTGGTAAACTCGGCGAAGTCCTTCTCCCCCAGCACCTCCGATGCGCTGTAGCGCAAGGCCACATCATCGTCGTCGCCGGCCTCGCCTTCCCCGTCGCCCGAACCTTCGTCAACACCCATGGAGATTGACTCGGGCTCGTCTTCGAAGCGAACTTTGAACCCGGTGCCGTTCCGGTGAAAGAAGGCCAGGAACATGGCGTTGTACATCGCGATGTCTTCGGGGCGAACGACGAGCGTGGCCCGACCCGCCCAGTACACGTCGTCGCCATTGCCGAGTCCGACGGCCCGAAGCGACTGCACGTAGCGAAGCGACGACGAGATCGGCACGACAAGGCCGCCGCTGCGCAGCGTGTGAATAAACCCGGCCGCCAGCCGCTCTATATCTGGCTCGTCGAGATCAACGTCGAGGGTTTCGCTCGTCATGCACCCAGGGCGACTTCGATGACGCTTTCGATGCCAGCTCGGCGAGCACGCTCTTGGTCTTCGCGGTACTTCAGCAGCGTGCCGAGGGTTTCGTCGATGGCGGCCTCGGTGAGTTCTTCGGAGGCGAGCAAATGCAGCGCCTTGGCCCAGTCGAGCGTCTCGGCGATACCCGGCGGCTTGTACATACCCATGTCTCGGAAGTGCTGTGTTGCGGCGGCCACTTGGCGAGCCAGCGCGGAGGGAACCTCGGGCGCCTTCGCTTCGATGATCGCTACCTCACGCTCGAAGTCTGGGTGTTCGACCCAGTGATAGAGCGCTCGCCGCTTCAACGCGTCGTGTACGTCGCGGGTGCGGTTCGACGTAATCACGACGAACGGCGGAGTCTCGGCCTGGAAGGCGCCCAGCTCCGGAACCGTCACGGCGTACTCGCTCAGCGCTTCGAGCAGGAACGCCTCGAACTCGTCGTCGGCGCGATCGACCTCGTCGATCAACAGCACAGGGGCGATCGCTGCGCCGTGGTCGATCGCACGCAGCAGCGGGCGGCGAATCAGAAAGCGCTCGGTAAAGAGCTCGTCTTCGAGAGCGTCGGAGGATGCGGCGCTCGCCTCGCCCGTCGCCTCCGCGGTGCGCAAGTGCAACAGCTGGCGGGTGTAGTTCCACTCGTACAGCGCTTGGGAAACGTCGATCCCTTCGTAGCACTGCAAGCGGATCAGCTCGGCGCCGGTGATGGCAGCGACGACCTTGGCGATCTCCGTCTTGCCGACGCCCGCATCGCCTTCGAGCAACAACGGCCGCTCAAGTTCCGATGCCAGGAAAATCGATGTCGCTAGGCCCCGATCGGCGAAGTAGTTGTGCTTCCCGAGCTGCTCAAGAACCGCATTAACACTGGAGAGTTCGGGACGTGACATTGCTCACACTGTACGCGAAACGCGACCTCCAGCCGAAACCGCACGAAGACAAGATTTGTACGTGATTTCAGACCTATACGGTCAGTTTTTACGTACAAATCTCCAGTGCGTTGCGCAGGGCACGAACACAGCCGCCTGGTTGATCGACGAGATCGCTGTAGGTGAACCGCAGCGGTGTCCAACCTGCCAGCACGAGTAGGTTCTGTCGTTTCCCGTCGTCGGCGATCTGACGGAAAGTGGAATGAAACTTAGCACCGTCGACCTCGACAAAGACGCGACGACTTGGCCACGCAAAGTCCAAACGGAAGTTACGTCCCTGGACTCGCACCGGCAGTTGCAAGACGGGTGCTGGCACATTGAAGCGGTCGCAGAGCGACAGAAAGAGTACCTCGAGCCCCGATTCGGTCTGCTCAGCACCTCTTGGGATGGCAGAAAGTACCCGCTCCAGTACCCCAGTTCCGTTCCGCCCTTGCTTGCTGGTACGGGTTCGCATCGCCCACAGCTCCCGACGATCGACGAGACCGGCAGCGATTGCGTGTCGGAGGATGCGAGCAACCTCGTGTTCGGGGAACGTCAGCCCAAGGTCGCAAATCGTCCGCTCCGGTGTGGTGACAGGAATCCCATCGACGGTCGAGATGTCGTCGGGCTCCAGGTCGCGGGATCGATGCACGATTACTCCCTCGACTCGGCAGTCGCGGGGAAACCGGATGGACACCTCGACCTCGGGATCAACAGCGCGCATGCCCCATAGGCGCGCAGCGGCTCGATGCGACGCGGTAGCGGTGGGCTGGCATCCCAACACTGCCGCCATTAGATCCTGTTCCCATGACGTTTCGACGCCCGCGAGCTGAAGCACACCCTTGCCTCTTCGGATGAACTGCCCATCACGAACTCGGGTCGCGACCATCCGCTCCGAATAGCCAGCCGTGGTTAGTTGCGCAGCAGTCAGGAGCCCGAACTGCGTCTTCGCCTTTTCGCCAAGTCGAGAGAAATCGCCCATAGCGATGGTCTACTCGCGGCCACTGACACCCAGACCCAAGGGAGATTTGTACGTAATTTCAGACCTATACGGTCAGTTTTTACGTACAAATCTTTTA
>CAYUKM010000074.1:0-13719 GCA_964445255.1 uncultured Acidimicrobiales bacterium
TCGCTCCACACGACTCGGTCGAACGCCTTGAAGAGAGCGGCGTTCGGGTGATCCCTGCCTATGGCAAGTTCACGGGTAAGAACACGATCGTCGCGGGCGATGAAGTCCTGCACTTCCGTAAGGCGATGATCGCCGTAGGCGCAACGCCTTCGATTCCGCCAATCCCCGGTCTGCGCGAAGCCAACCCGCTGACATCGGACGATGTCTGGGACCTCACCGAAGCACCGAAGCGCCTCGCCGTTATCGGCGGCGGAGCTATCGGTGCCGAACTCGGTCAGGCTCTCAGCCGCCTCGGTTCAACGGTGACGTTGTTCGAGTACGCCCCAAAGATCATGCCATTCCTAGGCGACAACGTCGGCGAGCTCATGGCCGAACGTTTCCGGGCCGAAGGCATCGACGTGCGCGACGGCACCGGTGTGCAAGAAGTGAAGACCAATGCAGACGGCACCTACACATTGCTTGCAGCTAAGGCTGGCACCGAGGACACCGAAGAGTTCGTCGTAGACGCGATCCTCACTGCGACGGGCCGAACCCCAAGCACCAAGGACCTCGGCCTCGAAGAAGCTGGCGTGGAAGTCGACGAGCGCGGACTCGTCGTCGTCAACGAGCGCCTACAAACAACGAACCCGCACATCTACGCCGGCGGCGACGTCGTGGGCAAGAAGCCATTCACACACACTGCGGGTGCACACGGCTCAACGGTGGTTGGCAACGCGCTCTTCAAGCTGCGCCGTACGGTCAACCACGACCAGATCCCGTTCGCCATCTTCTCCGACCCAGAAGTAGCCAGCGTCGGCCAAATCGAAGCCAAGGACGGCGAGGACGACTTCGAGGTCCATCACGTCGACCATCACGAGGTCGATCGTGCGATCACTTCGGGCGACCCGGTTGGGTTCACCGAGCTGTTCACCGTCGGCGGCAAACTCGTGGGCGCCACCGTGGTCGGAGAGACCGCCGGTGAGACCATCAACGAGCTCACGCTGCGGGTCACCACCGGCGGGAAGCTCCGTGACGTCGGTCAGATGATTCGTCCGTACCCGACGCACGCGGAGAGCTCGGCCAAGGCAGCGAACGAGAAACTGCGGATGCAGTTCTTCTCGCCTCGGGTCCGTAGGGTCACGATGCCAATTCTTGAGTTCCTTGACCGGGTCGATAATCCCGGAAGCGCCTGATAACAAAGAACACGCGCTGGAGCACGGTGATAAACACCGCTCCAGCCCAGATCCACAGGATCGGCTCAGCTTGGGATCGCCACGCGAGGATCACCGACATCACGATGATGGTCTCCGTACCTTCGGTGAGCCCTGCGTTCGAAAAGTCGAGACTTCGTCCGTCGCCGCCTTCGCCCAGCTTCAATCGTTCGGCAAGACTGGACCACGCCAGGAACGCCGTTCCGTTGAGGTAGTAGGCCAGGAAGCACACCAGGGCCGGAAGCCGCAACTCTTCGCCTGCGAACCCGAACCCGACCAGGAGTCCGCCATAGATGGCAAAGTCCGCCACGATGTCTAGGAATCCTCCCAGTTCGGTGGGTCCATTGGCGCGGGCGACGGAACCGTCGAGGCCGTCTGCAGCACGATTCAATAACCACAGCGCGAGGCCAAGGCCCCAGCGGCCAGTTGCGATCGCAACGATTGCGCCAACCCCGATGACAAACCCCAAGGCCGTTAGATGATTGGCCTTCACTCCACGGTTGGCGAGCCCATGCCCGAGGCGATTCAACCCGGGGACGATCTGGGAGCGGATGGACGAGTCGAGCATCGGAGGTGGACCTCTTTACGGGGTGCGGTGCCCGCGTTCATCGTGCTTGGACTCCTCACCATCGGGGCGCTCGCCGGGGTGATTTCGTCCTCGCTTCGACCGGGGGCGATTATTGGTGGATCGTACTCAGCTGACGCGTGGTCTGAAGTATTCGCCGACGCTTCTTTCCAACGGTCGATCGCCTTCACCGTGCGAAGCGCGGTGCTTGCGACGATCATCAGCATCGTGATCTCAATCCCCCTGGCCTTTCTCCTACGGCACCGAAGAGGCGCTATTACCCGGACCGCTCTCTCAACGGTGGTGCCCGTGCCTCACTTGGTCGCAGCCTCAGTCCTCGTCGTTTGGCTTGGCCCCGGCGGCCTGTTCGATCGACTCGGGGTGGAACTTCCTGTCGTGCGCGACGGTTTCGGACTCGGTTTGATCTTGGTCTACGTACTTAAAGAGGTCCCGTTTCTCATCTTGATCACACACGCGTCACTTACCGACGACTTGGCACGTAGAGAGGCCGCGGCTCGCAGCCTCGGAGCCCGACGACTTCGTCGCTGGGCGACCGTGACGATCCCCGCCATTGCCGAGCCCCTCGTCCTCGGAAGCTTGCTCGTGGCAGCGTTCGTGGTGGGTTCGACCGAGGTGCCAGCCGTAATCGGACCGCTCGATCCAGAGGCCCTATCGAATTGGTCGATAACAAGAGTCCGCATCAGAGGGCCGATCGCGCGCGCCGACGCCGCGGTTGCCCTGGTGACCGCCTCACTCATCGTGATCGCGGTAACAGCCGCGGTAGCGATGGTCGCGAGGTGGACTATCGAGATCCGGAAACTGCGACGATGATCGTTGAGCGGATCAAGTTCATCCCCTTATGGATCGCCGTCTTTCTGTTTTCTGCGCCCTTTCTGATCCTGCCCGTGCGAGCAATCGCCGACGAGTGGCGCAGCCCCGCGCTCATCCCACAACGCTTCGGCACCCGCGCACTAGAGGCGGTTCGAAACGACGCACTGATCGTCGAGGCCCTCACCAATTCGATCGTTGTCGGTATCGGGACGATGATCATCGGCCTCATCCTCGCTTGGCCAGCCGCCCGTTCACTCGGTGCACCGGGCACGCCAGCACTGCTCACCGCCACCGTCCTCGCGCCAGTGTTATTGCCACCGCTGGTCGTCGGTGAAGGGCTACGGGTCTGGTTTCTCCGAATTGGTATCGCCGACGGGTTGATCGGTATCGGTCTGTCCCATCTCATTAGCGTTGTTCCGTACATGATCCTGGTGCTGCTCCCGGGCTTCAGCGTCGCGCTCCGGCGTCGCGAGGAAGCCGCGAGAGTCCTGGGAGCGACGCGCTTTCAGGTGTGGTGGGGAGTCACGACTCGCATCCTCGCTGGCCGCGTCGGAGTAGCCCTCGTTCTCGGCTTCACCATCTCGTGGTCGCAGTACGGATCGAGTCTCGGCGTCGGTGGTGGCATCCCGATGTTGCCGCTCGTCCTCGTACCCTTCGTCCGAAGTGACCCGCAGATCGCAGCCGTCCTCGACCTGATCTTCCTGTTGCCGCCGTTCTTGCTGTTCGCGTCAGCCCTGCGCGCTGGCGTCGACCGCGCGGCCTGACGTGTAACGGCGGGCGATCACCGCGCTGCCGATAACTGCGATCACCGTGATCGCGGCGGGAATCAGGAAAGCGCTGCTCGTCATGTCGCCCGCTTGAGACACGGTCCATGAGGTCAGAGCCGAACCAGGCAACATGCCGAGAATCGACGCGGGCAAGTAGCGAGAGAATCGCAGGTTCGTGAGCCCCGACGCGTAGTTCAGACCGTTGAACGGCACGATCGGCAACAACCGAAGCACGAGAACGGAAACAAACTCGCGTTTACCGATGAAGTCATCGATCTGACCGACCCGATCGCCAAACAGTTCCATGACCCCGTCGCGCCCAATAAGTCGAGAGATGAAGAACGCGATCGAAGCTCCAATCGTCGCACCGGTCACCGCAACCAACAATCCATTGCCAAAGCCAAACAATGCAGCAGCGGTAATTGTGGCGAACGTTCCTGGGGCGAACGCGACCACCAACACGACGTACAGCGCAATGAAGCCAACGATTCCCCACGGGCTACTCGATGCGGCTTCCAACGCACCGCCGAGGCTGTCCCCACCAACAATGAACAGCACCACACCCGAGACAACGAGCGCGGCGACCAACAAGCCGAGGCGCAGGACCGCGAGTCGCCGGTTCGGCGACTCTTCACTCACAGCAGCCTCGGCCGCCCGGTCATGCGGACCGGCGGGTTGGTAGCGGAAGGAGTTGGACTAGTTCACGATTCTCTTCGATGTCGTACACCGCGTGTTGCACACACGCAGGAACCGACTTGCCCCGAT
Source organism: uncultured Acidimicrobiales bacterium (assembly GCA_964445255.1). GTDB lineage: Bacteria > Actinomycetota > Acidimicrobiia > Acidimicrobiales > SHLQ01 > SHLQ01. Next base: position 4,119 of record CAYUKM010000074.1, read on the forward strand.
CGGGGTGACCCATCACGTAGGCGCATGCCTCAAGGCGCTCTTGGGCGGCCAGGATCTTCTCATCTTCGGCGCGGGTTCCAAGCTCGATGTGTTGCCACGCAGCTGCGGAGTCAGCTGCATCGATGAACTGGTGCATGACAAAGGTCATCGGACGAAAGTGAAGCAAAGATGAGGAAAGTCCGCCACTCCGTTCGACGAATCGTCGAGCCCACCGAGCGCCTTCAGGGACGACTCGAGGTGTGGCGGCAACCGAACGCGCGATGCGCACGGCAGCAGCTCTCCTGCCCTGGGTGATCATGTTGCCCGGAAAGGCCTCAAGGGCCGTGGCGACGAAGTCCCGGTCATCTTGATCTTGGTCGTCCACGAACGGAACGTACTTATCGCCGACCCACCCACCCCAAGTGGAGCGAGTGCACCGAGTGTCGCCCACGTGGACGCCCTCATAAGGAAGGCGAGTTCCGACGCCACGTTCGACTTCGGACCAGACGATGTCAGAAGTCAGTTCACGGAAACCTTCGCGCCAGCGGTTCTCATTGCCGATGTATGCCGCCGGCTGGAAGGAGAAGAGTCGCCAGCCCTGCTTCCAGCAGTTGGAGACCACGTCGGCGATCTGATCGACGTTGCCGGGGGTAACGGTCATGTTGTGGGCGAGGAATGACTTGACGCCATAGTCCTGCTCTAGTCGGTCAAACATGGCGGCAAAGACCGCTCGTGCTTCGTTGAGCTCGGCTTCAGATTCTGGTTTCTCATAACCCTTGCGGCCAACCATTGTCGTATCGAAATGACAGGCGAACGAGATCTCTCGGAACCGCGGCTTTTCGTCTTCGTCGAGCGCGATCGCTCGGAGATAGTCGTAGTCGAAGTCTCCATGGGTAAAGCTCATCGGCTTGCGCCCGTGAGCCCACATGATCTCCAAGGCCTTGGCGTGGTCCTCAGGCTCGAGCAAGCTGACTTCGCCACCGATGAGCTGGGCATAGGTAGTGGTCACATTGCTAGACGCCATGTACTGCATTTGCCGCTCGACTTCGGCGAGTGTGTGCGGGCCGTCGACGCGCACCTTGTTGGCGTCGCTCGAGTGGTAGCAGGGCTTGCACGAGAAGTTGCACTTTGGGAACACGCCATGGGTTCCCTCGCAGCCAGTGGTTCGTCGCCCGAGGACCTGGCTCGGGATCTGCTGCGATGCCGGAAGCTCGTTCCAGCGCCGTTCGAGCGCGGCCTTTGAATGGGGATCAACGGGGCGAGTTCGCATTTCGAAGTCGCGGAGCCGAGTTAGAAGCGTCATGAGCATTCCTTCGGGGGGTGAGAAACTGTTCCTAACAGTAACCAACGGCACAAAACCGAACCCCAACGCCCGCATTTGCTTGTGGAGAAGTTCACGTGGCAAACACTACTCTTTTGGCCCCTGTCGACTGTGCGGCCCTCGGGAGTTAGCTACGTAGTCGGCCGCGCAGCTTGGAGAGCAGGCCGACTGAGCCAGACTGCGCAGTTTCGTCCGCAACTTCAGGTTCGGGAGCATCTCCGGTGGTGACGTAGTAGGCCAAGCCGTTGCAGGTGAGGTCGAACTCGCCGTACTCCTCGACCAGATGGGTAGGCGGCTCAAACTTTTTGACGTGCATCGTGTCGTAGGCGAGTTGGCTGAACGGTGACCGCTCAAAGGCTTCGATCACCATCGACGCGGACATGCGGTTCTGTTCGGGAGAATTGAAGATGTAGTGCGCCACGACCCGAGCGTCTTGCTCGTCGATGCCGGGGTTCTCGACGAGGTGTTGGTAGACCTCGTCTTCGTTCGAGTCGAGCTGGCACCAGTTCGGTACGAGGTCGGGCATCTTGGCGAAGCCGTAATGGGTTCCCGACGGCCCTTTTACGGCCACGTGATGACCCTTCGGGCTGTAGTACAGCGGACCACCGTCGAGGTAGAGCACACCGCCCGGTTCTAGCACCCGATCGCATTCGAGCAAGAAGGCGTCCATGTCGGAGATGTGTTCGAGTACAGCACGCCCGAAGAGCATGGAGAAGCTGTTGTCGGGGAAGTCGAGTTTGCCGACCTCGTTCTTGTGGATGGTGATCGGGTAGTCACCAATGCTTCTCTTGAGTCCCTTTACCGTGAGGTTCGAAGCGACGATGTCGAGGCTGGTCAGCGCGTGAAGCACCTTGGCGCTGGCGAGCTTTCCATCGGATCCGATTTCGAGGATCGGAAGCGTTGTCTCGTCGCTGGTGAGCAGCCGAACGTTGTTGAGTAGCCGGGTGAAGGTGCCCTTGATGACGGGGATACGAGATTCGTTCCATTTGGTGGTGCCGACGAGCGCGCTGTGCAGTTCTCGGTCGACAATCTCGAGCTGTTCTTCGACGGATGCGAAAGGCACGCCCTGACCCTACTGGGTCGACCCTGGGGACCTCCAACGAGGCATGGTCACACCACGGCGAGCGTGTAGACCAAACTGGTGTGGATGATCGAACCCCTCGATAGCGAACTCCCTGACGATTGGGACGACCTCGACCCCGAGAAGCTTCGGGAGTGTGCGTATTGGCGTTGCGGCGAGCTGTATGAGTCAAAGACGTCGAACCAGATCTTTTGCCGCAAGGCGTGCAGGAGTCGTCAACGCAAATGGGAGAGATCCGTCGAGCGCAAGGAGCGTAAGGCCAAGCGCTGAGCCACCACAGCGATAACGTGAAAGACCCAGCGGCACTCGACGCTGGCCACCCGCCTGGCGAGACCGAGCGGCGCGGAAAACACAGCCCCCGTAGCTCAGTGGATAGAGCGTCGGTTTCCTAAACCGTGCGTCGCAGGTTCGATTCCTGCCGGGGGCGCTATTGTCACTTTGCGTAATCTTTTTGACGCACAATGTCACATGAACGACATATTTGTTGACAATGGAGGGAATGAGAAGTCCCTTCTGGCCGCTCGTTCTTGTCATGGCCCTCTTCGGTGCCACACATGCAATAGCCAGCTCAATAACCACTGACGTTCCCTCGGTGGAGGTCTTGTCCGACTCGCTTACCGCAGCACACGTTGGGCCAATAGCTCCGGCGCCAACACCGACATCAACCACGACGACAGCCCCGTCCTCCACGACCACCACCAGCACGATTCCGGTCAACCCAGCGTGTTGGAACGAGGGCTTTGCATTCGCTGAGGAGAATCCGGAAGCCGACGCCCTCTCCACCAGAATCGACGCAGCACTCGAACACCGGGGATTCGACGGCCATGATGTGAGCGTTTCGGTCTGGGTCGACGGCTGGGGCGAGATCGCTACCCACAACCCGGATCTACGCTTGCACCCCGCCTCGAATCAAAAGGTACTCACCGCAATCGGTGCCAACGAGCTCCTCGACCTGAGTGCCCCACTCTCGACAAACATTGAGCGATCGGGAAACGACCTCATCATCAGAGCAGCCGCCGACCCAACCTTGACATTTCCACGGCTGATGGCGGCCATCGATGCAGCACGGCCTGCGATCGGCCCGACGATCGACCGTCTCATCATCGACGCATCTGAGTACCCGCAAGACCCAGCGGCCATTGGTTGGCTCCCAAATGACATCCCTGGCTACGTCGGGCCGCTGTCGGGGTTGATGCTCGACAACAACCGATGGGCCGGGGCTGGACCGCTGACACGCAACCCAGAGCAGGCCAATGGTGAACGCATCGCATTCTTCCTTCGGGAGCGCAACATCACCGTCGATTCGGTGCTCGTTACACGACTGGTCAAGCCTGCGCCCGGGAAAACAGTCGCCACTGTCGAGTCTGCACCGATTGGTTCGCTTGTGGGAACGATGTTGTTGGCCAGCGATAACCAGAACGCCGACCTGCTGTTGATGGAGATGGGCCGGCTGACTTCTGGAGTGGGGTCCCTCGCCGCCGGCGCGGACGCGGTTGAATCCGTGCTCTATGACAACTGTGGTTCCCTCGACGGCCTCATCAACGATGGGTCCGGGTTGAGCCGAGAGAACTGGCGTTCAGCTCGATCGTTGGTACAGTCGCTCGCCGCTATTCACGGCACCCCAGAAGGCGAACTGTTGCGCTCCCAACTGCCGGTGGGCGGCGTGTCGGGAACGCTCGCAGGGCGCTTCGGGGGAGCAAACGCTGGCCACGTCCAAGCCAAGACGGGAACGCTGCACACCGCTCGCGCACTGAGCGGCTGGGCAAAGATGGCCGACGGACGAGACGCGATCTTCTCGGTCATCGTCAACGGTCAAGCGGGCGGCAGCGTGGCCGGAGCGATTCCCGCCATCGATGCCCTCGTCAAAGAGATCCTTGTTCGACCAGGGCCGCCACTCATCGTTGACGAAGCGCCGCCTGTTGTCGCACCAGAGCGGCCGCTTCCCAATAGCGCCGATGAGAGCAAATCGCCTACACCCGAGCAAACCCCGGATCCACAACCCGACCTTCGCATTCTGCAAGCCGAATAACCATCTAGTACCGAAAGTAAAAATTACGTCGGGATCGAAGGTACTGCGACCACAAAGCGGAAGTTTTGGGCGAGACTATGGGCAATGAGAAGACGCTTCTCGCCACTCTTGCTGGGGGTGGCACTTGTCGCTGCGGGGTGCGCGACTGAAGGCTCCGCTGAAGTTGGGGCTCCGATTGTCGACGTTGAGGTTTTGTCCCGCGAGGTTGCTCCGACCACCACAACGACGTCCACCTCCACCACAACCACGTCGACGACATCGACCACCACAACGACGACGATTCCGGTGAATCCCGCGTGTTCGACGACGCACTTCGAGGCGCCGGGCGACAATCCTGAGGCTGAGGCATTGGCATCTCGCATCGAGGCGGCGTTAGCCCACCCTGGTTTCGCGGGTCACGACGTCAGCGTCTCAGTGTGGGTCGATGGATGGGGCGAGGTCGCAAGCCACAACCCAGACCTACGACTCTTCCCGGCTTCGAATCAAAAGGTGCTCACCGCGATCGGAGCCAACGAACTTCTCGATTTGAACTCATCGCTCACCACCGAGATCGAGTTGTTGGGCAACGATCTGATCATCCGCGCTGGGGCGGATCCGACGCTCACGTTCCCCCGACTTCTCGGCGCCATCGACACGGCGCTTCCCAGGATTGGGACGCAGATCGATCGCGTGATCCTCGACGTCACCGAATTTCCGCAGCCTCCATCGGCCGATGGTTGGCTCGACTGGCACATGCCACAGTGGGTCGGGCCGCTGTCAGGTCTGATGTTGGAGAACAATCGGTGGACCCAAAGTGAGCGACTTCAGGCCGACCCCGAGACCGTGAACGCCGAACGGATCGTTGGGTTCTTGGAACAGCGCGGAATCACCGTCAGCTCCGTCGCCGTCGCACGAGACGTCCGACCCGCCACCGGTGAGCCGGTCGCGACCGTCGAGTCTGCACCGATCGGCTCGCTCGTGCGTACGATGTTGTTGTCGAGCGACAACCAGCACGCCGACCTCCTCCTGATGGAACTCGGCAGAGTCTCCTCAGGTGAGGGCACATTGGCAAGCGGCGCTGTCGCTCTAGAGTCCGTACTGTTCGAAACCTGCGGCTCGCTCGATGGCCTCATCGACGACGGCTCTGGGTTGAGCCGTGGAAATATGCGTTCGGCTCGCTCCTTCGTCCAGTCGATGGCTGCGTTGCACGAAACACCGGAGGGCGATCTGCTGCGTTCCCAGTTGCCCGTGAGCGGCGTCTCTGGAACGTTGGCTGGACGCCTCGGCGGCCCGAACGCTGGCCTGGTCCAGGCAAAGACCGGCACGATTCTCAACGGACGCTCCCTCAGCGGCTGGGCGAAGATGGCCAACGGTCGAGATGCCATCTTCTCGGTCATCGTCAACGGCGAAGATGGTGCCCAGGCCGGAGCGGTGGGAGCGATCGATGCCCTCGTCCGCGAGATCACGGTGAACCCAGCCTGGCGAGCTGCAGCCGATGCAGCGCAACCGGAAGCGCTGGCTAGCGCAGAGTAGCCGTGGCGCCCCCCACGGTCGCCTAGAAGCGTCCTGCGCTCTATCGTCGGGCTATGCAAACGCCAGCGACCGTGTTTTTGGATCGTGAGGGGATCCCCTATTCGGAGCATCGCTACGAACACGACCCTGCATCTGCGTCTTTTGGCCTCGAAGCGGCAGAGCTGCTCGGCCTCGAACCTGCTGTGGTCTTTAAGACCCTTGTGGCACGACTCGATGACGGGCGGGACTCACTCGTGGTGGCGATCGTTCCGGTGAATGAGCTTCTCAACCTGAAGGCATTGGCCAAGGCTGCTGGAGTGAAACGAGCCACCATGTCCGCGGTGGCCGACGCCGAGCGGTCGTCAGGCTACGTCGCCGGAGGGATCAGTCCCTTCGGACAGCGGCGACCGCTGCCTACCTTCATCGATGAGACCGCCGAGATCTGTGATCACATCTACGTCAGTGGCGGCCAGCGTGGATTCGATATCGGGCTCCGCCCGAGCGCGCTAATCGACTCGCTCAATGCGACGGTCGCACCGTTGACGTAGCCGCTGCTTAGACAGCGTCGAGTTCTTCGACTTCGGAGGCGTCCGAGTCGTTCGAGCCCTGTAGCCGATCGAGGATCCAACGGCCAGCCTCGATAAGCACGGTGATACTCAGCGCAAACCCGAAGGCGACCCACAACGCAGTCGAAGGATCCTCCACCGCGTTGCCAAAGAAGAACCCAATTAAACCGGCGTAAGACGCCCAAAGCGACACCGCCAGGAGGTCCCATCGGGTGAACCAGGCCAAGAAGGGTTGCTCGGTCAGACCACAACAGAAGGTCATAGCGGTTCGTCCACCCGGGATGAAGCGGGCGGTAATCAGGAGGAGGCCACCGCGTTTGCGGATCTGGTTCCCGGTGGCGATCATCCGTTTCTCGCCCTTCTCGCCACGGAAGAAGATTCGTCGCAGGAGCTTTTCGGATCGATTGCCGATTAGGTATGCGAGCGAATCGCCTCCATAGGCACCTATCGCGGCGAGGACGATCACGAGCACGATCGAGAGGAGACGCTGATCGTTAATGAGCATGCCCGAACCCGAAGCAACCCCACCGGCGATCACAGTGAATTCTGACGGCACGATCGGGAAAACGGAGTCCAAGAAAGCCACACCGAAAAGGAACAGCAAGAACCAAGGATTCTGCGACAGTTCAATGATGAGTTCCTCGATCGACCCGAGGAGTTCCAATGTCGAATCGAACACGTTCTCGACCCTACCCGTAGTATGAGGGGGACTCGCTATTTGTTCAGGAGATGTCTCGATGAGTGTCGCAGTCGCGGCCGCGGGAGCGGTTCAGGCAACAAAGATCTATGGCTCTGGTGACACGGAGGTTCGAGCGCTCGACAATGTGACGGTTTCGTTCGCGCGAGGCCAGTTCACCGCAATCATGGGTCCTTCGGGATCGGGCAAGTCGACACTGATGCATTGCCTTGCTGGCCTCGACACGCTGACATCGGGCCACGTCAGCATCGGCGACACGAACCTGGCGGACCTCTCCGAGAAGGAACTCACCCTTTTGCGACGCAACGAAGTGGGCTTCGTGTTTCAGGCGTTCAACCTCATTCCCACGCTGACAGCCCGCGAGAACATCACCCTTCCGCTCGACTTGGGACGATCTAGCACCGACGAAGCGCTGCTTGAGGAGATTGTTAACGCGGTCGGTTTGGCCGACAGGCTCTCGCACAAGCCATCGGAGCTGTCGGGCGGCCAGCAACAGCGTGTCGCTGTTGCGCGGGCACTGGCATCTCGACCCGAGGTGATCTTCGCCGACGAACCCACCGGCAACCTCGATAGCCAGACCGGCGCGGAGATCCTCGACTTCTTGCGTCGTGCGGTCGACGAGTTCGGACAGACGATCGTGATGGTCACCCACGACCCGATCGCAGCGGCGTACTCCGATCGTGTGCTCTTCTTAGCTGACGGCCAGATCGTCAGCGAGTTGATGGACCCAACGACGGAACGCATCTTGGAATCGCTCCGAGCAGCGACCAACTCTTAGAGCTTCTAACGAAGATCTGCGCTCAACTCCAGGGGGGTCTACGCCGACCTTGCCTGTGTGGGCAGTGATGCATCAACAGTCGTTCCAGCCAATCGTCTTGGTCAACTGCTCGTAGAAGCACGCCAGCGCGGCGGAACGGATCTCGAAGAGCTCGCAGCGGTCAGCCCCTTCACCGTCGGAGAGCTCGCCGACTTTGAGGCAGGCCATCGCGTCCTCAACGACACCATTGTTTCCACCATCACGTCCTTGTACGAGTTGGACTGCGGGCCGATCATCCCGCATCGAGCGGAACTTACGATCGACCTGAACGACAACGTGCTCATGGCCTCTGGACATGCGCTACCCCTTGACTCGGCTGCGCACCAACATGTCTTGGACCGCTACCTGTCACTTGTTTACGTACTGCGGGATCGATCACCAGGTTCGTCGGTGCCCCTGCGAGGCGAGGACCTCGACATCCTCGCGGCATCACTCGCTGAACGACGCGAACTCATCGAAGAGCAATTGCTCTCGTCGATGGCAACCGAGAGCGAAGTCCTGCCGGGACTCGTCGGATGGTTCAAACGCCGGCTTTGGGTTCCGACCGCTGGGGCCATTGTGAGCGCAGTTTCGGTGGGAACGCTCGTGATGGTCAGCTCGGCTCCCGAAGCTCCGCCAGAGTCTTTGGATCAACCCGAACCGGAGCCCGAGCCGGAGCCGCTACGAGGGTTGACGGCGGGTATTACAATCCCGGCGACAACATCGACACCCGCAACCACCGTGGCACCCCCCACGACGGCACAAGATACGCCGCCCTCGAGTGCGGCTCCCGGCACGAGCACTCAACGCCCAAGCAATGAGGTTTCGCCTGTTTCAGGGGTCGCATTTGGGAGCCCTCAAGAAACCTTGGGAGCCCAGGCTGAGGCGTTGTTGCCCTTCAATTGGCAAGAAGTCTTGCCGGGTTGGAAGATCAACTACCTCGGCCACGACAACCGCTTTCGCGGTCTGACCTACCCGTACGACAAGTCGATCGACATGTTCGTTCGCGATGGCGACACTCCAGAATCACTGGCAGGAATTCTCGCCCACGAGTTGGGCCACGCTATCGACGTTGAATACTTCGGGGATGGCGAGCGGAATGAATGGCGCAATGCTCGAGGTCTCGGCGATGCCCCTTGGTGGCCAGATGCCTATGCAGGAGACTTCGCGACCGGCGCGGGCGACTTCGCAGAGGCGTTCGCGTATTGGGCAGTTGGCGACAACTCCTCCTCGGAGCTTGGCGGGAATCCAACCGACGAACAGATCGAACTAATCGAGTCCTACCTCGCCGGGCTGTAACTCTGTCAGGACCCTCGATTTCGCACGCACAGTGGTCATATCTGTACTGTGACCTACTTCACAGTAACTTGCGCGACTTTCATCCAAGAGGGTGCGTCATACACGTGTCCGACACCGCAACGGTTTCCCGCCACCGGAAACGGTGTCGGACCAATTTCTCAAAAATCGTAGAAGCTGAGCTACCCCCTTCGCTTCTGCAGGGCTCCTCCTTCCCCCAAGGTTTGTGAGCCCAAGCTTTTGGTCCCGGCTCGGTTTCCCGCCACCGGGTCGGGACCAAACTAAAAGTTCGGCTCTGGGTCGGTTTCCCGCCACCGGCTCAGAGTCGGGCCCTTTTTCGGCCTA
>CAYUKM010000075.1:0-4838 GCA_964445255.1 uncultured Acidimicrobiales bacterium
GCGTGACGCAACATCGCGAGGCACGAGGTTTCCAAAGGCTGGGTACTTGCGCTCGAGGTAGTAGTCACGAGCGTCTTCAGGGATGTCTGCGGCTTTGCGATTGTCGTCGAACTCGGTTGGTACCCAGATGCGGCCGTCGTTACGCAGCGACTCCGACATGAGGGTTAGCTTCGATTGGTGATCTGCCGACGGAGGAATGCACGTCGGGTGAATCTGGGTAAAACACGGGTTCGCAAAGAACGCACCGCGGCGGTGCGCACGCCACGCAGCGGTGACGTTGGACATCATGGCGTTTGTCGACAGGTAGTAGACGTTGCCGTAGCCACCGGTCGCGAGAACAACCGCGTGGCCAGAGTGCGACTCGACCTCGCCCGTCAGTAGGTCACGGGTAACGATGCCTGCGGTTTGGCCGTCTTTGATAACGACGTCGAGCATCTCCTTGCGGTTGTGCATCTCGACACCACCCGATTCAATCTGGCGGTTGAGCGCTGAATAAGCACCAAGGAGTAACTGTTGGCCGGTCTGGCCGCGGGCGTAGAAGGTGCGAGATACCTGTGCGCCACCGAAAGAACGGTTGTCGAGGAGGCCGCCGTAGTCACGTGCAAATGGCACGCCCTGAGCCGTGGCCTGGTCGATGATGTTGACCGACACCTCAGCGAGGCGATGAACGTTCGCCTCACGGGAGCGAAAATCGCCGCCCTTGACCGTGTCGTAGAACAAGCGGAAGACCGAGTCGCCATCGTTTTGATAGTTCTTCGCCGCGTTGATGCCGCCCTGGGCCGCAATCGAGTGTGCGCGACGAGGGCTGTCGTGGAAGGAGAAGGCCTTCACGTTGTAGCCGAGTTCGGCCATGGTCGCAGCGGCCGATGCGCCGGCGAGGCCGGTGCCGACAACGAGCACGGTGAACTTGCGCTTGTTGTTCGGGTTCACGAGCTTCATGGAGAACTTGTGGTTCTCCCACATGGTCGTGATGTCGCCTTCAGGGACCTTCGAATCGAGCTTCGGGCTAGTCACTTTGGACGAGGGTTCGATGGTTGCGGTCATTGATTACTCGCCTTCTACTTCTACTGCTGCTGATTCTTCTTCGGCTTCGAGGATCTCTTCAAAGCAGGCCACTGCGCCTTCTTCGGTAGTTTCGATTGCGCATGGGTTGCTGTCGTTGTCGATCACGCCAGCCTGGGCGAGGATCGGGAAACTCAGGTTCCCAATAAGGATGACAGCGGCGAGACCGGCAGCAAGGCCTCTACGGGCTGTGTTGAATTTCGGGTTGTTGATGCCGAGGCTCTGGAACATCGACCATGCACCGTGAAAGATGTGCAGGGCGAGTGCCACGTTGGCGACGATGTAGAGAATCGCTACGGGCAAGTTGCCGAGCGAGTTCGCCACGTTGCCGTAGGGGTCGCCACGAACGAAGTCGGTCGACGGAATGAAGCCCCACGTCAGATCGGCGAGGTGGAAGAGCAAGTACAGCATGATGATCGGGCCGGTCCAGCGCATGGTGCGGCTTGCGTAGTTGGCTGCGATGTAGTCACGTCCGCCCGGGTAACTCTTTGCGCCGTCGATGAAGCCAGCGTTGTCGCTCGCCTTGCGGCTGATTTCTTTGGTCGTGTAGGCCGCAGCGATGTGCAGGCCGAACATTGCGATAAGTCCGAATCGCAGCACCCAGAGGAGCCAGGTGCGCGGAATGATGTCGCCGCCGAGTCCGCGAAGTGCCTCGGCGTACTCGTGGAGTTCAGCTGGGCCTTCGAATACGTGCAGATTGCCGATCATGTGGGCGAAGACGAAGCCCAAGAGGCCCGCGCCGGTGATTGCCATAACCCACTTGCGTCCAACAGCGGATTGCCAGATGTTGAACGGGAACGGCAGTGGCTTGGGCCGTTTGCGGATCGGTTGAGGATTTCGCAGATCGATTGTGGACTGCGCCATCGGGGTCTCCCTCGGGTATGTAAACAGGTGAAGCGCGGAGCCGCCTTTGCCGAACGCAGCAACGGCACCTAGCGCCTAACCCTCCAATTCTGCCTCTTTACGACGCTGATGAGGGGTAATTGGTCAATCTGTCACACAGATGTTCTCAACTAGCCGTTTGAACAGCCATGTTGGGACGCGTCGGTTGGCCCTGGATGAGTCGATTTAGGACGCCACGAAGCTGTAGCTATTGGTTATCGGCCCCAACCCAGGAATGGTGACGACGATATGGACCGAAGCCTCAGCCCCGATTCGGCCCCCTCTGACTGTGATGTCGGCGATGAACTGGGTCTCGTCTGCAGCCAGATTCCCTCGCCATTGTTGGGTCTTCGTGCCTCGATGATCGGTCACGGATGCGCTGATGACGGCATCGTCAAAGTCGGTCGGCAAGTCGTTACCCACGAATAGAGCGAGCGACGTTGACGTCCTCGCAGGAATGTGTGAAGTGGTCGGGTAGAGAACAGGTTGCACCGGTGCCTGGGCGGCGGTCACCACATCGAGTGCGAGGCGCGGGGTGCCGTCGGCATTGACCAATGCACGGCTCAGCCCGGACTGGGCGTTGCGCCATATCCCGGCGCAATAACCGCCGACTGGGCGGTACTTGAGCACGCGCAGGGTCTCGATCATCGCCTTTAGAACATCGCCCTGATGTGCTTGCGATGCGGCTGCCCATGCGTCGACGTCTTCATAGGTGGTTGGCGGGATCACCCGTCGGAGCACATCAGGGTTAGCCCCCGTGACTTCCAATTCAGCTTCGAGGTTCTCGGGCCTCGAGGGAAGGGATTGTGATCCCATGTCGGAGACGAACCGTACAAGTCGTGGCAAAGTGGCTGCGTACTCGGCGATGTCCTCGACCACGCTGTCAAACCAGCCGAAGTACAGGCTGAGATCGCTGCCTGAAAGTTGAGGCACGTGTGGTCCGACGTCGGAGTGCGCGATGATCGGCCGGCTCGGGTCAGCCCGCTCAAATGCCCGACGAACTGCGCGGTCGAGAACGGTGCGGTTCCAGCTCGGCAGCTGCTGTTGTCGTAGATCTGGCGCGGCGGTGGTTCGAGCAGCCGAGGTATGCGGTCGGGAGTGGCCTCCCCAAATGACGATGGACGGATGGTGGCTGAGGAGGTCGACCATGTCACGGGTTTGTTGTTCAGCGGCAGCGGTCACGCTTCTGGCGTATGGACCGAAGAGGGGGAGGTCTTGCCAGACCAGCAATCCGAGCTCGTCCGCTGCGTCGATGAACTCGTGGCGGGTGACGTGGCTACGAACCCGAACCAGGTTGAAGCCGGCATCTCGGATCGCTGTTGCTTCAGCTTTGATCTCATCGGCGGTCAGCGCAGCCATGTCACTGCGTAGTACGGACAGGTTGATTCCCCGAAGAAAGGTGCGGCGATTGTTGATCCGCAGGATGAAGTCGTTCATCGCGGTGGTTCGGAACCCGATCCTGCGATGCTTGCGGTCGGTGACGTCGCCGTTCGCGGTTCGTGCCGTGACGTTCACATCGAACAGCGGTTGTTCGCCGAGTCCGGTTGGCCACCACAGCTCGGGGTTGGGAATGTCGATGGTCCACTCCACCTGATTCTCGCCGGCGGCAACGGCGTGGGAATCGGTGTGGGTCACGCCCGCGACCTCTGTGGTGAGCTTGACGTGCCCTGGCTCGCTGGCGAGAAGGACTGCACGTAGGAGGATCTGGGCATTGGCTGTATCTGCGCTCGTACATAGCACCCGGAAATGGCGGATCGCGACCGGTCCGGTGTCGACTACGACAACCGGTCGCCAGAGGCCAGCGGGGTTCCAGTTGGGTGCGAGGCCTGGTCCGTGAGTGAACCAGCCGGTCAGGTCCCGCTGGTCGTCACTGGCTTCGGTAGACGGTGCTCGAACCTCTACCGCGAGCACCGACGTACTCGACTTCGCCACGACGTCGGTGACCTCGAAGCGGTGGTGGGTGAAGTAGCCCTCGGTCTGCCCGATGTATGCGCCGTCGAGGAAGACGTCGCCGGCGTAACAGATGCCGTTGAAGCGAAGCCAGCGTCGTTGACCCGGCTGGATAGCCGGGACGGTGAAGTCGGCTCGGTACAGGAGCGTCCCGTCGAAGTCGGCGAATTCCGGATGGGTCTGCCAATGCGACGGAACGTCGATCGGATGCCAGTCCGAGTCGTCGTAGTCAGGATCGGAGAAATCGCGGAGCAGCCGTTCATTCGCCGGCATCGCTCGCCAGTTAGAGATCGCGCTACTACCGGAGCCGAGCCCGTACTCGTTCGTCACTTAGCTAACCCTAAAGGCTTAGCGGTGAATCTGAGGTTGTGGTTAGTAGGCCTCGAAGCGGGCATTGAGTGCGGTCATGTCGTCGGGGTCCCCGGTTAGGACGAAGGTGCCGAGCATTTCAGCGATCACGACGAGGTGCGCCTCGACCACGTCTGAGGTTTCGGACTCGGCAAGTTTGAGGCCTACCGGGACGGCATCGTCGAGTGCGTGTATGTCGAAGTTACGAAGCGCTCGGGCGAGGTTGGCTTGGCGACCGGGTTGGCGCCACACCTGGGCGAGAACGGGGTGTGTGGTGTGGAGCTCGCCACCGCGCTCGAGGTTGCGCTTGACCAATGCCCAGAGTCGTGAATTGACCCGTTCACCGTCGACGATGAACGGTGTCGCGTCGACGATCACCCGTCGACGCCTTGACGGTCCAGCACCCGGTCGGCCCAGTCCAAGTGCTTTTGGTCGATGGGCCCTTGTTCGTCTTCCCACGCAGTGATCAGCCCGAGCATCGCCTCTCGCCGGCGCCGACGTTGTACCTCAGCGAGAAGGGAGCGCTTGATTGCAAGCGTCTTCGTGCCGTCGAGCTCCATGAGCTCGGCCAACGCAGCTTCCATCTCATCGTCGAA